>NZ_JAYKGW010000012.1:0-35797 GCF_035285525.1 Okeania sp. | reverse complement strand
CTCGAGCAATTGATTGCAGTAATGTAGCCACTAATTTTGATGATGATATTTTTGGCGTCATGGATGATATTTTACAATACTAGCTGTACTTTTTCTCTTCTTACCCCAATTTATTGAGCGGATACCTTCATAGTACCAATAGTTTTTAGGTTTGACCATTGCTACTAAAAGTTTATGCAGATCAACAGCAGTAGGAAATTTAAGTTTACTATCAGGATGACTAGAATTGTGATTAAGGATGTTTCTGGTAAGCCATAATCCCCAATTCCAGGCATGACGAGCTACAAAGCGCGTGTTTAGCCAATAAGGTTTTTTGCTGATTTGTGGGGTGTAACTCAGTTTTGAATCCTAGTAGCATAAGATGAAATATAGATATTTACACATTATAATAGATAATCATAGGTTATGTCAAGCTGTTATTTACCCTTTACTACGAATTTTTCTATGAGCCTTATCTAAAATTTGGCGAATTCGTTCTCTAGAAATACCAAAAACTTCACCAATGGAAGCTAGAGTCATAGGTTTGTCTCCTGTAAGCCCATATCTTAACTCGATGATTTGTTTTTCTCTATCTTTTAAAGCTTCTAACTGAGCTTGTGCAAAATATTCAAAGAATTCCATCTTTTTAGCAGAACCTCTCTGTCCTTAATTAAGGGCGCGTTAATGAAATGTAACACACCCTGCTGACTACAACTTTAATCTAATTCAAATTCCTGTTTCCAAGATTCATCTTTTTCCCAAGGAATCTGCTCAGTCTTCGCCATCAAAAAGTTCTCCACTACCAAATAATCCATCTCTGTTCGCATAAAACACCGATAAGCATCTTCGGGCGTACCAACAATGGGTTCCCCCCGCACATTAAAAGATGTATTCACTATCACCCCACATCCGGTCAATTTCTCAAAATGCCGAATCAATTCATAATACCTCGCATTAGTCTCTTGATGCACAGTTTGAATCCTCGCTGAATAATCTACATGAGTAATTGCCGGAATTTCCGATCGCGGTACATTTAATTTCTCAATCCCAAACAACTGCTTTTGTTCCTCTGTCATCGGAATTAACAAATTCTCCTGCACTGGAGCTACTAACAACATATAAGGACTAGAATGTTCAATATCAAAATAATCTGAAACTCGTTCTGCTAAAACGGAAGGTGCAAAAGGTCGAAAAGACTCCCGATACTTAATCTTCAAATTCATCACTGACTGCATCTTGGTATTCCGGGGATCGCCAATAATAGACCGCCCTCCCAAAGCGCGGGGACCGAACTCCATCCTACCTTGAAACCATCCGATAACGTTACCATTATTTAAAATTTCTGCTAACCGTGGCATCAACTCCGAATCTGGCAAATATTCATATTTTGCCTGAATAGCATCGAGATATTCTCGAATCTCGTCATCTGCAAATTTCGGTCCGAGATAAGCTCCTTGCATCATATCATTAGGAGCGCGAACAAGAGATTTTTCCACATCCGTAGGGACGTCCTTACTATCAACGTCCTTACTATCAACGTCCTTACTATCAACGTCCTTACTATCAACATCCTTACTATCAACGTCCCTACCTCCATCGCAATATTCGTACCAAATAGCTAAAGCAGCACCCAACGCACCACCAGCATCTCCAGCAGCAGGTTGAATCCAAATATCTTTAAAAATATTTTCCCGTAAAATTTTACCATTCGCCACACAATTGAGAGCAACTCCCCCTGCCAAACAAAGATTCTCAACATTTAGTTCTTTTTGCACGGTTCGACTCAGACGCAACACTACTTCCTCAGTCACTCTTTGAATAGAAGCAGCAATATCCATTTCCCGTTGACTAATTTTAGTTTCTGCTTTGCGAGGAGAACCGCCAAACAATTTGTCAAATTTCTCATTAGTCATTGTCAAACCAGTTGTGTAATTGAAATATTCCATATTTAACCGGAAAGTACCATCAGCTTTTAAATCTATCAGATTATTTAAAATCAAATCTACATAATTAGGTTCTCCGTAGGGAGCCAAACCCATAAGTTTGTATTCCCCAGAGTTTACCTTGAAACCTGTGTAATAAGTAAAAGCTGAATAGAGCAAACCCAAGGAGTGCGGAAAATCAATTTCCCACTGGGGAGTCAGTTTATTTCCTTCTCCTAACCAAACCGAAGTTGTTGCCCATTCACCGACTCCATCGAGACACATTACGGCAGCGCGATCGAAGGGACTAGGGAAAAATGCGGAAGCTGCATGAGCTTGATGATGTTCGGTAAACATCAGTTGGGGAAGATGGGGTTTTTTACAGTTACCTAATTTTGCTAATTCTTTTCTTAATAGGGTTTTCAGATATAATTTTTCTTTTAACCAAATCGGCATTGCCATCAGAAAGGAGCGAAAACCTTTGGGAGCATAACTGAGGTAAGTTTCCAGGAGTCGCTCAAATTTAACTAATGGTTTGTCATAGAAAACGATTTTGTCTAAGTCGAGTAATTCGATATTAGCTTCTTTTAGACAATAAGAAATAGCATTTTGAGGAAATCTGGCATCATGTTTTTTTCGAGAAAATCTTTCCTCTTGAGCAGCAGCGATAATTTTGCCATCGCAGACAAGGGCAGCAGCACTGTCGTGATAATAAGCTGAAATTCCTAGAATGTTCATAATTTATAAATTTTTCTCCTGATAAATAACCTTTTATAACGTTATAGCCTTTTTCCAGATCGAAAAAGTGCAACTTTTACAAATATAACTACTACGGTCTTGAATTCTACTAATACTACTGGATTTGATATTACGCAAACAGGACTTACGCCAAGGTACTGTATATAGATAGGACTTACACGGGAGGAACCCGGTTTCTAGGATAAATCGTTGTTTTGAGCAGTAATAATTTACCCTCGTACCGGGTTTCTGGGTTCATCTGCGTAAGTCCTGATAGAGTTAAAAAACTATAACGTTATAGTTTTAAACGCTATATATATGTGTGGTCTCTGTGTAAGTCCTGGCAAAGAAACCCAGTTGCTGCCAGAAACCGGGTTTCTGGGTAAGTCCTAAAATACCTACAGGAGTTACGCAAAGGTACTATATATGGAGTTAAAAAACTATTGCGCAATAGTTTTAAGCGCTATATCTAGGGTCGCTGCGTAAGTCCTGACCTATTTACCTGGGTCTTACTGATTCAATCTAAAAGTCTTTACATACAGGACTTACGGAAAGGTACTATATGTAGAGTCAAAAAACTATTGTGCAATAGTTTTAAGCACTATAGTTATTCTGAATAAGAATGAAACATTTTTTTAGCTGAAACCTTTTAACAGTAAGAAATTATTGTCTCAGTCTAAACCAGAATGACTATATATCTAGGGTCGCAAAAAGTGCAACTTTTACAAATATAACCACTACGGTCTTGAATTCTAATACTACCGGGTTTGATATTACGCAAATAGGACTTACGCAAAGGTACTATCATATATATGTGGTCTCTTTGTAAGTCCTGGCAAAGAAACCGGGTTTCTTGGAGAAACCGGGTTTCTGGGTAAGTCCTAAAATACCTATTTACCTGGCTCTTACTGATTCAATCGAAAAGTCTTTACACATAAATGTTATAGCCTTTTTCAAGAGCGAAAAAGTACAACTTTTACAAATATAACCACCAAAAAGTTAGGATTTTAAGCAAACCAAGGGTAGAAAAATCAAGGATAATTATACTTAGATATAAGGCTGTAATTATTAACTCTGATTCCTGATTTTTTATAATCAAAAATAAATTGTTTTTGGCTAAAAACACCTTGCTTTCGTACATAACCAAAAAGAGGATGTAGTCGCTCTAATACAGATTTATTAATTATATCTGTAGCCAGTCTAGTTCCTGTTTTTTC
The DNA here is from genome assembly GCF_035285525.1 of Okeania sp. Lineage (GTDB taxonomy): Bacteria > Cyanobacteriota > Cyanobacteriia > Cyanobacteriales > Microcoleaceae > Trichodesmium. The sequence goes on along the minus strand of NZ_JAYKGW010000012.1, from coordinate 31,941 downwards.
CAATTATTCCCGGACTTGAGAAGTAGTATTTTTTCGAGTATAAAATAGTTTCTTGATCTGAGAATAATAAAATCCTAATGAAACAGCCTTTAAATTCAGAAATGCTAAAACCAAGTTAATACTAACTAAACTGAATCCTGTTTTTATTCCCTGCATCAATTTCCAATTTTTCATGGCATTTGCGAATTTTTATTCACCCTAATAACGTTGTATAAATACTATTCAGAATTAGTATATCTCTTACACAAATAATCTGCCATTATTTCTCCTACAAATTTATGACCTGCTATATTCCAATGACCTTTACAAGGAATAGCATTATCAAAACCATGTAAACATTTACCTGTTTTTTTAGCCTCATGCCAAATTGGTCCTGCTAAAGTATAAACTGGTATATTTTCCTTTTTCCCAAAATTTTTTAGTCTGGTATCTGGATAGAATAAATGTGGTACATTCAAAGATTTTCTAAATCCTTCAATATCTTGAAAATTCGGCAAAACTTGATGAGCATCACTAGCAGTTACTACCATAAAATCTTTTCCTTTTTCATAGATTTCATCTCTCATTAATTTAATCAAACCTTCGGTCACTTTCCAGGTTTCTGACCAATCTGAATTTGGTTTTGGTTCTTTGTAGAAAGCAGTATTAATTTCACTATAATCTTTCATATATTGACGGTGCTTTCCTTCAACTTCTACTTTTCTAATTAGCTGTAATATTCGAGAATTTTGCACTAACCAAAATGGCAAGAAATCTACTTGAGAAAAAGCATAAATATCTCTCTCCCAAAATTTTAAATTGCGGAACGACATATCTGCTACAAGTTCACCATTTTGATAGAAAAAATAGGGTCGTAAATGATCGTGTTCTAAGGCACGAGAATTATTACGAAGGTCGTTAGAAGCAAAAAAAACTAAGATGACTAAATCTGGTGAATAATCCCAAACATGATGTCTTAATGTCATTAATTCTTGAGCTGTTCCATAACCTTGGACTCCAAAATTCATTACCTCAACTTTTCGGTCTTTTAAGACAGGACATTGTTGTAAATTTTTTTCTATTATTGCACCATAAGTATCTTCTAATTTTACATGGATTGCTTCTGTGAAAGAGTCTCCTAATAAAGCAATTCTTAATCCATTTTCTAGTTTAGTTTTACTCCGTTCATAATCCCGAAATCCTCCACTATTCATTTTGATTTCGGAAGGTATTCCTTCTCCTGTCCAAAATGATTTGCCGTTAGGATTTCCTGCCCAACCTCGGTAAGGATCTTGGAAAGTATAGGGAGAATTTTCGTCTACTTCGGCATCCATTCTTGGCGGTGGGGATTGTTCAATTCCTGCTATTCTTAGACCGATTTCACCTACTGCGACAGCAAATATTAATGTACTTAATGTTAATCCTAAATTGATGGCTAAATTTTTCAGTTTTTTCATTATATAAAGGTTAGTTGAAAAAGAAATTATGTAAGCATTCAGCAGTCAGCTATTAGATAGCCTCCTGGGTCGGAACTTCGCAATTCAGCTTTTGAGGCAAATCTATAATTTCTAGCCAGAAATATAGATAGTTTGAAAACATCAAATATATGGTTGAAAAGTAGAAGTTAAAAGAGTGTTTTTCATTCATTTTTATTGCGCTTGATCTGAATGTTAACTGCTAATAGCTAGATGCTTACAAATTTTTTTTAATAGGGAACAATAGAATATGAAAATTAAAAATGTCCGCGCCTTTTGCTTCGACTGCTATATAAAGCTTTTCTATTTATGGCTCAAAAAGAAAAAAAATTATTTTAGCCAGTTTTTTTCTTGATAATAAGAGGCAATTATTAATTATTGAACAAGCTTTTTTCAAGAATATCAAAAAATAGAAAAGTGCTAGGATATTTTCTTATATAGCAATCTTATTAAGATTGAGTCTAATCTTACCGCCTCGCTGCGGACAAACACAGTATTTTTATTTATTAAATCGGTACTTTATTAATTTGCAAATTCCTAAATTTTTGGTTTGATTCAAAATTTCGATACACCCTCTTGACATAAATTTTTAGCAATAATTTCTCCTGCTAATTTATGTCCTGTAGCATTCCAATGTCCTGTACACATTTTTGTGTTTTTAAACCCATGAACACAAACAGGATTTTTCTGAACATAATCATCAAAAGGTTTGATTAAATCAATCACAGAAAAATTATGAGTTTCTCCTAAATTTTGCAGTCTTTTTGTCGGATAATACCAGTCTTGAATATTCATAATTTTTGCATATCCTTCTCGCCATTGTCTATCGGGATTTATTTGCATATCATTCATCACTGTAGCTATTTTAAATTCAGCTCCTTTTTCCTGTACTTCTTTTGCCATAATTCCTATTAATTCATCTGTAATTTTCCAAGCTTCTTGCCAATCAGAATTTGGCGGTTCTCTAAATATATTTGCTTGTATGGTTTCAAAGTGTCTGGCAGCATATCTCTTCTTTTGATCAACCTCTACTTTTTTGATTATTTGTAAAATTCTGATATTATTTACTAGCCAAGTTGGTAATTTATCAACTGTGGTAATCATATAACGATTTGCTTGACTTGTAGGTAACTTGCTAAAAGATAAATCTAATTCTAACTTCCCATTTTTATAGACAAAAAAAGGTCGATAATGATTATCTTCTAACTCTCGATAATTATCCGTAACATCGTTGCCATTATAAAAAGCTAAAAGCACAATATCTGGCTGAAAATCCCAAACTTTTTCCCGAAGAGTTAATAACTGTTGGGCAGTTCCATAACCATCAACACCAAAATTAATTACCTCTACTTTTTTACCTTTTAAATTTGTACATTGTTCCAATTCTTTTTGCATTACTGCCACAAAAGTTTGCTGATAAGAAACTTGAACTGCTGCAGTAAAAGAATCTCCAAGTACAGCTATTCGTAGAGTATTTTCTGGTTTAGCTTTAGTAATTTCCGGTCCTCTAAGACCATGACTATTAAATTCTAAATAAGCCTTTCCTTCATTGGTTGACCAACCAGAAACATTGGCTCTATATTCCCAACCTCTAACCGGATGAGGAATAGTATAAAATGTCGGATAAAATTCTGCATGGGTAGTTTCTGGCTTTTTTTTTAATCCCTCTAAACCAGCAATTCTTACTCCTATTTCAGCGATCGCTACCGCCACAAATAAACTGGCAAAAATCATAGTTAGATTTCCTGCCAAAACTTTTAACTTTTTCATTCTTTCAGTTAGAATTTTTTTTGTAATTTTAAGTAGATAAAGCTATAGGGGTTTAGTCTCCAAATCCCATTTTTGTTTAGGTTTCGAGACCAAGCCTCCTACAATAAAATTTTACCGAAAAATTAAGGTATAAAGCCTCTCCATCTATTGCGTTAGCTAAACGGCATATCCAATCGACCAAGAAATATAGTATAACTTAAAAGAAAGCTTGCTTTATTCATTTTTATTGCCCTTTAGCTTCAGGAGAATATTTAAACGAATATACACATAAAAAATCGCTTTTGTAGTAATTTGAGTTCTCAAATAAAAAAGCTTTGAGCGCCAACTAAAACCAATAGCTATTTTCGGCTGTCGCCGACATATTTGCTATAAGAAAAAGCACAACTCCTCCGCAGAAAACTAGCTAATAGTTGACGGTTAAATGCCGATTTTTGAAATGTTTATTTATGCCTAAAATAACTATCAAGAATTACAATAAGATTCAACAAAAAATCTCTTCCTTGCTTCTGCTAAAATAGTTAGATTAAAACAAAGTATAAATGAACGGTGCAATGACAGAAGATTGACTTAAAATAATCAAAGCGCCTAACAAAACCAAAGTAATAACTAAAGGCAATAACCAATATTTTTTTCTTTCTCCCATAAAACCCCAAAGGTCTTTGAGAAAATCTAATATTCCTTCAAACATTTAAAAAGGTCGCTCCATACTTTCTCTAGTTTTTAATTGACTAATTACCCTGTAAGTTGATGTTTCAGGATTTAATTGTCGCTCCATTGGGTCTTTTTTAAACATTCGCATAATCAAACCCATTGGCATGACTACAAGATAAAATACCACCCCCATCCATAAAGGAGTCATTATTTTACTCATAAAAATTCCTACCCGCATCCAAAACCGATAAATAGGTTCCAAAGTAGGGGGCGAAATAATTGCTAATACTAATAGAGGAATAGCAATTATCCAAGGCCATGAGGGTGGTGGCCAATGCCTGTGCAGTAACGGTAGTAAGAGACCAAACAAACCGCCAAAAACACTGCCAACTATTAGTCCAAATTCCCTGAGACCCTTTTTATCAATTTTTGGTATCTCGCGATCGCTCATTAGTTTACCTATAATCAATAATTTTGCTAACTTTTAACGGTTACCAGAAAAGTGATAAAAAGTCAATATAATCATGGGAAATAAATTTCCTAGTTGAGAGAGGGAACAGGTATGGAGGGAACAGGAAGAAAGAATTGATAGTTTATGGATAATATTAAAGATGTCTAATACTCGACAGTGCAAAGTTATAGGAATAACTATTGCTAGCTAAGGCTTTCAACTATCTAAAAGTTAGAAACTTTCTATTCAAGACTGTAGGTGCTTTCAATAATGGATAATGGATAATTATTAATTATTCAGACTTTTTCAGTAAACCCTAATTATTAATTATTAATTGTTAAATCCTACTTCCTCATTTTATGAATAATCAACTAGAAAATAGCTATGTTTTATAGGTATATTTCTTATAGATAAAACTTGACTCTTATCTATAGGGAAGTTGCATCGGCAAAAATGCGTTTCATCTTGGGCAGCAAAAGGTCTCTAGCTACTCCCCCACTCCGGACTCCGAAGAATCTGGTTCCGGTAAATCTACTCTTTTAAATGTCATTGGTAGATACATTTCTATTGATGAAGGAAATATCACTTATGCTACTTCTAATGGAGAGATATTAACCGTGCCAAAACTATCAGAAACTCGTTGTCGTTTATTAAGACGAACTGAATGGGAATTTGTTCAACAAAACCCTCGCGATGGATTAAGAATGAATGTAACTGCTGGAGCAAATATTAACGAACGTTTAATGGATATAGGAGTTAGAAATTATGGAAAAATTCGGGAAGAAGCTACTTATTGGTTAAACCAAGTAGAAATAGATATTAACCGAATAGATGATTTGCCAAAAATGTTTTCTGGAGGGATGCAGCAAAGATGGCAATTAGTTCGTGTTTTAGTTACAAAACCCCGATTAATATTAATGGATGAACCTACGGGAGGTTTAGATGTTTCAGTAGAAGCTCGTTTATTAGATTTAATTCGTTCTTTAGTACGAAATTTACATTTAAGTGTAATTTTAGTTACCCATGATTTAGGGATAGTTAGATTACTTGCTCATCGTTTATTAGTGATGAAAAATGGAAAAATTGTTGAGTCTGGATTAACCGATCAAGTATTAGACGATCCTCAAAATTCTTATACTCAACAGTTAGTTAGTGCAAAAGTATAAGTCAAAAGTAAGAAGTAATATCATGTCCGCTGATATCGGAGCGTGTAAAAAGTTGGGGAAATATTTACCTTCTGTAAGGTTTTTCCAACTCTAACAACTTCTTCCTTCTTCCTTATTTCTTCTTCCTTCATTATGAATATATTAAAAGCAGAATCTATTGAAAAAAGCTTTACTTTACAGAATCAAGGTGGAGTCAAATTATCAGTTTTGAAAAATATTTTTCTTAACTTAAAAGCAGGAGAATGTATTGCTTTATCTGGAAAATCTGGTTCAGGAAAATCTACATGTATACGTTGTCTTTATGGTAACTATCGAGTTGATAAAGGTTCAGTTTTTATCAAGCACAAATCTAGTTGGGTTGACCTTCCTAAATTAGCACCCCATGAAATTTTAGAAGTACGCAAAACTACTATTGGTTATGTCAGTCAATTTTTACGAGTAATTCCTCGTGTACCCGCTTTAGAAGTAGCAGCAGAACCTTTATTAGAATTAGGAATAAAACCAGAAATAGCCTATCAAAAAGTAGTAGAATTATTTGAAATATTGAATTTACCAAAACGTCTTTGACATCTTTCTCCAACTACTTTTTCTGGAGGAGAGAAACAAAGGGTTAATTTAGCTAGAGCGTTGGTAGTTAATTATCCAATTTTATTAGTTAGATGAACCAACTTCAGCTTTAGATTCTGTGAATAGTCAAATAGTAATTGAACTACTAGAAAAATGTAAAGCTAATGGTTGTGGTTTAATCGGAATTTTTCACGATGAAGAGGTGAAATCTAGACTTTGTACAAAAGAACTTACTTTTGAATATTTCTCGGAATAAATGTTATGAGAAACCGACTTTGTGGGAAATAGATATTAGCAACGACTTATCACTAGGTTTGGGAAATCAAACCTCTAAAGTAATTGATATTTATATTAACCGTCCACAGAGTATTATTGTTAACAATTACTCAAATTATAGTGAGAGAATTGTTAACAATACAATAGTAATGTTGAGGGTTTCTAACAGAATTAGTAGATATTTAACAGAATCAAAACTTATCTACCACCAGGCAATCCTGGTACAGTTATTCCTTCTACTTTTTGGCGGAAAGGTTCCACTTTTTCATTAAAATCTATTGGTAAAACTGCCACAATATTTTCGTGAGGACGAGGAATAATTACCCAAGATTCTAAAGTACCACCATAAACTTTTTCTACTGCTGCAATTCCTGCATCCATAGCAGTTTTTACTTCCGAAACATCACCTCGAATTTGCACAGTAAATCTAGCACTACCAACCCTAATATAACCAACTAAAGTAACTCGACCAGCTTTTACCATTGCATCGGCAGCAGCTACAATACCAGGAAAACCTTTAGTTTCTAATGCTCCAACCGCTTGTTGCGCCATTATTATTTCTCCTAAATTTAAGTTAAGAATTTGTCAGCTATTAGCTATCAGCTATCAGCTATCAGTTATCAGCTTTTAGTATTTCCATTCCGGAATACTTTCCCAACAGCTATCAACTTTTTGAATTGGGTTTAAATACCCTGTTTCTATAAACTAAAGCAGAAGGTTTAGGAGGAGTTAAAATCCCCTTATAAAATTTCATTGCTGAATGCTAAATGCTAAATGCTAATTGCTAATTATTAATTGTAAAAAGTTTAGATTTTTGCGATAAATACAATTATTTTTAAGTAAAAAAATAATATAATTTCAGACAAAAATTATCTAAACTGTTCGGTCACTTCTGTATATTCCAGTGGTAATACAGACTCTACATTTTCTGGAGGATTAGGAACAATATAATGACTTTCCAATATACCTCCATAGACTTTTTCGACTGCCTCAATACCAGCTTGGACTGAAGGATAAACTTCAGAAGTTGGCCCCCGGACTGCAACTACAAAGTGGCCTCTTTCGGCTTTGTCAAAGTAAACTAAGGTAACTCTGGCACCTTTGACCATCGCATCTGCAGCAGCTAAGATTCCTGGAAAACCAATAGTTTCTATGACACCTACTGCTTCTGGCATCCAAACATTCCTCCATTCTTAAAAATCAATTAATGTAATTGTAATGCCAATGGGTCATGCTGTATAGCTATTTATTTAGGAAAATAAATTGAGAGTGTGGGAAGGGTGAGGAGGGTGGAGAGTGTGGGGAGGGTGGGAAGTGTGAGAAGGTAGAAAAAGTTGAGAAGAATAATTAGGTCTTGAGGATAAAAGTTTTTCATAATAAGTAATAAGCTATTGCACCATTTTTTCTAAAATTATTTAATAGATAAAATTGCTTTGGTAGTTAAATAAAGATTCAAAGGTGCTTGTTACCTAGTAACATAGAATCGGATTATATGGGTATGCAGTCTGTTATTAAACTTTTCTATTTAATATGACAATCACTAACTCTCTCAAAATTGCTAACCAATTATTTCACGCAGGTAAATTGGATGATTCTCGCCGAGAATACGAGAAAATTATCGAATTAAATCCCAATTTTTCTTGGAATTACTATTACTTGGGTAAACTGTTTTTCCAAGAAGAAAAATGGTCTGATGCCATTGCCCAATATCGACAGGCGATTAAATTTAATCCTAATTCTGCTAACTTCCACAATAGTTTAGCTGAAGCATTAATCAAGGAAGGAAAATTAGATAAGGCGATTAATTCTTCACAAAAGGCTATTTCTCTACAACCAAATTCGGCAATTTATCATCAAACTTTAGCTTTAGTTTATGAAGCTAAATCGAATTTTGGACTGGCATTAACAACTTGGCAAAAAATACTTTCTTTTAATTCAAATCACTTGAAGGCAACTCAAAAAATCTCTTGGTTGCAAACAGATATTGCTAAAAATTGTGTGCAGAAAGGGGATAAGTTAAATAAGGAAGGAAAAATAAGGGAAGCTGTTGAGTTTTACCAACAAGCATTAATTCTCAATCCTCAGCAACCGATGCCTATTTATCGAAATTGTGGGAATAATTTAATTACTTTAAGTAGATTTCAGGAAGCAGAAAGGGTATTTCAAGAATTAATAAAAGTTTATCCCAAATTACCAGATGGTTATCATGGTTATGCCAGATTAACTCATAGTTTAGCAAATTGGAATTTAGCTTTAGAACGTTGGTCAAATGCGATAGAAAAGTTTCCCGAAAATATCAATTTCCAAGTTCAAAAAGGAAATGCGTTGATAAATTTATCTCGGTTTGATGAAGCAGAAGATATTTTTAAAAGATTAATAGAAAAGTTTCCTAATCAACCTCATGGTTATGAAGGTTATGCCAGATTAAATCATAATTTAGCAGATTGGAATTTAGCTTTAGAACGTTGGTCAAATGCTATAGAAAAGTTTCCCGAAAATATCAATTTCCAAGTTCAAAAAGGAAATGTGTTGATAAATTTATCTCGGTTTGATGAAGCAGAAGATATTTTTAAAAGATTAATAGAAAAGTTTCCTAATCAACATCATGGTTATGAAGGTTATGCCAGATTAACTCATAATTTAGCAGATTGGAATTTAGCTTTAGAACGTTGGTCAAATGCGATTAATAATTTGCCTCATTACTTTAATTTCTATGTACAAAAAGGGAATGTTTTACTAAATTTAGGAAGATGCGCAGAAGCTGAAATTATTTTTAATCAATTAGCTATAAAATTCCCCTATAAACTTCAGGCTAAAGATGGTTTGGCTCGTATTTTAACTACTATTCAGGATTGGGAAAACGCAGCTAATACTTGGCAAGAAATAATTGAAAGATTCCCCCAACATAAACCTGCTTATCTCCAGTTAGCTAAAACACTAACTCAGTTAGGAAAATTAGAATTGGCTGAAACAGTTTTGACTTCTCATCTTTCTCTATTTCAACAGGTAATACAGTCTCATCCTCAAGCCGCTTCTAGTTATTTGCATTTAGGAAATGCCCTAAAAAGTAAAAGTTGGACTCTATTGCCAGAAGCTATTACTGCTTATCGTCAAGCTATTAAATTAAATCCCCAGTCACATAACTTTTATCTGACTTTAGCTGGTGCTTTGGTAGCAAATTATCAATTCGAGGAAGCAGAGAAAATATACCGTCAAGCGATCGCTCTTAACCCAAAATTAGTGGGAGCTTACACTGGTTTAGCAGGTTTGTTGTCTAGAATAGGAAAAGTTGAAGAGGCTATAGTGCTGTTAAAAGAGTCAATATCTATCAATATTCATCCTAATTTATATTCTACTTTGGCTAATTTAATTGTTGAAAGTAAAGGTAATTTATCTGAAGCTGAAATTTATTATAAAAAAGCCATTACTCTTAAACCATCAATTGAGCGATCGCCAGGATACGCTCAATTTCTCAGCAAACAAAATCGACTTAGGGAAGCTTTGAATAGCTATTGGGAATTACATACTAAAAATTATCAAAGATTTAATCTAACCAAATTATGGAAAGGCATTAACGATAATCCTAGTAAATCAGATAAAAAATACATTATACTTGGTAGTTCTCATTCTGGTTTGTTTATACAAAAATATGAAAATTTAGATGTAGTTGTCTATTCGATTCCAGCCGCTTCAGTTGCCGGTTTTGGCAAACGGGAATCTACTCTCAATACTTCTAATTTAGTTAGGCATATTGTTGAATCTAAATCCTTTGATAAATTTATTTTCAAATTGGGGCAAGTTGATATTGAGTATGGATATTATTACAAATTAATAATGAAGGGAGAAAATGTTAAATTTGAAGATTTTGCACAAAACATTGCTTCTATTTATTTTGATTTTTTAACCTCTCTTGAAGTTGAAATAGAAAAACTCGTGGTTTTTGGAGCTAATTTACCTTCCATTTTTGTACATCGTAATGCAGTCAAGAATGTTGTCAATATAATTACTGATAGAATCATAAATCCAAATAATTCAAAATCAATAGATACAATAATTAATCAAATTGTTGCCCAACTAACTAACGTTTTACCACCAATAGTTGAAAGAACAAAAAGAAGCTTAAAATTTAACGAAATTTTAAAAGGATTCTGTCAGGAATATCAAATCACTTATCGAGATTTCACAGAAGAAACTTTAGACTTAAATACAGGTATTTTAAAACTGGATTTTGTTGATAAATCCCCTGAAAATTGTGACCATCATTTGATGTTTTGTCCTGCAACTGTTAAGTTATATGCAGATAAGTTATTGACGGTTAGTAACTGGCACTGAAATTAACTTACCCAGACTTACAGCGATTTTCATTTTGGTAAACTACAGTAGGAACATTGCTACAGTAGGGACATTGCATACAACGTCTCTACAAGGTTTTGTTTATGGCGATGTGGTTCATAAAAAGTGAAAAGCGCTGTAATATAGAGTTTCGGTGCGTTAGGAAGTACGCTAACACACCCTACTGGATTGTTTCATCTAAAATAGTGCATGGGGTAGGGGCGGGTTTCTCAGGAAATTTTCATGCTTACTCTAGGATTTACATAAACCCGCCCCTGAGACGGCGACTTATATTATGGGGCGGGTTTATCTGACTCAGTCCGTGAAAACTCGTTAACTTTCGTTGTGATTTTTCGGGAACCGTAACCCGCTCCTACAAATCCTGATATCATGTCCGGTGGCACCAGTATTATATAAAGAAGGTAAGAAAGAAGTAGGGGCGAACGGCCGTTCGCCCCTACAGATGGTGTCTGACCTGATATTTTGCGTAAATCCTGTAAGTATCAAAATTATTGCTAAAACCCGCCCCTACTATTGCACCATTTTAGATGAAACACTCCACTACTAATAGCGTTTATGGGTAAGTCATTTTTAATCAGGACTAAAGCCATGTGAACCCAGAAACCCGGTACTAGCGTAGACATCTATTGCTCAAAACAACGATTTATCCTAGAAACCGGGTTTCTTTGCATCAGTCCTTTTTAATTTTAACTATCCACACCCTCAATAGGAGCAAAACCTTGCCGTTGCAGATTCTCTGTTATTGTGCGCGGTTCCAAAAATTGTAGTAAATAATCAGGACCTCCTGCTTTTGAACCGACACCAGATAACTTAAACCCACCAAAAGGTTGCCTGGAAATGATCGCTCCGGTAATCCCACGATTAATATATAAATTTCCCACTTCAAATTCTGCTTTCGCTCGTTCAATGTGAGAAGGAGTCCGAGAATACAACCCACCAGTCAAAGCAAAATTCGTTCCGTTAGCAATTTCTAGCGCCTCAGAAAAATCCTTTGCTTTCATCACTGCTAATACCGGACCGAATATTTCCTCCTGAGCAATAGTCCCATCCGGTGACACATCTTTAAATACCACAGGACCAACAAAATAACCATCCTCTGGCGCACTCATCTCAATAGCAACCTCGGCCTCCTGCTTACCGATAGCAATATATTCCTGAATCCGCTTTTGTGCTTTCTCATCAATAACCGGACCAACTTGGGTACTAGGTTTCTCCGCATCTCCTATATTTAGCGATCGCGTCGCTTCAACTAACCGACTGACAAAAGTATCATAAATTGGTCTTAAAACCACAACCCGCGAACAAGCAGAACATTTCTGTCCACTATATCCAAAAGCAGAATGTACAACCCCAGCAACTGCTTGGTCAAGGTCAGCACTTTCATCCACGATAATTGCATTTTTACCACCCATTTCCGCAATAACTCGCTTCAGATGTTTTTGCCCCGGTCGCAAAATAGCAGCTTGAGCATAAATATGACAACCTACTTCCTGGGAACCAGTAAAAGTAATACTATTCACATCTGGGTGCTTCACCATAAAATCACCTACTGTGGAACCCTTACCGGGAACAAACTGAAATACCCCTTTAGGAAAACCTGCTTCTACCAAAATTTCAGCAATTTTGGAGGCAATAACTGATGACACCTCCGCAGGTTTTAACAATGTGCAGTTACCAGTCACTAAAGATGCAACCGTCATTCCCGTAGGAATAGCAAGAGGAAAATTCCAAGGTGAAATTACCAGAGAAATACCACGAGGTTGATAATGATAACGGTCAGTTTCTCCAGCGACATCATATTTATAACCATGCTCCAACCGTTCCATTTCATCAGCATAATAACGACAAAAATCTATAGCTTCAGAAACTTCTGCATTACACTGGTTAAGTGGTTTCCCAACTTCTAAAACCATCCATGCTGTCAGTTCGTGACGACGTTTTTCCATTAAGTCAGCAGCTTTGCGTAATATCCCTGTCCGTTCCTGAACTGGTGTTTTTTTCCAACCTGGAAATGCTGCTTTGGCTGCTTGAATTGCTTTTTCTGCTTGTTCCACAGAAATTAAACCAATTTTACCAACAACTTCTCTGGGGTTTGATGGGTTGACAGAATCAACTATTTGTGCAGTATTTGTATATTCACCATTAATAATTGGCAGATAAGTTTTTCCTAACTGTAGTCGCGCTTTAGCAATACCATCAAAAGCTTGTTGTCGTTGTTGGGCGTTAGCGTAATCGCTATCGGCAACATTGGGAAAAACTGGTTTAACAAGATCGTGTATTGTAGTCTTACCATTAGTCGTAGGTGCTGCCAATAATTCTTCGATAGGTCGATTTTCTGAACTTTGTCGGAGGAATGAACTGTTAGCAGTATTTTCTAAAAGACGACGAATCAAATATGACATTCCTGGTAATAAGTCGCCGTAAGGGCAATAAACGCGAACTCGATAACCTCTATCGACTAATGCTTTCGCTATTTGGTCGCCCATACCATAGAGAACCTGCATTTCAAAACAACGTTGAGGAACTTTGAGACTTTCCGCTAGAGCGATCGCCTTGGCTTGAGAACGAACATTATGACTACCAATAGCAGAATAAATATATTGATGATTTTCTAACATCATCTGAGTCAGCTTTTCAAAATTAGCATCAGTTTCAGATTTATCGTTAAATACTGGTTGCGGCCAGTCATTTTGTAAAGCATTAATAGTTTCTTGATCCCAATACGCTCCTTTAACGAGGCGAACAGTCACAGGAAAACTACGAACTTTTGCCCAATCAATAATACCCTGCAAGTCTTTTTCACTATCCCGCAAATATGCTTGAATAGTAACACCAATATCACTACGGTTGCAGAACTCTTCTTCCATTAACAATTCTTTGAGAATAGCAATAGTCAAATCTTTGTAGGTGTATTGCTCCATATCAAAGTGAACTGCTACACCAAGTTCTTCGGCACGTCTGAGCAAAGTGCGGGCGCGAGCGCTAACTCTTTCTTGACTACCTTTAACATCAAGAGGATCGAACTGAGAATAAAATGCTGTCAGTTTTACCGATACCTGTACTCGTGGCAGTTTTTCCCCTTCTGCTTCATCTATCTGGGGAACTGATGACCACTTATTAGCACCTTGAGAAAGTTCACTCATCAGTTCCAAATAACGAGCTAAATATAACTGTGCTTCAGTTTCCGTAATCACTGCTTCCCCCAGGAGGTCTACAGTAAAGCACATTTTATCCTTCCGTAATTTTTCTAGAGTTTTGATAATTTGCTTGATATTCTCCCCAGCAATGTATTTATGAGCGAGGGTTTCAACTGCGGGTGCAACAGTGGTAGCTGCTAGTTTACCAGGAACAGAGTCTGGGTTAGCAAAATTGAGAAGTTTTTTTAGAGCTTCCGGAAGTTCGACCTCTTCCGTAGTCAAATATTCTTGGAGGTGAGCAGCTATTTCTGGTTTATTACTTAGTGCTGGTAAACAGTCAATAAAACGAAATAGTTGTACTCGCAAACCCGGGTTACTCATTGCCCAGTCAAGGAGTTTATCATCCCACCGCATTTGATTTTGCAGTTGACCTAAAAAAGAACTGTTTTTTTCTTTGGTGACTGTCAAGAGTTGTTTAGCTATTTCCTGGGTTTTAGTTTCGTAGTTGCTATCAGATGTTTCTGTTACCATTTCTTTCTAAAATATGGTTAAATTAACTGGGATTATGTATCGGAATTAATTTAGGTGTTTATCACTACAAGAGATTTCAAGTTAGTGGTTTTGTAATCTTCCTTCCGCTACTTTTTATCTAATATAGCAATCTTAATATAGCTTAAACAATTTAAAAAATATAAATAATCAGGACTTACGCAAAGACACTATATATAGCGTATAGTCAGTAGAGCGAGCGCTATGATTTTTAGAGAGCGATAAGGCTAAGGCCACGCTCCGGGATCGCCTCAAAATAAGTATCATGATCGGGACTGACATAAATACAGTATATATAGTGTCATGCTTTTAAGCATGACATTATATACAGAGTATATTAGGTATAGTGATCGCTAACCATTACTGATTTTGTCCCCATCAAAAATCAACAGGACTTAATACTGAGGTATAGTTGATTTTTACCAGTGTAATTCAAGGTAAATAAACCTTGCCAAAAAAACTCTAACTATTAGAGAATAGTGTTATTGTTGATTTGAGTTAATAATATGAATTTCAACTATGTTGATACCATACCAATATCTACTGAATTATCATACAAATTATACCATTACAAATTTAGCAAACCATATAGAAAAAGTTAGCCATGATAGAATAAACCGTTATTTAAAAATGGAAAACTTGAGTTGAAAAGATTTATGGCGAAATGGGAAAGGAGAAATTGTCAAAACCCTAGAGGGATACCTAATTTTTGATGATACAGTTATCAAGAAAAAATATGCCCAAAAAATTGAACTTGTGGGAGGATAATACAGTGGTAATGAACATCAGGTGACTCTGGGTATAGGAATAGTTAATTGTATCTATTTTCATCCTGAAAGTGAACAGTTTTGGATAATACATTATCGTATTTATGATCCAGATAACAATCAAAGAACTAAAACAGATAATGTTGAATAAATGATATTAGATGTGATAAATAAGAAGAAATTACGATTTAAAACTGTATTAATGGATAGTTGGTATGCAACGCAAAGATTAATAGCATTGATAGATAATTTAAGGAAAATTTATTATTGTCCATTGAAAATGAATCGCGTATGTAGATGATACTGGAGGTGTAGAAAAATATAAAAATATTTCTGCGTTAAGTTGGAATGAATCAGAAAAAAGATCCGGTAAAATAATAAAAATTAAAGGTTTTCCAAGGGATAAAAAATTCAAGCTATTCTGGGTTACTATTTCTGCCAAGAGGAAAGAATACATTGTGACTAATGACTTAAGTCAGTTTTCTAAAGATGATGTATAATTTGAGTCACAAACTAGATAGAAAATCGAATAATTTTATAGAGAAATAAAGCAGTTAACGGGAATATAATTTTGCCAGTGTCGTCGAGCCAAAATTCAAAAAAAATCATATTGCTTGTGCCATGTTGGTCTGGAATCATTGAAAAAAAATGGCATACATTATGGGGAAGACTACTGAGCAACTCAAACATCAATTATTATCTAAATATCTAGTATCAGAACTCAAACATCCTGCAATTAAAATGACAGTTATTTAAGTTTTATGGATATAGATAGTATCAGAAATACTGGGCGTTCGCGGAGCGTGGCCTTAGCCGTATCACTCTCTAAAAATCATAGCGATCGCTCTACTTGCTATGCACTATATATAGTGTCTGTGCGTAAGTCCTGATTATTTCAGGACTAAAGCCACGGGAACCGATAAACCCGGTTCCTTGTAGGAACCGGGTTTCTTTGCGTGAGTTCTGACAAAAAAAATCAAGGGGGAACAATTTGGGAATTGTTCCCCATCTTCAAAAAATTTAGTAATCGAAATCCCCACCCATACCAGCGCCAGCAGGTGCGCCATCTTTGGGTTCAGGTTTGTCAACCACAATACACTCAGTTGTTAATACCATACCAGCAATAGAAGCAGCATTCTGGAGAGCGGAACGAGTCACCTTCGCAGGGTCAACAATACCAGCTTCAAACATATCAACAAACTCATTGTTAGCTGCATTAAAACCAGTATTAAAATCTTTCTCTTTCACGCGCTCGCCAATCACAGCGCCATTTTGACCAGCATTTTCCGCAATGCGCTTCAATGGAGCTAATAAAGCACGACTCACAATTAAAGCACCAGTTAACTCTTCAGCTTTGAGATTATCATTTGCCCAAGTTTCCAAGTTAGGAGCTAAGTGAGCTAGAGTTGTACCACCACCAGGAACGATACCTTCTTCAACCGCAGCTTTAGTTGCGTTGATAGCATCTTCCAAGCGTAACTTGCGGTCTTTCATTTCAGTTTCTGTCGCAGCACCAACCTTAACAACTGCTACACCACCAGCTAACTTAGCTAAACGCTCTTGTAACTTCTCTTTGTCGTATGAAGAATCAGTCTCATCCATTTGACGACGAATTTGTTCGCAACGTGCTTTAACTTCTTTCTCGTTACCTTCAGCAACGATAGTAGTGTTGTCTTTAGTGATAGTGATGCGACGCGCTGTACCAAGCATATCTAACTTAGCATTTTCTAATTTCAAACCAGCATCTTCAGTAATTACTTGACCACCAGTTAATACCGCAATGTCTTCTAACATAGCTTTACGGCGATCGCCAAAACCAGGAGCTTTCACAGCAGCAACATTCAATACACCCCGGAGACGGTTAACAACCAAAGTTGCTAAAGCTTCCTTCTCAATGTCTTCAGCTAAGATTAATAATGGTTTGCCAGAACGAGCAACTTGTTCTAAAACTGGTACTAAATCTTGTACTAAAGCAATTTTCTTGTCAGTAATCAAAATTTGAGGTTCTTCTAAAACAGCTTCCATTCGCTCCATATCTGTTGCGAAATAAGGAGAAATATAACCCTTATCAAAACGCATACCTTCAGTGATTTCCAACTCAGTCTGCATAGACTTTCCTTCCTCTAAGGAAATCACACCTTCTTTACCAACCTTATCCATTGCGTCCGCAATCATTTGACCTACTTCTTCATCATTACCAGCAGAAATAGCACCAACTTGAGCGATCGCCTTAGAATCTTCAATTTGACGAGCGTGTTCGGCAATTTTTTCTACTAGGAAAGTAGCAGCTTTGTCAATACCACGCTTCAGGGCAATAGGGTTAGCACCAGCAGCAACGTTCCGTAAACCTTCTTTTACCATTGCATGAGCAAGTACAGTTGCAGTAGTTGTACCGTCACCTGCTGCATCGTTGGTTTTGGAAGCTGCTTGACGAATTAGGGAAACACCTGTATTTTCTACATGATCTTCTAATTCAATTTCTTTAGCAATAGTCACACCATCATTAACGATTTGAGGTGCACCAAATTTTTTCTCTAGAACAACATTGCGACCTTTAGGACCGAGTGTTACTGCTACAGACTCAGCCAGAATATCCATGCCTTTTTCTAAAGCACGACGAGCATTTTCGTTGTAAATAATACGTTTAGCCATAGTTGTGATTTCTATTGATTAGTAGTTGTAGTTGATTATTTTTTTAGTTTGATAGCGCTACGCGCTAGGGGATAGGGAACAGGGAACAGTTAATCGCACAAAATCAAAGAGTTTTTCGTATAGAGAAATCCTCCATAAACAGGATTCCAAAACATCCTAACTTTGGCTTCAACTGCTATAAAGATTATTTGTTTTAGCACTTTAGCAAACATAAAATATGAAGCAAAAGTTTGCTAGTGCTATAGAACAACTTCAGAATTATTAGTTAACAATAGCGAGAATATCTTTTTCTGATAGTAGGACGTATTCATCGCCACCAAGTTTAATATCAGTTCCTGCATATTTTGAGTAGAGAACTTTGTCTCCTACTTTAACTTCCATTTCTGAACGGGAACCATCATCATTGCGCTTACCAGGTCCAGCAGCAGCAACTTCTCCTACTTGTGGTTTTTCTTTTGCAGTATCAGGTAGAAGAATACCACCTGCTGTCTTTTCTTCAGATTGGCTAACTTTGACGAATACACGATCGCCCAAGGGCTTAACAGTAGAAACACTTAGTGTTACAGCTGCCATGACATTACCTCCAGATAAATTTTACTTTTGTTGAGAGCCTTAAGGTGAAGCTATGTTTTAACTTCATTTTATTTTTAGCACTCTCACCACCTGAGTGCTAATGTACCTGAATAAGACTTGTGATCGCAACTGACTAAACTGTACGGGTTCCCGAACTGGGAAGTGTGGGGAGTATGGGAAATGTTGGGAGTGTCTTGAAGATAGGTAAGATTCATTAGATATCTCTATCCAAATCAGAAATTACCCAGAAACGCTATATCGCTATATATAGTTTTGAAAACTATATATAGCGATAGTTTTTTTAAGTCTATATATATGTTGGTGGTTTACGAAGTACGCTAATACACCCTACTGGACTAACACAGCTAAAATGGTGCATTAGGGAGTAGGGGAGTGAAGGAGTAGGGGAAGAAAGATTTTTGCCCTTGTTTCGTCCCTCAACCCAACCTACATCTAAATACACCCTACTGGATTGTTTCATCTTAAAATGGTGCATTACTTTTTGGCTGTGTCTAGACAAGGAAGACAGGGAGGCAAGAGAGAAAATCGCTCTGCAAAGTTTTAGATGAAACGGTCCACTACTGGAATGACACACCTAATGAGTGTGCATGGGGTAGGGGCGGGTTTGATCAGAGATTTTCATGCTTACTCTAAGATTTAGATAAACCCGCCCCGTTAGACGATGGCTTGTATTATGGGGCGGGTTTAGCCGACTCCATAAGAAAACTCCTTAACTTTCGTTGTGATTTTTCGGGAACCGTAACTCGCCCCTACAGAGCCTGGTTCCTTAATGCACCAGCTGTGTCGGCCCACTACTGGACCGAGACAGCTAAAAATGTGCATTAGGGAGTAGGGGAGTAGGGGAGTAGGGGAGTAGGGGAGTAGGGGAGTAGGGGAGTAGGGGAGAAAGATTCTCATAGCTAATTATCAATTATCCATTACTTAAGTAAGTCATTTGATGTACTTAATCCGACATCTGACTTTGGCATGAGGTATAATTTATATGGAAAGAAATTTTAAGGTGTATTGCAATTTGTATGATGAATAACTTGTCTGACCAAATGAGCCAAGAGGGTAGGCCAGAAGAGCCAATAGTCCAATTCCAGAAAAATTCTCCACAGGAAGACATTGATGTAGATATTTGTCAAGAGTCCCTCGAAAGTTGTGTCCAATCTCTGGGACTGAGTAAAATTCAGAGACATATTTTTATTTGTGCAGACCAAACTAAACCAAAATGTTCCTCAACAGAAGTTGGTCTAGAAGCATGGGATTATCTTAAAAAACGTCTGAAAGAATTAGGACTAGACCAGCCTAGCCATAAGCCAGGGTGTACATTTCGCACTAAAGCTAACTGTTTACGAGTTTGTTCTCAAGGTCCAATCATGGTTATTTATCCCGAAGGAGTATGGTATCACTCGGCAACTCCTCCTGTGATTGAAAAAATTATTCAAGAACACATCATCGGTTCTCAAGTAGTAGAAGAATACGTTTTTCTGACTCATCCTTTGCCAGAATCCAGAATTATTTCATCAAATTATTGTAATTGATTTATCGGCCCATATTAAGTAATTATGGACAAATTACTTGCAGACCAACTAGAAAACTTAGTTCCCAATTAATAACTAACTGTTACTAATTCATCATAAACATTAACTTAATAAGTTCAGTTAAATTAACTATATTTCTTTACTA
Organism: Okeania sp.; assembly: GCF_035285525.1. Classification (GTDB taxonomy): domain Bacteria; phylum Cyanobacteriota; class Cyanobacteriia; order Cyanobacteriales; family Microcoleaceae; genus Trichodesmium. The sequence continues at coordinate 11,883 of NZ_JAYKGW010000012.1, read as the reverse complement.
TATTAGTAGAGAATATTATTAAATCTTCATATTTTATTATTAAAAGTAGTGGTAATTACTTGTATAGTTACAAAGCTTTTATCTAGCTACATCAACTTTAATTATTAGGCTATTGATTGAAGATCAAATTTATGTTCTATAAAATAAATAAGGGATAAACTCTATTTTAGTATTAGATGCAGTCCCAACCTTTTTGGTAAGGATGTGTATCATTAATTTTCAGGAAAGTGGCAAAATTGCTGAATATTTCCGAATTCTACTAATTAAAGACATTGGTTCTCCAGTTAATAAAGTAAATATTTGTCAGAATAAAAAAAAGTGAGTTCTTCAATTATGAAAGAAATAAATACTGCAGATACAAAACAATTAATGTTAGTTGATGATGACCCTAATCTAATCTTATTGGTTAAAGATTATTTAGAGTTTCGTGGATATCAGGTAACAACGGCAGAAAATGGTCGAGAAGCTCTAGAACTGCTAGAAGAAAAAATCCCAGACCTAATTATATGTGATGTGATGATGCCGGAAATGGATGGTTATACCTTAGTGCAGGAGATCAGAAAAAATTCAGTCACAGAATGCGTTCCAGTTCTGTTTTTATCTGCTAAGGGTCAAAGCCAAGACCGAGTTAAAGGTCTGAATATTGGAGCTGATGTTTATATAGTCAAACCATTTGAACCAGAAGAACTTGTGGCTCAAGTAGAATCTTCTCTGAAACAAGCTTCTCGCCTAAGTAAATATCAAAATCCGAGTCTGAGCAATGGGCCAACAATTAAGGTCCGCCGAAATGTAGAATTAACTCCCACAGAATTAAAGGTAGTCCAGTTGGTAGCGAAGGGAATGGCTAATCGTGAAATTGCAGAAATTCTGGAAGTTAGTCAAAGAACGATTGAAAGTCATGTAAGCAATATGCTTGGTAAAACTGGTTTGCATAATCGGACAGAGTTAGCGCGTTGGGCAATTGAAAGTAATCAAGCTTAAGTATAAGTTCCTAATTTTTCAGGGTGTCACTTTTTATCTGTTTAATTTAATTGATTGAAGGGCTGTGATTTGACACTGCCTATAATTGTAATTTTCTATATTCATAATTTTACTCATGTAACTTTTATTAAGTGAATTATTTTTAATTTGGCTAAATTTTAGATATTATATTAATTAATCAAATATTAACTTATGGCCTTGATAAAAAATCAAGGTCTTGTATAGAAATTTAATCAGGGATCGATCAATTTAGTAGGTATGAAAAAAGTATCTTTTTATTAAAAAGCCTAAAATTTATAATACTGAACTGCTAAATTTATTAAAACTATCAGTAAAAAAAAATATTATAAATTTATAATATTAAGAGTGATTTTTGGCAGCTTAAATATGAAATATACAAGGAATAATGAAGGAATAATGTAAGTTTTTCTAGCAAAAAAACTACATCAATAATAAAAATATTTATATAGCAGTCCTTTACTATAAGGTACATTTTTCTATCCCCTCTTTGTCAGCTATCCCTTATTAATTAATGAACTCCTGAAACCTTCTTGATGGGGGTGAGGAAATGTCGAGGTGGGGGGAGAAAAGCCTCTAATTAAATATGTTTACTTTCCCCGAATGCTCATTGAATGGCAAAGGCATAACTCTTCTCTCTTTTGTCAAACTTTATGTTAAGTAAAGATGTTTATAAAGCATAGCTTTGAAAGGAGGAACCAACAAAAAGTCCCCCTTTCAAAGCTATCCCTTACCCATAACTCCTGAAAGGTTTGAGATCTACCCCTAGCCCTTCCCAGGAACTCACCCCTAGCCCCTCCCAGGAGGGGAAGGGGGAAAAGGGAGCAGGGGAGAAAGGAGAAAACATCATATTAGCTAAGTAAAACTACTGAAACTATTGCCAAAAAATGTGCTTTTTCATACATTTTTATCCCAATTTATCGGGAACCGTAAAAGCCGAACTAAGACTTACCTATAACTTGTCAGTAATGCCCAAGTTTTATGTTAAGAAATATGTGGGTAAAGTATAGCTTTGAAAGGGGGATTTAGGGGGATTGTAAATGTGCTTTATAACTATGGGAATTGCTATATTTTTTAATTGATTTAAACTAAATTATCTAAAACTAATATTAAAATGAAAAATCCTAAGAACCGTCTTTCTATATTTGTTGACGGTAATAATATGTTTTATGCTCAACAAAAAAATGGTTGGTTTTTTGATCCGAGAAGAGTATTGGAATACTTCAACACACCACAAGTCAAATTAATTAATGCTTTTTGGTATACAGGTTTAAAAGACCCGCAAGACCAGAGAGGATTCCGAGATGCTTTGATTAGTTTGGGTTATACAGTACGCACTAAAATTTTGAAAGAATATTATGATGATGTTTCTGGTCGCTATTCTCAAAAAGCTAATTTAGATATTGAAATTGTGGTAGATATGTTTAATACGGTAGACCAATATGATGAAGTAGTTTTGTTTAGTGGGGATGGAGATTTTGAAAGAGCAATTGAATTATTAAGGTCTAAAAATACTCATATTACAGTTGTTTCAACTGAAGGAATGATTGCTAGAGAATTGCGCAATGCTACAGACCAATATGTAGACTTAAATAATATTCGTGACCAAATAGAAAAAGCAGAATATTAGAAATAGGGAATAGGGAGTAGGGAGTAGGAAGTTCAAGAATTAATAATTAATAATTACCTCTGATTATAATATTATTAAAGAAGAGGATTGACTAAAAGGAACTTTTTTGATTTTTTATCCATGAATAGAGAGGTTTTATACCTTGATTTTTAGGTAAGGAGGAAGAAGGAAGAAAAAAGTTAGTTATTAATATCTCCTACTGACTTCTATTAGTAAATTTACTAATTGATAATTAATATACATCTCCAAAAATACAGGTTTTAGAACTATGCTATAAGGGTTTCAGAACCTTTTCTGGAGATGTCTAATATCAACAGAACTTGCATAACCACCTCAATATAGTAGAGGTTAACAGCGGTTAACCCCTACAGATGGTCTATACATCTTTTGCGTAAGTCCCAATTAAGTCTTATTAATTAACTGTAATAAAAATTAATGAATTAATAATATCATTTCCCGATAATCAGTGATAAAAAACCTTTTTCCTTTGAACTAATATTCCCTTCTGCCTTCAGCATAGCTGCCTTCAGCATAGCTGCCTTATATAACTCATCGCTGATAGCTGATAGTTAAATGCTTAGAATATAAAAAAAGCTATAGGCTAATTACTTTACAATTACAAAGAGAAAAACAATGACCCCTAGTCAAGACCGAATTATTATTTTCGATACTACCCTCCGGGATGGAGAACAATCTCCTGGTGCAGCTCTCAATATGGATGAAAAATTAACCATCGCTCGACAACTAGCTCGTTTGGGAGTAGATGTGATAGAAGCTGGTTTCCCCTACGCTAGTCCTGGGGATTTTGAGGCAGTCCAAAAAATTGCTGAAACTGTGGGTCTAGAAGATGGCCCAACTATCTGCGGTTTGGCAAGAACCACCCGTGCAGATATTGAGGCAGCAGGTAAGGCAATTAAACCAGCAGCTAAAGGACGTATTCATACTTTTATTGCTACCTCTGATATTCATTTAGCTTACAAACTTAAGAAAACTAGGGCAGAAGTATTGGAAATTGCTCCGGAAATGGTAGCTTATGCTAAAACTTTTGTGGATGATGTAGAATTTTCTCCCGAAGATGCAGGTCGCTCCGACCCAGAATTTCTCTACCAAGTCTTGGAAAAGGCGATCGCTGCGGGAGCTACTACTGTTAATATTCCTGATACTGTGGGTTATACCACTCCTGGTGAGTTTGGCGCCTTGATTAAGGGTATTAAGGAAAATGTGCCGAATATTGACCAAGCTATTATTTCGGTTCATGGTCACAATGACCTCGGTTTGGCAGTTGCTAACTTTTTGGAAGCTGTGAAAAATGGCGCTCGTCAGTTGGAATGTACTATTAATGGTATTGGTGAACGTGCTGGTAATGCTGCTTTGGAAGAGTTGGTGATGGCACTACACGTTCGGCGACAATATTTCAACCCATTTTTGGGTCGTGAACCGGAGTCGGAGGCACCACTAACTAATGTGGATACTCGTCAAATTTACAAAACATCTCGTCTGGTTTCTAATTTTACAGGGATGTTTGTACAACCAAATAAAGCTATTGTTGGTGCTAATGCTTTTGCTCACGAGTCTGGGATTCACCAAGATGGGGTACTCAAGAATAAACTTACTTATGAAATTATGGATGCTCAGTCGATCGGGTTGACTGATAATCAGATTATTTTGGGTAAACTTTCTGGTCGCCATGCTTTCCAAACTCGCTTGAAAGAACTTGGGTTTGAACTTTCAGAGAAAGAAATTAATAAGGCGTTTGTGAAATTCAAAGATTTGGCAGACAAAAAGAAAGAAATCACAGATTGGGATTTAGAATCTATTGTTAATAGTGAAGTGCGACAACCACCCGAACTATTTCGTTTGGAGTTGGTGCAGGTTTCTTGTGGCGATCGCTCCCGTCCGACGGCGACAGTTACTATTCGTACTCCTAATGGGGAAGAATTGACTGATGCTGCTATTGGTACTGGTCCGGTGGATGCTGTGTACAGAGCAATTAACCGAGTGGTCAATGTGCCTAATGATTTGATAGAGTTTAGTGTGCAGTCAGTAACTGCTGGTATTGATGCTATCGGGGAAGTGACTATTCGGTTACGCTCTGAAGGGCGGGTTTATTCTGGTCATGCTGCCAATACTGATGTGATTGTGGCATCTGCTGAAGCTTATATAAATGCTTTAAATAGGTTGTATGCAGGTTTGGAAAGTGTGGGAGAGAGAATACATCCGCAAAAGAGTCAACCTGTGGAAGCAGTAGTTAATTGATAATTAATAATGAATAATGGATAATGGATAATGAAAACTATCTCTAATTATCAATTATCCATTAATGAAACTCCGTTTCAGTCGCAATGATATCACGTCTGGATAATCAGTGATGAAAAACCCTCACGGGGTAAAAAAAACAGCTCAAAACCATTATGTCACAATGATTTTCTGAATATTAACTCTATCAAAAATTGACGCTTTTGATCAGAATGATAATCATGATCAGTATAGTTGTGGGGAGCGCGATCGCTAATTTCTTGCCCTCCTCAGCAAACTATAGCGAAAAACCTTTCTTCTTGAGAGCTTTGTTTGCCGTATACCGTCTCTCTTCCTTTTAATTTAATTATTCTGGATCGATGCCTAATTCCCGCAAACGTGCTGCCAATTTTTCAACCTGCTGTGCCTCTAGAAGTCGAGCTTTCTGCTCTTGCTCTAGACGTTGTTCGGCTAAAAGTCGAGTTTGTCGCTCTTGCTGTCGAGCTTCTTCCTCAGTAGGATATCGCTTTCCCAGTTCATCATACCAATACAGCCATTCCGTGGTAGTTCGGTGATAAGTTCCTACTTCTGTTCCTATGCCTAGACCTATTTCTGGCATCCACATTGGGTTTTTTTTCTTGCAGCTCATATTGTCCTTCTCTGTTGAGACGGTACAGAGTCAATTTCGGTTTTCGTACCCGCTGGGGAGCGTAAATTACATAATACAATACTCCATTTCGGGCATATTTTCTTTTTTTCTCTTTGTATTCCCCACCCGGAGTTTTTGATACTACTTCTATTGCTAAGGAAGGAACTACCCAGTTTTCTTCCCAGGTAACGTAACTTAGTCGCAGAGGGTTTCCTCTGAAACGCTCTACTCCCAGACATAAAAAACCATCGGGGGCAATGGGGTTTTCATCGGGAGAGTAATACCATCCCATATCTGTACCGTAAAACCAATCGTCACGATCAGCCCAAATATAGTCGAGAATATATTTTAATAAGTTAGTAATTAAACGTTGTAGTTCGCTATCGACTGGTTTATCATCTTTATAGGGTAATTCTTCCATAGTGGGAAGACGCTTTTGGGGCTGATCATCTAATTTAACCATGATATTGACTATACTAATTTCATTGTTTTTGATTAGTTTAACATAAGCGATCGCGAGCTTTCAAAAAGTAGTTCTCATAAATTATGACTACTTCTTCAGAACTGACCAAATTTAGGAGTTAATTTTGAAATTCAACGATTTTTTTGTTTATAATTACTAAAATACCTTAACTAAATAAATTTGGAAATATATGGAAACAATTGACTGGGAAACTGTAATTCCTGCTGGGATGGCAATTATGATCTTTATTGGAGGAATGTTAATGATGTTTACTGATTTTTGGACTGATGGATATAAAAAGCAAAAAAGGAAAAAATAAAGCATAGAAAACTGGGAAGGAATTTAGCAATTAATATCCTTACACATTTAGAACTATTCGACTTTTCTAGTAATACCAGTTTGATAAATGTTGGCTACAAATCTTTGTTGCTTATACCAATTACTAGAAACTTTGCTATATTTGGATTTTCTATTTATAAATATTATTCGTTCGAGCAAATGCTTGATGTTTAGTAATTTTATTTATGAAGAAAAGCGATTTTGCTAGCTTATAAGTATAGCAAGAATGCATGAGAAATGGTATGATTTTTTGTTTCCTGTTCCCAGTTAAGTGTTCCCTGTTCTCTACTGTACAAATTAATCAACTATAAGGAGAGATTTATAAAATGTTTGATTTCAATAATTTAATTCAATTTTCCCACACATATTGTATAGAAATTTGTGGGTTATTAGTACCTATGAATGTACTGGCAAGTTTACAACCAATAATTTTTACAGTTCTCCATCGACCGAAAAAAGAAATTAATTTAATGGCATTAGTAGCCAGTTTTTATGCTTTAATGATTATCTTTCATGTTGGTAGTTGGTTTATTGTTGGAGTAGTAAGAATCCAAACTTTTATTCTTTTGGGGTTTGCTAGTTGTTCTTTAATGACGAATATTTGGGCAGTTATTCATGGTTCTAGCATGAGAGCAACTATTAAATTTTTCCAACAGTTTATAGTTAAATTTATTAAAGTTATAACTTTCCAGAATCAACAGGTTATTCCAGAAACTAAATAGGTTTTTTTGAAGAAGGAAGAAGGAAAGAGAAGGAAAAACCTTACTTATATGGGGGTAGATATTTGCCTAACTTTTACACGTTCCGATACCAACGGACATGATATAAAAAACAAAATAGATATTTAGAAGAAACTAAAAACCCGGTTTCTTGAAGAAACTGGGTTTCTGGGTATTGGGTGGGTTTGGAGACCAGAAAAACCTTACTTATATGGGGGTAGATATTTGTCTAACTTTTACAGGCTCCGATACCAACGGACATGATATAAAAAACAAAATAGATATTTAGAAGAAACGAGAAGAAACTAAAAACCCGGTTTCTGGGTATTGGGTATGGGGCTAAAATCAAATCCGCTTAATTCGGTAGAAAAAAAAGTTCTATTTTCAACCATTATCAAATCATCCCACATTTCCCACACTCTTTTTACACCGATACTAAAGGATTTGATATTATCCTGTACTTCATATAGTTCCAAAGTGCTGTAAGTCTGTAGATAAATACCTGATTAGTTGCTACTAACTTCATCTATGAAATCTCTAAATTTTCTTTCTATTTTTGTTGAGAACCAAACGCAGAAATTGCCACTCCAATTAATAAAATAACTGCTCCCCATAAAACAAATAAAGAAGGAACTTCACGAAATAATAAATAACCCAAAAAACTGGCTCCAACAGGTTCAAATAAAATTGCCAAAGTAACCAAAGTAGGAGAAATCCAAACTACTGCCCAATTAAAACTTGTATGTCCTATTAATTGAGGCACTAACGCAATTAAAAATAAATAAAAATAAACTAAACCAGAATAATTAAAATAGCCAACACCCGAAACCAGAGGAATAGGTAATAATACAATAGCAGCTACACTATAGACTACCGTAATATAGCCTCCAATACTAAACCCCTTGGTTTGAGCTTGACGTCCGAGAAGCATATAAAAACTACTTGTCCAAGCTGCCATAATAGCTAAAAAATTTCCGAGAAGAGGATTACTACCCGTAGCTGTCTCACCAATATCTGCTAAACCAATCATTAGTCCTCCAGTCATAGCTACTACTATACCAATAATTGTTTGGCGAGAAAGTCTTTCCTTTGACCACCACCAAGACAACAAAGCTACCCAGATGGGATTAGTATTGATGAGAGTAGTGGCAGCAGCGATCGAAGTATAAGATAGAGAAATAATCCAAAATGAAGATGTCGCAGCAAGGCAAAAACCTGCCATTCCAGCATAAAGTATTGCTTTTGGTTGGAGTTTTTGCCATTTAATTTTCGACCATGTTGGTACTAATAATAAAGCAGCGATCGCCACTCTTGAGGCAGATATTACCAGACTAAAACCTACCCCTCTCATTTCTGCGGATAGACTTGTCAACCTGACTAATATTGCAGCAGTAGATATTGCCAAAGCACCAGTAATTAGAACGAATATAATTAACCAATTAGGAGGTTTCATAAACAAATAAAAAAATGGTATTATGGAGTTTATCCAATTATTAGTTTAGTATGCTAAGACTAATTATTATAGTTTCCATTATTCTCGTAGGTTCTGCCCTTTGTTCTGCGACTGAAACAGCTTTACTTTCGGTTTCTCCTATTAAAGTACAACAGTTAGCACAGTCGAAAAAGACCACAGCATTAGCTCTGTGGGAAATTAAGAGAAAAATTAACCGCCCCATTGCTACTGTTGTGATTATTAATAACATTTTTAACATTGTTGGTAGTATCTTAATTGGTAATATTGCAGCTTCAGTTTTAGGGAATGGTTGGTTAGGTATTTTTTCGGCTATTTTGACATTTTTGGTAATTGTTTTTGGCGAAATTATTCCTAAAACTTTAGGGGAGCGTTATGCTATGCAATTTGCTTTAATGATAGCTTTAGCTGTACAAGGATTAACTTTTATTTTTACTCCGATAGTTTGGTTAATGGAAAAAATTACATCACCTTTTACTCAAGGAAAAAAAATACCTACTACTAATGAAGCAGAAATTATGTTTTTGACCAAAGTAGGATATCAGGAAGGAGTTATTGAGGGTGATGAAGCAGAAATGATTAGAAGAGTATTTCGGTTAAATGATAAAAGTGCATGGGATATTATGACACCTCGAATAGCTACTACTTATTTAGATAGTGATGCAACTTTAGCTGAGGTAAAGTCAGATATTATTAATTCTCAGCATACCCGAATTATTGTCATTGGAGATTCTATAGATGATGTACTTGGTATGGTTTTAAAACATGAATTACTTAAAGCTATAATTGAAGGAAAGGAAAATCAAAAAATTGCTGATTTTAGGCGAGATATTAGATTTATTCCAGATACTTTAAGGGTAGATTTATTATTGAAAGAATTTCAAAAATATCGTCAACATTTAATGGTTGTTTTAGATGAATATGGAGGAATGTCAGGGGTAGTAAGTCTGGAGGATGTGTTGGAAGAATTAACTGGTGAAATTGTAGATGAAACTGATAAAAGTGTTGATTTACAAGTTGTGGCAAGAATGAGAGGAAAGATCAAGTTAAAAGATGAGTAATTTCAGTTAGAAGAGGGAGTAGGGAGTAGTTAGGAATAAGAAGTAATGGGGAATTATAGAACAGGTAGAAGCAAGAATTGTCAGAATGATTTTTCTCTTATTATTCTGCCCAAAATGATAACTTTTTCCGTTTATTCAATAAACTTTTCTTGTACCTGAAAATTGTTTCAACTAATTATTATAAACAGGACTTACTAAAAACTAACAATAAAGGGGGTTTATTGTCCTCATTATTATTGTTCAGACTACGAAATTTTGTTTATCAATCGGTTTTCTGCATAAGTCTAGTAGTTATAAGTTATTATTACCTCCAACTGAAGTTAGAGGTGTGAAAAAAGTGTAGGGGTTTGGTCTCCAAACCTCTACGATGAAATCGTAAAACCCATTTAGGATTGCTATATAATTAATGGCTCTGAAAAATTTTTTCGACAAACTGTTTTTTCCTGAAAGTTGAGTTACACTGATTTTTGTATAGTAGTCGAAGCAAAGTGCACGGAAATTTCTAAATCCTGAACACTTTGATAGTCTGCTGTTCCCTGTTCCCTAGTGCATAGCGCTATAAATCTAAAATTTTGAATATTCACAAAAAATCATGGTGCCAACTGTTTTAATTACTGGTGCTTCTCAAGGTTGTGGTAGAGAAGCAGCACTTTTATTTGCTAGAAAAGGATACAATATTGTTTTAGCTGCAAGGAAGTTAGATAGATTAATAGTAACAGCAAATGAAGTGAGAAAAATTGGGAAATCTGCTTTAGCTATTCCTACAGATGTTACTGATGCTAAACAAGTAGAATATTTGGTGCAAAAAGCAATAGAATTATATGAAAAAATAGATGTATTAGTTAATAATGCTGGTATTTGTTTGACTGGTGGAATGGAACATACAACTTTAGAAGATTTTCAACAGTTAATGAATGTCAATTTTTTCGGTTATGTAAATACAATAAAAGCTTTATTACCCCATTTTTTATCAAGAAAATCTGGCACAATTATTAATGTTGGTTCCTTTGGTGGAAAAATGCCTTTACCAAATATGACTGCTTATTGTGCTAGTAAATATGCAGTTACTGGATTAACAGATACTTTACGTTTGGAATTACAGTCAAAAGGAATTAATGTTTGTTCTGTACAACCAGGAGTTATTAATAGTGATTTTTTGGAAAGAGCGCAGTTTCGAGGTAGAGATAATTTGGAAGTAGAAAGTCGTCAGCAACAAATGAATTTGGCTTTAGAATCTAACTTTGTTAGTCAGCCAAAAGATATTGCTGAAGCTATCTGGAATGTTGTGAAAAATAAGCAATCTGAAGTAGTAGTAGGTCCGGCTGTTTTAGCAACAGAAATTTATCGGTTATTTCCTGGTTTAGTTCAGTTTATGATCGGGAAAAGTTTAGAGTAATTTTTATAATAAAATTAAATAAGTTGCAATATTTTATAGTAGGGGTTTGGTCTCCAAACCCCCTACAGTTTTTTTGACAAATTATTTAGGATTACTATAACAGTTTTAATTAGAAATTAATTCAGAATATTTTCTACTCCAACCACATTTCCTATTACTGCCTGCTCAATAATTCTTCTATATTGTCATCTCCATTGTCAAGAATTAGAGATAGTAATATAACCCTGTTGTGGAGGTTCTTTAATTATTCTTTCAGCTAGAATTTCACGTTCTATTTCATCTAAAGGAAGATTACGGTCTTCCAAAAATCCTATTACATCATCTTGATTACCATTACGACTAATAATTTCTATTAAACCCCGTCTAGTTTGATAATCTCCTGTTCTTTTTTTGGCTACAAATATTGCGTTTTGAATATTCAAACTTTCTGTTCGTGATTCATTATTGTCTATTTTTTCATAGACAAAAACAAGTAAATTATAACCTAATCTATAGACTTTTTGACCAAAAGATAAAGTCTTAAGACTCCCCTTTCAAGGCAATGAAAAAAATATTCTATTCAATATCTCAATCCTCTGGCTTTAGACATAGCTACTGATAACTGATAACTGATAACTGATAACTGAAATGACTAGCATCTCGGAACGGACAAGATGATTGTGGTTGTCGTATAGATGTCACTTTTAAATCTACTTCTAATTCCGGAAAATCTATGCCATTAGCTACACTACCTGGAGTATATAAATACTTTTTTTGTAAATAGTTATTAAATCCTTGCTCTACATAAGTTCCTGCTGCTTTACCATCTGTAATACCATACAAATCAGGAATTGGAGTAACACTTAAATCTCTAACAAAAATTGCTGCCTCAGTTTTGAATAATAATAAGGTAAGTTCTTTCATATATTGATAAATATTGAA
>NZ_JAYKGW010000011.1:0-23291 GCF_035285525.1 Okeania sp. | reverse complement strand
AGTACCTCCCTTGTAAGTCCTTTAATAGTTCAGGAGTTACGTCGCGACTCTAGATATAGTGCTTTTAACCCCATGCGTAATAGTTAAAAAACTCTATATATAGTACCTCCCTTGTAAGTCCTTTAATTATAGCAATGCATGAGGATCGTGAGGTACAGTTAATCTCTACTGTAGTTCAGCCTTTGTTTGCTGTAACAACCTGGAAGGTTGTGTTACTAAAATTACTAAATAAAATTTTGTACCTCACGCGCCTCCGAAATTGCTATAATATAGAATCCGCATAATTACTATACTCAAGTCCGCAGCGACGGTAACAGCCTAGAACAAAGCAATCTCAGGACTGCGTGGAGATTACTTCCTATGGTCGATAGTGATAATTGTTCAACCGGATTCTATATATATAATAGTGAAAACTGAGACGATTGAATCAAGTACAGAAATCTTAGTTTAAATAGGAAATATATGAATGAATTACAATATCTTGCTAATTGGGTAAAACAGCAGCACGCTCAAGAATATATTTTGACTTGGTTATTAAATCAGCCTGGATTTTGGTGGTCTGATGGAGAAGCATATCAGGCAGCTTTACAAAAGTCTGGGAAGTTACTCAAGGAATATGTTCAAAAAAATCAAAAAGGGGATTTATTTCAGGGTATTGCTGAAAAAATTGTCGATGATGAAAGTTGGGATGAAGTAGCTGAGTCTTTGACAAAAATTATTTCTATTTATCAAGATGAGTTGTTAAGATTACAAGATTATAGTCGGCGCAAAAATAGTAAAAAGATTTTAAAAAAAAGTTATAATGGTCAGGAGCAGGATTTATTTGTTGAAGATAATGAAGAAATGGAAATACAACAAGCTTTACCAGATCCATTTTCTGATGCTTTGACAGGGGAAGTCTAGTTGAAGGAAAAAGGAGAAGCGAGAAGCGAGAAGGAAGAAGGAAGAAGGAAGAAGGAAGAAGGAAGAAGGAAGTTATATCAAATTCTTTTGGTACGGTTGGCGATCAATCAGAGTGTTATGAGAAACCGGGTTTCTGGAAGGTAAATATTATATAACTGGAGTATTTAAAACAAACCCGGTTTCTTGGTTGGTTTGCGTAAGTCCTGAATATTTAGAAATAGAAAATCCAAATATACGAAAGTTTGTGGTAATTGGTATAGTTAGTTTGTGATCATTTATATCAAATCCAGTGATGGGAATCCTTTGTAAAAAAATGTTAATCATATATTGACTTAGCTCCTCAAGGTAATATTTAATCATATTTGTTCACTACAGAATAAATTTGACCCTATGATGACAAAGTTCAGTTTACTAATTAAGAATTTTGCTCTTACTCTGGTTATCGGATTAGCTTCAATTAGCTTGTTAATCACCAACGCAAGTACAGCTTTCGCAGGTACTTTTCTCTTTTACGAAGGAAATAACTGCACTCAAGATATCATTGCTTATTATGATTCTAATGAGGTATATGTTCAAGACAATTGTAAAGAGACGAGACGGTGTGAAAATGATGAAACAAGGTCTTTGTTAATTAAAGGACCAGTGGAAATAAGTCAGGTAGGAGTCTATGATGATCCAAATGGAGACAACGATGATGACTATTCAATAATCTATATTAATTCATTAGGTCCTAATGAACAATATTGTGTAAACACATACGAAAAAAATCAAGATAATAGTCAAGTCATAGTTAATTATCAGAGGCACAATGGACTAGATGGTAAAGTTTCTCTTATTACTATCCTAAATTAATTTCTAGTTGAGCATCAGGCTACTCCCATGCTGTCAGGTAGATATATTGAGGATTTTAGGAAGTAGGAGTGATTTCCTGGGAAATGCCACTAACTAATTGCGCGAATCACCTATACAGGAGCAAAAAATATTTACCCCGTCAAGAATACATTTACTGTACCTCAAGGGTAATGGGCAGCACTGTATGTACATAAGCCTCCCCTACCCTTGTATAACAATGACATCTTCAGAAATTAAACATTCCCTTATAGAGACGTTTTATAGAGCGTCTCTACATTCTTTTTTGGAGATATTTAACTAAAATTTAGTACCACATTCAGGGCAGAAATTATTAGTAGCAATACTTTCATATCCACAATTACCACAAGGAATTAACTCCACCGCTTGCTCAAGCTGTTTCCGAATAGGTAAACCAACCATTTCAGCATTACTCTTACCAGGAGGAATCATCGGATAACAATTTTCATCCTTAGTCACACGAACATCCATCAACACAGGTCCCTCAAAAGCTAAGATTTCCGCGATCGCCTCTTTCAACTCATCCCGACGAGAAACCAGCATTCCCTTTACCCCATAAGCTTCCGCCAATTTCACAAAGTCAGGCATTCCCATTTCCATATTAGATGCAGAATAACGATCGCCAAAAAACGCCTGTTGCCACTGACGCACCATACCTTGCCAACCATTATTAATAATAACTGTTTTCACATTAATGCCATAATGTGCTAGAGTACCCAACTCCTGAATATTCATTTGAATACTAGCATCACCAGCAATACAAATCACCTCTCGGTTTGGCAGTGCCACCTTCACACCCATAGCAGCAGGCATTCCATAACCCATCGTCCCCAAACCAGCACTAGAAATCCATTGCCGAGGACCATTCTTCAGAAATTGAGCTGCCCACATTTGATGCTGACCAACATCAGTAGTATAATAAGCATCTGGAGCCATTTTACCAATTTCAGCGATCGCTTCTTGGGGTGAAATGCTATCTGAATGTTCCGGAACAACTAAGGGATAATCTTGTTTCCAACGATTAATACGTTCTAACCAAACTTGAGTTTGATTAGAATTAGTTGGATCGCCAGTCTCCCGACAACGACGTAGTAGATCGATCAAAACTTGACGTACATCTCCCACAACTGGAACATCAGGAGTCCTATTTTTACCAACTTCTGCCGGATCGATATCAATATGAATTACTTTAGCATGACAAGCAAATTTCTCTAACTTTCCTGTCACTCGGTCATCAAAACGAGCGCCAACAGCAATTAACAAATCACACTCACTCACTGCAAAGTTGGCATAAGCAGTGCCGTGCATTCCCAACATTCCCACTGACAGAGGATGATGTTCACTAAAAGCACCCTTACCCATCAAAGTAGTAGTCACAGGAATATTAAAATGTTCTGCTAATTCTTGAACTTCTGCATGAGCATCAGCAGAAATAGCGCCACCTCCTACATACAATAAAGGACGGCGTGCTTCTCCCATTAAATGAATTGCTTGGTTAATCTGACGCGAGTTGCCCTGAATAGTCGGATGATATGCAGATAGTCTGATAGAACCAGGTTCCACTGGTTCATACTCAAATTCTTCTAATCCCACATCTTTGGGTACATCAATTAATACAGGGCCTGGACGACCTGTACTAGCAATATGAAATGCTTCAGCCACAATTCTGGCCATATCCCTGGGGTCTCGGACTACATAAGAATGTTTAACTATAGGTAGAGTAATACCAAAAATATCGGTTTCTTGGAAAGCATCAGTACCAATCATTGGTCGGCCTACTTGCCCTGTAACCACAACCATAGGAATAGAGTCCATCTGAGCAGTAGCAATACCTGTAACTAGGTTGGTTGCTCCTGGCCCTGATGTGCCAAAACATACACCTACTCTACCAGTAGCACGGGCATATCCATCTGCGGCATGAGAAGCTCCTTGTTCATGTCGGACTAGGATGTGTTGTAAATCTCCTGCCACTTCTGCTCGGTAAAGTTCGTCATATATTGGCAAAATTGCACCCCCTGGGTAGCCAAATATGTGTTTGACTCCATGACGCTTGAGACTGTCTATTAATGCAAATGCACCAGTAGCTCGTTTGAGGGTTACTTTAGTTTGTAATTGCATAGGTAATTCCTCTTTGGATAATATTTTTATAATTAAATTTATTATTGTAACATGACTTATACAGCCAAATAAGAAACTAAGTCTACTGCCCTGATTATTTTTTTTGGTCTCAGGAAATTTCCTTGATTAACCTTAGTTTAGTGAATAAGTCCTGTATTCAGTAAGACTTGCTGATTAAATATCAAAGCACTATTCAATAAAGGTTTGAAGAATATGTGGTAGCTGATTGATCCGGAACCGTAAAAGTACCAGCTTTTCGGTTTATGGAGGGGAAAATATGAGCTTAAACCGGGTAATTATGACATAAAAACTAAGAAGTAATTATGAATGACCATTTCTTCTACAACTTCCGTAAATCTTAACTCTGTAAAGATGTTGTATGCAACGTCCCTACATACTCCCTACTCCCTACTCCCTACCAAGAAAAAGACTTTATTCAGCACACCCATAAGTAAAAATATAATGCCGTAAAGAGTATTTTTAGCATAATTGCTAGAAAACTTTAAGATTCTCTACAGGTTAAAGGTATGATTTTTTTGGTATCTCTATGCTAGAAACTATTAATTTTTATGTTTTCTGTTACTCTTTACCAGGTTAGGTTTGCCTTACCCCAAAATGTAAGATATATAGTTTAAATACTGAAAGGATTAAGATTTTTCCAGCTTTTAAGAAAGCTTTGTGGAAATGTATGCTTTTTAACAAACAAGGCCCTCTTGGCAGTGATATTAAAAGGTGGCATCCTGATCAACGAGTAAACTTAAAACTTAAATCTAGTGTAAGGAGTGAATAACTTGAACACAATAGAATCTAATCAAGAAGAACCAAAAGTAAATCTTAATAAAGAGGAAGGAGTAAAAAAATTGAAAAAAGTAGAAGCTATTATTCGGCCTTTTAAATTAGATGAGGTTAAAATTGCTCTCGTTAATGCTGGTATAGTCGGTATGACTGTTTCTGAAGTCAGAGGGTTTGGGCGTCAGAAGGGTCAAACCGAAAGATATCGGGGTTCTGAGTATACGGTTGAGTTTTTGCAGAAGCTCAAAATTGAGGTTGTAATCGAAGATGACCAGGTAGATAAGGTTGTTGATAAGATTATTAGTGCTTCCCGTACAGGTGAGATCGGTGATGGTAAGATTTTCATTTCTCCTGTAGATAGAATTGTTCGGATTCGGACTGGAGAAAGTAATATAGAGGCAATCTAGTTCTAGAAGCAAATTTTGTCTTTTGTGTTAGGTAGTAGGTAGTCAGTCATCTGTTATCAGCAAGACGGTAGATGAAAGATTGATTTTTTTCATACCTAAAACCTAACACTTTCTTTGAAGCGAGACGGGAGTAGGGGGGTAGTCATTTCAGTAATGACAGTTCGGTGAGAAATCACGACCTAAAAAAGCTAAAAACTTTATCTATAAAGACTTTTATATTTAATCAGCCAGCCCTAATTATTAATTATTAATTGTTAATTATTAATTATTTCAAAATAGCTAGATTCTATCCGAAAGACTTTTAATGTGAGTCCAACAAAAAGAAAGTAGGGACGTTCCATAAACGTCCCTACCGAGTTATCATTTTCTTATAAAGAAGAACCTACACCAACATAAGCTCCATAGAAGAAAAGACCAACAACTACAAGTACACCAGTGCCAGCAACAAGACCAACTAACCATAAAGGAATTCTTCCTGGTTCAGACATCATAATATTCCACCTCAATTATTGCAAAATTAACTATTATCTGAAAGAAATTTGTAAACAATTTACTTGTTAAACTTTTTAGTTGAATTTACTACCTATACATTACCTAAATAGAGTGACTTGTATAGGTAGAAATTACTTAATTCGGTTTTCCAATTTAGTTAAAGAAATAACTAGAAAACAGAATACCGAGAACAAACACCAACAGCAAACCAAGGTAGAGAGAAGTACGATTTAATTCTACTCGTTGCTGCACATTAGGATTATTATTACGTTCCATGGGCATGATTTTATGCTCCTATCTTTGAATAAACTGCATCGCGGCAATAGCACCTAAAAAGAAAACTGTAGGTACGCCTAAAGTATGAACTGCTAACCATCTAACAGTAAAAATTGGATAGCTAACTGGTTGATTTGGATTTTGGCTAGTCATTATTTTAATCTCCTGATTTTTTATCTATTTGATAAATTCATCAATTTGTTGTTTTGCTTCAAAACGATCTGAAATAATTGGTACTTCTAGTCTTTCCTGAGTGTAATACTCATTGGGTCGAGGTGTACCGAAAACATCATAAGCTAATCCGGTACTAACAAATAACCAACCTGCAATAAACAAAGCCGGAATAGTGATACTATGAATTACCCAATAACGAATGCTTGTGATAATGTCCCCAAATGGACGTTCGCCTGTGTTGCCACCAGCCATATAATTTTTTCCTCCCAAATAATCTTAAACCATCATCTATAATTTATGATAGTTTGAAAACTTTTCTAAATTGCTCATATCATAGTTATTGAAATGAGTTTTTTGTCTTTTCTAAAAGTCAAGATATACTAAACTTTTAGCCTTCTTTACTTCTGTAATTTTGATTTTTTAGCCAGACGGGATCGATTGTAACACATTCAGACTAATTTTTAGCAAATCAAAAAATACAGAGGAATTATACCTTTGTCACTCCCACAGAAACAAAGTTGATCAACTCAATTTCGTGAGAGGAAAAAACCAGTAATCAGGGCAATAAACTCGGTTTTTGGCTTGGTTCAAATGCTCAAACCCAGTCACGAATG
Organism: Okeania sp.; assembly: GCF_035285525.1. GTDB lineage: Bacteria > Cyanobacteriota > Cyanobacteriia > Cyanobacteriales > Microcoleaceae > Trichodesmium. Next base: position 16,645 of record NZ_JAYKGW010000011.1, on the reverse strand, counting down.
AATAAATTCTGATTTATCATTTACCCATAAGACTATAAATAACTTCTCTGTGCAGTATTTAACTTATTCCAAGCTAATCGCCTGGAATATGGTAGTAGTCTAAGCTGCCTCTGGAATAGCCGAATTGTTATACTTGAGAATAGTTTCTCTTTGACCAAGAATAAAACCTGTTTCTGAATTGATAAATACAATTTTGTAGAAATTTTCAGGTACACTCTCTACATCAGTGTCTTTTTCCCAAGTTTCACCTCCATCAGTACTGCGAAGCAAATTACCACTGCCACCAGAAACCCAAATTTCTTCAGGAGTTCTGTAAGCCAAATCCAAAAAACCCCAACTTGTCGCATACTCAGGATTAATAGGTTCTCCCCAATCTTCTAGATTTTCTGGGTCGCTAAACCGCAGTTGACCGCCTCGTGCTAATGACCACAGACGACCATCATCACCAAAACCCATGTTTTCTAAACGTCGAGAGTTCTGACGGTTATGAGGAGTCCAAGATTTTTGCCCTGGTTCCCAAGTAGAATAAAAGTTACCCTTCGCTGACACAGCAATATATTTACCATCAGTAGAACGAGAAATATTTCTCACTACTCCCACTGCATCCTCTACTTGAGCGTGCCAATGTTGTCCTTCATCTTCAGTGCGATATATTGCTCCTATATCAGTCGTCATTTCCGCAGAACTTGGCCCCAAGGCGACAATTGTATTAGGAGCGCCTGGCAATTTAGAACTTAAAGGAACTTCATTCCAAGACTCCCCGGCATCATCTGTATGCAGAAGTACAGAAGGTTGTCCAACAATCCATCCTTCTATACCGTAAAAACTGACTGATGTCAAGCGTAATCTTTCTTCTAAATCATCTATAATTTTAGGTTCCCAAGTCTCACCACCATCAGTAGTTTCGAGGAGAGTTGTATTATTACCCACAATCCAACCATGGTCAAGACTATCTGTAAATCCAATATCGAACAACTTAACTTCATTTGGTAAAGTTGGTAATTGAATTACATCCCAAGGATTGTAACTTATCGATGGTAAATAAGCATTTTTGCAACCGCTACAAAGTATAACTGCTGCTAGTATTATGAAAATTTGTTTCCAGGATTTTCTTATTAAGTGCATCATAAATTAATGGATAATGGATAATTAATAATTATCAATTATTGAAAGCTGTCTTATCGTAAACCATATAAGCTCAGAAAAAATAAGAATGCCAGAGCTAGTCCACCAAAAATCAGGAGATTTTTCTGGCTGGGTGTGAGAGTATTTACACCAAAACCATAGCCCAGGTTTTCTTTAAATCCTGAAGGTCCTTCAGTCGGTCCAACATTTACAAATTGGATTTTACGCGCTCCACAGACAGGACACCGCCAAACTACAGGCAAATCTGAAAAAGCAGTTCCCGGCGGAATTTTTTTATTTCCCGCAGAACTTCCCTTGGTTGGTTCATATACATAGCCACAAGCTCGACATTCATATCGATCTAGTTCTTTCTCGCTAGTCTCATCCTGTTGATTAGACTCATCTTGTATGTTGGCCTTAGTTGTTTCCTCGCTCATAGTTCCTACGGATTTAATTGGCGATTATGAAAATATTCTTAATTATTATTACAGAATATAACCATTTTGCTCGTTTTCACTTTTGACTTTTGACTTTTAAATTACAACTTTTGACTTCTGTATTGCACTAGGAGTAGAATGACTCTGATGGTCTTTATAATGTTCACAAAGAAGAGTAATAGTTATTTAGGAAATATTTAGTTAATTGTGTTTGTTCTTAGTGGTTACGAGTATTTTCTGGGCTTCCTGATCATAAGTAGCCTAGTACCAATCCTTGCCTTAACTGCATCTAAGCTGCTGCGGCCACAAACTCGTGGCCCAGAGCGAGTTACCACATACGAATCGGGTGTAGAACCAATTGGTGGAGCTTGGATACAGTTCAATATCCGTTACTATATGTTCGCTCTGGTCTTCGTCATCTTTGATGTAGAAACAGTATTCTTATATCCCTGGGCAGTGGCCTTTCATCAACTGGGACTTCTAGCTTTTATAGAAGCCCTAATTTTCATCGCAATCTTAGTTATTGCTCTCGTGTACGCCTGGCGCAAAGGAGCTTTAGAATGGTCTTAAGTCCAAATCAAAATCAAAAAATTATTAATCCGATTGAGCAACCTCCCGAAGTTACTCAAGAACTTTCAGAAAATATTGTTTTAACTACAGTTGACGATCTTTACAACTGGGCAAGACTTTCTAGTTTATGGCCTCTTTTGTATGGTACGGCTTGTTGTTTTATTGAATTTGCAGCTCTAATTGGCTCCAGATTTGACTTTGACCGTTTTGGGTTAGTTCCACGGTCTAGCCCTAGACAAGCAGACTTATTAATTACTGCTGGTACAATCACTATGAAGTATGCTCCGGCATTAGTACGTCTATATGAGCAAATGCCAGAACCTAAGTATGTTATTGCTATGGGTGCTTGTACAATTACAGGAGGTATGTTCAGTATGGACTCTCCAACCGCAGTTCGTGGGGTAGACAAATTAATACCAGTGGATGTGTATATTCCTGGTTGTCCACCACGTCCAGAAGCAATTATTGATGCTGTCATTAAGCTGAGGAAAAAAATTGCTAATGATTCTTTACAAGAACGTGGTAAACTATTGCAGTCTCATCGCTACTATAGTGTTAAGCACAATATGAAAGTGGTTGAACCAATTTTGAATGGTCAATATCTACAGACATCTGACCGTCAAACACCACCAAAAGAGCTAACAGAAGCAATAGGTATGCCAGTACCACCAGCACTGCTAACTGCACAAAAAGAGGAGGTAAGTCGTGGCTGAAGCAGGAAAAGTTTCTCAATGGTTGACCGAGAATGGCTTTGAACATGAGTCCTTGGAACCAGATCATTTGGGAGTAGAAATTATCAAAGCTGATCGGGATTTTTTAATTCCTTTATCTACAGCTTTGTATGCTTATGGCTTTAATTATCTACAGTGTCAATGTGCTTATGATGCTGGACCTGGAGAAGATTTAGTCAGTATGTATCATTTGGTCAAAGTTAGTGATGATGTAGACCAACCAGAAGAGGTACGCTTAAAGGTATTTATTCCTAGAGATGACCCTAGAGTTCCTTCGGTTTACTGGATTTGGAAATCTGCTGATTTCCAAGAGCGGGAATCTTATGATATGTATGGCATTGTTTATGAAGGACATCCTAATCTGAAAAGAATTTTGATGCCGGAAGACTGGATTGGTTGGCCATTGCGTAAGGATTATATTTCCCCAGAATTTTATGAATTACAAGATGCCTATTAATGAGTTATCAGTAGAGAGTGAAGATGTTGTTTATATACTTAGGCAAGTCTAAATCTAGAGTAGGCAGCAATTTTGACTGAAACTAATCAGGACTAAAGCCATGAAGGATATTAGTATGGTGTGTTTGGCTACGCGACATGAAAAGCGGTAGCGTAACGGCTCGACACGCTATATATAGTGCCTTTGCGTAAGTCTTGATAGCACCAGAACTGAGGATAAAAACTGAGGTTGAACTTCAATAGGACTTACGCATCAGACAATATATGGCGCTTACTGTTGGCCGTGGGGTATACTGATGGCGGGCAAGATACCGCATTACATGATTTTCGGTATTTACCCTGTACATCAACATAACTTGACAATTTTATGTGTAGGGACGTTCGCATTTTTGTTATGCAACGTCCCTACCTGCTTTTACTAAGTCCGTCGAAGAAACGATTTCCTATTAGACATCTCCAAAAATAAAAATTAACAGGACTGACGAAGAGGCGCTATATGTATAGAGTATTGGTGCCTTACGCTACGCTTTTCATGTCGCGTAGCGTAAGGCACCCTACTGGACTGTTTCAGTTAAAATAGTGCATGATTATTTGTCATTGCGAAGGACAGTGAAGCAATCTCAGACAAGTTTGCTATTGCACCATTTAAGGTGAAACGCTCCACTACCAATAACGTTTATGCGTAAGTCCTAATTATACAGAAATTATTAATTTTTCTTCCCTGTTCCCTCCATACCTATTCCCTATTCTCTATTTAGTATTAAATTTGACAAATTCCCTAGAGAGTAACCTTTAGAATATATAAGGACAAATAAGACTAAATTTTATTAAAACAATTGTCCATAGCAATTTCTAGTCCTAAATTTCCAGCTCATATATTGAAGCTAGATAATGGTCTAACGGTTATTCATCAGTATATTCCAGCAACTCCAGTAGTTGTTCTAGATGTTTGGGTAAGAGCAGGTGCTAGACATGAACCTGATAGTTGGTCAGGTATGGCTCATTTCCTGGAACATACGATTTTTAAGGGAACAGAAAAATTAGCTCCGGGAATGTTCGATCAAATAATTGAAAATCTTGGTGGAATAGCAAATGCAGCTACTAGCCATGATTATGCTCACTTTTTTATTACCAGTGCAGCTCAACAGATAGATGAAATGGTATTTGCACTGGCAGAATTATTATTGCGAGCTTCTATACCAGAATCAGAGTTTGTTAGGGAATTAGATGTTGTATTAGAAGAAATTCGTCAATCACAAGATTGTCCGGATGAAGTAGGTTTTCAAGCATTGATGGAAAATGTTTATCAATGTCATCCTTACGGACGTTCGGTTATGGGAAGGGAAGCAGTATTGAGAGAACTGGAAGTTCGGGAAATGCGTTGTTTCCATCGTTATCATTATCAACCAGAAAATATGGCAGTGGTGGTTGTTGGGGGAGTGGAGGAAGCGCAAGTTATAGATTTAGTTGGTAGAGCTTTTGAAAATTTTCCGCAAAAATGTTATGCTTGTCCACAAGTGGAAATCAAACCTGAACCGTTAATAACTGAAGTTCGTCGTCAGGAAATACATTTACCATTGGAACAAGCTCGTCTAACGATGGCTTGGATCGGACCAGGAGTGGCACAAATAGATGATGCTTATGGTTTAGATTTATTGTCGGTTTTGTTGGGAGAGGGGAGAACTTCTAGATTAGTGAGAGAGTTACGGGAAGATTTTGGTTTGGTACAAGAAGTTGCTAGTGATTTTTCTTTACAGCAAGATTCAAGTTTGTTTACGATTAGTGCGATGCTAGAACCTGAAGATATTTTAGAGGTAGAAGCAAGGATTAGCGATCGCCTTTATGAGTTATTGACTTCGGAAATTTCTGAATCAGAGCTAGTTCGGTGTAAGCGTTTTTTATGTAATGATTATGCCTTTGCGACGGAAAGTCCAGGGCAGTTAGCTGGTCTTTATGGTTATTATTTTACTATAGCAAACCCAGAGGTAGCAGTAACTTATCCAGATAAAATCGCAGCATTTCAACCAAAAGAATTACTAAATTTAGCGGAAAAATACCTATCTCCAAATCGGTATGCAGCAACAGTGTTGATACCTAGTTAGGGTGATGGGGAGGTGTGGTTCGTGTGGGAAGATGGGGAGGTGTGGAAAATCAACAGTATCAAAATAATTGGGGCTGGCTGATTAAATCTAAAAGCATTTATTGGTAAAGGTTTTAGGCTTTTGAGAGCGTGAAAAAGTACCAGATTTTCGCCTTACTTATAAGAGTGAAAAAGTCAGTATCTGGGTAAGACTTGGGCAGAATTGGCAAGGGACAATTTTTACAAGTACATCCTCACTCAACTCCTGATTCCTCCTAACTTCCCCTCCTGGCAGTGGTTAGGGGTGGGTTTACTCCCTGCTCCCTACTTCCTACTCCCTACCTTCACAACAAGACTTTTACGGTTCCCGATAAATCAGCAAACCCTAATTGGACAAAGTTAGATACAATTAGACATTGATTGTGATATACTAGATTTATGTCTAACTTATTAACTATATCTGAAGCAGCAGAACTGCTAGGAGTGTCAACAAAAACAATCAGACGATGGGAAACTGAAGGACGGTTAAACCCAATCCGTACCGCAGGAGGCCATCGACGGTTTAGAGTATCTGATTTAATAGGTAACAAACAAGATAATTCTTTGACCGTGGCCTATGCTAGAGTTAGTAGCCATGACCAAAAAGATGATTTGGATCGCCAAAAAATAGTCTTAGAGACATACTGCGCTCAACAAGGTTGGTCATTTGAAGTGATATCAGACTTGGGAAGTGGTCTGAACTATCGTAAAAAAGGTTTAATTAAACTGATAAAACTGATTTGTTCAGACCAAGTAGAGCGATTAGTTTTAACTCATAAAGACAGGTTGCTAAGATTTGGTAGTGACTTGATATTTACTTTGTGTGAAATATTTGGCACAGAAGTAGTTATTATTAATTGTTCAGAAGACTCTACTTTTGAGGAAGTCTTAGCCGAAGATGTAATAGAAATAATTACAGTTTTTTCTGCCAGACTTTATGGCTCAAGAAGTCATCAAAACAAACAAATTGTCAAACAATTAAAAGAGGTAGCCGATCAATTGAAATGAAATCAATAAAGACTCAACTCAAATTAAATTAGGACTAAAGCCATGAGGTAGGAAAAAGAGGGGTTTGAGATTGCTTCCCGACCGTCGTATCGGACGAAAATACCTTGCAGTTGCGTAAGTCCTGAATAGTGCAAAAGGCTGCATTATTCCTTCAGGAGTTATGGAAAGGTAATATATATTATATAAAGTTAAAAAACTATTGCGTATGGGGTTTTAAGCACTATATATAGGGTATGTGCGTAGATACTGTCCTTATTAAAATCTTAGGTAAAAATCTATGTCTGATAAAAATTCAGTTCTGAAAAATCTAGATTACACATTTATTTTCGCCAGAAGTCCTGAAAGTTGGTCTTCTTCCCATCTGTATTATGAACATTGGATTGCAGCGCAAACAAAAATCATTCATTTAGCAAAACGTTGTCAATCATTAGATAGTGATGGAATTACTGTTTACTTGGCGTCAAGTCCTTTTATTAAGCATCAAGATACAGAAGTTATCAAATTAGCTAAACTATTTCAGATGAAAAATCCTCCAGAAACAATGGATTTAGTAAATAGTCTTGAAGATGCTATTAATGATCATTTTCAGAGTAAAAATACAAAGAAAACTAAAAATGGGGATATTATTTTAGTTTTATTAGACAAAATATCTAATGAGCAAGAATCACTGATTAATTTAATTATAGATACTACTAAAAAAATTGATTTTATTTCAGATAGAGAAAATAGTTATAGATTAGGAATTAGTTTTTTACAGGTAGGTGAAGATCTAGATACAAAAGAGTTTTTGACTTACCTTGATAATCGCCTGGTTGAAGTTGGTGCTAAATCTGATATTGTAGATACAAAGTTATGGTATGAAATTAAGCAAAAATCTCTTGTAGATGTTCTGAACTGTTGCCTTGAAGATTAGCAAAATAATGATTAATATCATGTCTGATTGAATATTTGCATTTTCCAGGAAGGAAGGCAAAAGGAAAAGGTTTTTTATCGTTGATTATCCGGACATGATCTAAGGTAATGAAAATTTCATAATTTTTCAGCTAAAATTCAAAGAAGAACACCTCTAAATTAAAGGTATTATAAACCGTGATTAAAAATTTATTGCCAAAGCTACCTGTGGGAGTAGCTGTAGAAATTTCTGTTCTAGGTTAAGTTTTTCCAACTGCAGCTAATGCTCTAATCAAACAAGAGTTTGAAGGAAATTTTACCAGTACTGAAGTTAGTCCTGTACTGACAAATTTCTCACCGTTAAACAGCGACTATTGAGGTTTTGTACTTTTCTCAGAGGATGGAACTCTGGAAGATTAGGAAATTAACTTTGATGGATTAGAATTAAATTTAGAAGCTGATTAAACTTTGGATTTAGGTTTAGGTCTTGATTTAAAACCTACTGTGAATTTTGACTTTTATTCTACCTCAGATTGGGGTTTATTAGTTGATTTTGGTATTGCTTTTGATGCTCCTGAATATACTCTAAAGAGAGATGCTTCAGATATTACTTTTACAGGTTCATTGGGATTAGCAGGAGGTTACATTTATCAAGATGATGAACCAACTATTACTATTACTCAGACTCAGACTTCGTTTCCTGAACCTGGAACTATTTTTGGTCTTCTAGCTGTTGGTGGTTTAGGATTAGTAGTTAAGCTCAAAGAATAAGTTTAAAGGTTTACATACAAAAATAATAATTTTGTAGAGATGTTCCATGGAAAGTCTTTACTTTTTAACTACTTACTACTGCCTAACTCAACAAAAAATTATGTTTACCTAGCAAAATGCTAATAGCTGAATACTTACCTTCTTTATTTCTTTAAAAAGCTCTATATCTAAGATAAAAATATATACCATCTTCCTGTAAAGTATCTTCATTAATATCTATATCAATCAAAGGAATCCCCCAATCTAATTGAGCTGAAAAACGAGTTCCAACTTGTAATTTTAAACCCAAACCTACAGAAGATAAAGTATCTTCAATTAATTCTAATTCATCACTATTCCAAACAGTACCAAAATCAATAAAAGGAGCTAATTGTAAAGTAGCATCCCAATTTTTTATTAGCAGAATAGGAAATCTAAATTCACTAGAAATAAAAATACCATTATCAGCAATTAAAGCATCTTGACGATATCCTCGGACACTTAATCCACCTCCTAAACTAAACTGTTCTTGGGGAAACAATTTTCGAGAAGCTAACTGAATATCTGACCTAATTAACCATCCAGTTTCTGGTGCGAATAAACGTAAATATTGTGCTTGTCCTCGCCAAGAAAAATACCTGCTATCTGGAGCTTGATTATTAACAGTTGCATCTAAAAAATTTACCCCGAAAGAAAATTCTGATCTGGCTACAAATACTTCTTTGGTATTTCTAAAAGCATATTCCTGAAAAAAACGGAGTGCAGAAATATTAACTTCTCCATCGTCTTCTGCACCCATAGAACTGGGAAAAGGTTTATCTGCAAGAGTAGTTTTTGATTGTTCTACAGAACCTGTTAAACCTAAAGCAATTTCTGTGTTCGGAGTTTGATAAATAGGTTGGCGAAAACTCAGTTCATAAGTATGAGAATTACTGTTAATATCTAGTTCATTAAAAGGTTGTTCAATAATTTCACTACTGGTGCGACGATGACGTAAACTAATAGTACCATTTTGAGAATTAATGGGGATAGTATAACTCAAATCATTAAGGGTATTACTGCCTTCTGTACGATAATAAGTAATGTTAAAGCGATCGCCTAACCCAGTCAAGTTATGATGATAAATTGTAGCTTGAAGACGAACAGTACCTACACTAGGAGAACGTAAATTATCAGCAGAAAGTTGAGCTGAAAAGGCTGGTGCTTCTTCTATTTCTATTTCTAATTTACTTAAACCAGGACGAGTTCCTGCGGTTAAGTTAGCAGATAGTCTAGCAATTAAAGGATCGAGTTGTAATAATTGTAATTTTTCAAATAATTTATTTTGGTTTAAAGGTGTTTGAATACCTGTTTCCAGACGACTGCGAATATAATGAGAATTAAGTCGTTTTAAACCATAAATTTCCATCTCTTCGACTTCTCCTTCAATGACTTGAATAATAATAGTATCATTTTGTAAAGTTTGTGGTGGAATAAAAGCTCCAGAGGTAATAAATCCTTTATTAAAATATAGCTTAGTTACTATTATTTGTGCTTCAAGTAGTTCGGTAAAAGAAATGGGTTTATTTGTTAAATGTTTCAGGGCTTTTGCTAATGCTTTTGAACTAAAAACTGTATTACCAACAAAGGCAAATTGGGTGACAATGATTTGATCGGGAATTTCTAGAATAGGGGTTTTACGGGAAGGAGGTTGTATTGGTGGTGGTTGAAGTAAATCATCTGGTGGTGGTAAAAGTTTTATTTCTGGTAAAGGTTGAGGATTAGGGTTAATTGGTCTAGGATTTGTTTGAGCAATAGCAGGTTGAGAAGCATAAAAATAGGAAAAAAAAATTAGGATGATTATCCAGACAACCATGTTCATTTTAGGGAGTAGGGAGTAGGGAGTAGGGAGTAGGGAGTAGGGAGTAGGGAGTAGGGAGTAGGGAGTAGGGAGTAGGGAAAAGGAAGATAAGGAAGCAAGAGAGAAAATCGCTCTGCACAGTTTTAGATGAAACAGTCAACTACTGCATTGTTTCACCTTAAATGGTGCAATAGCTGTAGGTTACAAAAATGTTTCTCCCCTACTCCCCTCTCCTTACAGGAGAGGAGTTGGGGGAGAGGTCTTCCCTAGTTGCTCACTCCTAATCCACAATTTTCTTCTTGGTATGGCACTACCAATAGTGTTCATGGGTAAGTATTACAACTTACGCATAGACGCTATATGTAGCGTCCAAAACTATTGCGCAATAGTTTTTTATAGCAGGGAACAGGGAACAGGGAACAGGGAACAGAGAACAGTTGGAAAAGTCTTTCCGTGGTCTTTGATTCATCATCATTCCATGTCCTAATCGCCTTGTCCGTTGCTATAACTCTATACATAGTACCTTTGCGTAAGTCATGTATTATAAACTAATGTTGGTTCGGACTTACGCACTCCCCAACCAAGAAACCGATATTGTCATAATATTGTTGTTCAAACCAGGAAATTTCGGCATAGAAACCCGGTTTCTGCGTAATATAGAATCCGGTTATATGGTATGTGTTAATTCTATAATTATTTCAATCTCCCCCACTCCCCTACTCCCTACTCCCTACTCCCTACTCCCTAAGATCATAAATTATGTTGCCAACTGATTTACTTTCTCATCGTCAAACTGGAGAAACAATTATTCCTCAAAAATTGAAACTAGATACTAAAAATTTAACTATTGCCACAGAAATGATTAATTGTTTCCAAGAAACTTTGGGAAAAACTCAAGGAGAACTGGATAAACGTTTACAAGAAATTGAAGGATATGACCCTAACTATCGTTTTAAAAGAGGTTTAGCACATATTCTCCGAGGCAGTTTTTCTACTTTTGAAATTATTAGTCCTCTGGAACCAATAGAATTAAGAAATCGGGTTTTTTCTGCTGCTGCGGAAGTTGTTCCTAGTATTAAATCAACTGCATTAATTTTAGAGAATTTAGCAACTAAATTAAGTCAGGAATTAAACCGAGAAGTTGTACCTAATGAAATTCAAAAAGGTCTCTATGCAGACTTACAAGAAAATCGAATTTTAACTCAGTTTGATGCTCCTAAATCAGAAGCATTATTACATAGATATAACCTCTCTCAAGTTCAAGGTATTTTTTATAAAGCTAGTCATATTCAATTAAATGCTCATCGCAACGATCCGGGAGAATATAAACTGTTATTTAGATATGTGAAATTGTTTCAATTAATGACTTATATAGAAGGAGATGCTGACCAAGGTTTTACCCTCACAATAGACGGTCCTTATAGTTTATTTAAACCTAGCACTCGTTATGGTTTAGCATTAGCCAAAATGTTGCCTGCATTGTTGCATGTTACTAAATGGAGTTTACACGCTACTTTACAAAATCGCGACCCTTTTACTGGTGCTTGGAAAACCGGGAGATTTAGTCTGACTTCTGATTGTGGTTTGGTTAGTCATTATCCACCAGGCAAGCCTTATGATAGTATGTTGGAGGCATCTTTTGCCGAACGTTGGGGTAAGTTAAAAACTGAGTGGAAATTAGAAAGAGAAGTTGATTTAATACCGATTCCTGGTAGTGTAATGATTCCTGATTTTCGACTGGTGCATCCTAATGGAGAATCGTATTTATTGGAAATTGTGGGATATTGGCGACCAGAATATTTAAGAAAGAAATTTGCTCAGGTGCGCAGTGCTGAATGTGATAATTTAATATTGGCGGTTTCGGAACGATTAAACTTGGAAAAAGCGGGGGTAAAAATTAAGGATGTACCTGTTCCTATTGTTTGGTTTAAGGATAAGTTATCACCTAAGTCAGTGTTGGAGGTTTTAAATTCTATTTAGTAGATTATGTTGCTACGAAAAACCTGTAGGGACGTTGCATAACAAAAATGCGTTTTCCGTTCCGGAATGCTCCGCAAACATGTTGCGCAGCAAAACGTCCCTACGTTATGGGTAAATACCAAGCGGAGCTGATATTATATTCCAGCTATATTCCAACTTCTACCTAAACTTCCTGGGTTAACACTACTTTCAAATCTCCCTTCGTCATCCATAAACCAAATTTGGTTGGCTCCATTTGAATGACGCCAGAGGATGTCTGGTACTCCGTCGCCACTAAAATCATCAATTCCGGCTACATCCCATTTCTTGTTCAGTTTTTTCAGATTAACACTACTGTCAAATCTCCCTTCATCATCCATAAACCAAATTTGCTTGGCTCCATTTGAATGACGCCAGAGGATGTCTGGTACTCCGTCGGTATTAAAATCACCAACTCCAGCTACATCCCATTTTTTGCCAATGTTTCCCAGGTTAATACTACTATCCCAGTCGCCATCATCATCCATCAACCAAATTCTGTTATCTCCATTGGGATGACGCCAGAGAATGTCTGCTACTCCATCAGTATTAAAATCACCAACTCCAGCTATACCTGATGCTTTATCTACCTTTCCAGGGTTAGCTTGGCTGTTCCGTTTGCCCTCGTCATCCATCAACCAAATTTTGTTGGCTCCATTTGGATGATGCCAGAGAATATCTGCTACTCCATCGCCATTAAAATCATCAACTCCAGCTACATCCCATTTCTTGTTTAGCTTTCCAGGGTTTACACTTCTATCTAACTTACCGTTGTCATCCATGAGCCAAATTTTGTTATTTCCATTGGAATGACGCCACAATATGTCTGGTACTCCATCGCGATTAAAATCCTCAACTCCAGATACATTCCATTTCTTGTTTAGTTTTCCCAGATTAATAGCACTCTCCCATGTGCCCTCATCGCTCATCAACCAAATTTGGTTGTCTCCATTTTTCTGACGCCAGAAAATGTCTGCTACTCCATCTTGATTAAAATCAAAACGGAATGGTTCGCCAGGAAGTGGTTCCTTTTCAGTATCTTTGGGAGGTTCATTGATATCATTTATGTTAATAGTCAACTGCTCTTGATAACTAGCTCCTGCTTCATCAGTAGTCCGAACTCGGATATTGTAACTAGACTTACTTCCATAATCAGGAGAACTCTTGATTTTCAGTTTGTTGCCATAGATGCTGAAAGCTGAGTTATCAGTATCTCCCGCACCTGTTACTAATGCGTAAGTAAAAGTATCTCCTGTATCGGGGTCAACAGTTGAGAATGTACCGACTACTGTGTTGGCTGCTACATTTTCATTTATTCTTTTATTGCTGAGTTTGATGTCGGTAGGAGCAGAATTTTCTGGTGTATCATTGACATCCTTCACATTAATGGTTAGCTGCTCTTGATAACTTGCCCCCTCTGCATCAGTAGTCTGAACTCGGATGGTGTAACTAGACTTACTTTCATAGTCGGGAGAATTTTTGATTTTCAGTTGGTTGCCATAGATGGTGAAAGCTGAGTTATCAGTGTCTCCCGTACCTGCTACTAATGTGTAAGTAAAGGTATCTCCTGCATCGGGGTCAACACTTGACAATGTACCGACTACTGTATTGGCTGCTACATTTTCATTGATCCTGTTATTGCTCAGATTAATATCAGTAGGCGAGGAATTAGGTGGAGAGGAATCATCTCCCTCAGATAATTTAACTATATAAGTACCATCGAGCAAATGATTGTTGCCGTTTACCTCGATGTAACCCCTCCAATTAACATACCCGTGTACCCATACACTACCATTGCTGTTGGTGAATGTTTTGTTAGTATAATCGCCTGAGCTAACGCCACCAGGAGTGTTCTTGCTGCCGCCGATACTCTGGGCAAATTGCAAGTCGCCATTACTATCTAACTGAAATAAATAGCCATCAGAACCTTCATTACTGGTTAAATCATTGCTACCATCTCCGTCAATGTCGATGCTCTCCTGGAAACTTCCGGCCATCAATAGATTACCATTGGCATCAGTAACCATGTCTCTTACACTTATCTGCTCGTGGCTTTGGGCAAACAGCAAGTTCCCATTAGTGTCTAAGTTGATTACATAGCTATCATAGTCATTGCTGCTCAAATCGTTGTTGCCATCTCCGTCGATATCCATACTGCCCCAAAATCTTCCTGTAGCCCACAGATTGCCATCAACGTCGAGTACCATGTCATATATAGAGTCATCGTTATAGCTACCACCGATACTGTAGGTAAACGCTAACGTGCCATTACTGTTGAACTTAGCTAGATAGCCATCTATATAGCCATTACTGATCAAATCATCCTCACCATCTCTGTCGATGTCAATGCTACCCTCGTAACTTCCTCTAACCCAGACATTACCATTGATATCGATAGCTATATCATCATAGGCACTAGGCAGATTTAGGGCATACAGGAAGTTGCTATTATTGTCAAGTTTGACTAGGTATTTAGAGCTGTCGCTGCTGATAAAATCATTATTGCCGTCTCCATCGACATCGATGTTGCCAGGAAACGATCCTTCAATGAACAAATTACCATTGTTATCAGCGGTTGTGTTGTCTATAGAATCATTACTGCTACCACCGATACTTTGGCTAGACAGCAAGTCACCATCAATGTCAAATTTGACTACATAGATATCAGAATCGCCATCGCTGCTACTTGTCAAATCATCCTTGCCATCTCCGTCAATGTCGATGTTACCCTTGAATATTCCTGTGACCAAGGCATTACCATCCCTGTCAGTGAATAGATTGTATTGATCGTTATCAGAACTAGAGAGGCTGTAACTATAACCATCAGCAATACTTTGGGCATACAGAAACTTGCCTGCGCTATCGAATTTGATTACATAAACCTCTTGGCTGCCATCACTGGTCAAATCATTATTGCCGTCCCCGTCAATGTCAATGTTTCCCTGGTATCTTCCTGTAGCAAACACATTACCATTGCTGTCGGTAACTATGCCCGTGCTATAGTCAATACCACTGCTACCGATGCCTTTGGCTGACAGCAATTCGCCATCGCTACTGAACCCGATGACATAGCTATCGGAGTCTCTAGTAACAGAGGTCAAATCAACTTCCCCATCTTGGTCGATATCCATCGTGTGTTGGAAATATCCTGTTACCCAAACATTACCCTCGTCATCAATGGCTATCCTATCATTTACATCATTATTACTATTAAGGCCGACAGCATAGGCAAAATCCAAGCTCCCATCGACCTCAAACTTGACTAAGTAGGTAGTGCCATTAGCGATCACGTCATTATTGCCGTCTCCGTCAATGTCTATGTTCCTATAGAACCTTCCTATTCCCCACAGATCGCCATTGTTATGTATGAATAAGTCCCTGTACCCAAGGTCAGCATCTTGGGCAAATTCGACTCGCCAATCAAAGACACCACTATAAGTCCCCATCACCTCTATTCGCAGCGCCGTCGCAACCTCAACCTTACCCGTACTTACCTCCAACTCCCAGTTACCACCTTGAACCGCCGCCCCTGTCAGAGACTGAGAAGCAGCAATATTTGCACCAGTCACACCTTGCAACTTACTGACAAACTCCTCACCAGCATCCCCCGCAGCAACATGACAACCATAAAGCAACAGACTATCAATATCCCACCCTTCGAGTAGAGGAGCGTACTGTTTAAGAGTACCCAAACTCAATTGACTATTCCCTAGGTAAAGACAACCAGGGGCACCGTGGGAAATAATATGAACGGTTTTCTGTCCTGAATATTGTTGTAAAATTTCGTCTATTTGTTCGATACCATCAGTGGCAGTATCAACAATAAATGGTGTAGCCCCCGCTACCACACCATCAAATAATTGATGATATTTGTCCACTCCAGCATCAATAAAAACTAGAATTTGATTTTTCATTTTGCACCTAATCTGATAGTTACTAATTTGTTGACACCAGCTTGATTCATCAGGACTTACGCAAATTCTGAAATAATACCCTACCTACTAGGGGGCAAGTGGCATTTGCCCCTACAAAAAATGCTCGTTCTGCGTAAATCCCGATTAAGCCGAAAAATGATGTATAAAATTTTTCAGGATTCTGATGTCTAAAATCAGTATATATACTAGCTGACGAGAGTGTATTTTGCCAAGAGGGGTGACACCACTTATTTTATTTTTACTTATTTCGCAGTCCTCAGATGACCTTTTTTTTTCCAAAAATTGCATACTTTTTTACTCTGGGCAACGATATATATAGTTAGGCTGTTATAAATAAATAAATAAATAACTAACCCACCCCTAACCCCTCCCAGGAGGGGAAGTTAGGAGGGAAGATAATTTAGAAACATTTGCTCTTAGATGAAATTGTTGGGTTGAGGGACGAAACCCAACCTACAGTTATTGCACTATTTCAGGTGAAACAATCCACTACCAATAGGTTATGAATTATGAATTATCCATTATTAATTATTAATCATGTTTTATCTCAATTTTAGTAATTTACACAGACTAATATTTTTAAGTTTAGGAATAGTCATTTTCCTCAATTATACACAACAAAAAGTTCATGGCTCTACTCCGATCCAAAATCAACCAGGAATTTCTACAAATGCCACAGATTTAATCGAGTCTGAACCACAAAAAAAGCCTAAATCAATAATTAGAAAAAAAGCTCTAAATAAACTTTATATTCAACCTAATGAAAAAACTTATTTAGTCATAAA
>NZ_JAYKGW010000010.1:0-16752 GCF_035285525.1 Okeania sp. | reverse complement strand
GTCGATAATAGTCAGTGTATCTCCATCCGAGTCAGTATCATTTGCCAATAACTCAGACTTATCAATATTTATGGCTGTATCTTCATTAGTTGTAACTGTATCATCAACTCCTACAGGAGCAGTATTGCTAGATTCAACATTAATATTCAATAACCCACTGGTAGTACCCCCATCTCGATCGCTGACAACATAACTAAACGTATCTGTACCAACTATCTCTCCTTCGTAAGTTAGATTTCCTTGGTTAATATCTTTTTGAGTAAAAGTATCTGCTATTTGGAGAGTAACATTATCTAGTTGAATTTTACCACTGGTTGGCCGTTCAGTAATCTCATAAATTAGGGTTCCTGCATTTGCATCAGTATCAGGGTCTGCTGCTAGTAGGTTTTCGTTAGTAATTTCTACCTCAGTGTTTTCAATAACAGTTAATTCGGTAGTATTCACATTTGGTGGTTCATTAACTCGAATATTGAATGTACCTTTGGTTTCTCCTCCTACTTGATCCGATACACTAAAAGTAAAAGAATCATTCTTAGTATTGTTTTTAGTATGTTCATAAGTCAGGAAACCTTCATCTATATCATCCTGGGTAAAACTGATAAAATCTCCTCCATTAAGTAGTAAGTTACCACGAGTGGGCAATTCTGTCACTGTATAGATTAAGGTAGTTTCATCGTTATCAGTTGTTTCTAGGAGAGTATTATCTATTGTTTCTGTTTGGTTTTTATTTACTACTAACTCAGCATTTGTTTCCAATACAGGAAGATCGTTGATGGTAATATCAATTACAGCAGTGTTAGTTTGCGCATCTCCTTCCCCTGTATTTCCTTGGTCATTGACAGTGATACTAATTAAATCAGTATCAGTACCAGAGTCATTGGTGGTATAAGTGAAGGTATTCAGAGATTGGTTAATATCTTCTAAATTTCCTGTAAATACTATTCGACTGTCTGCTTTGCCATCACCAGTGGTAAAGGTCAGACCAGAAGTAGAGTTAAGGGTTAATTTGCTCCCCAGAATTTCGGAGTTAGTAGTTTCTAGGATAACTTTGATTTCTCCGTCTCCCACATCAGGGTCTGTAACTTCAATACCAACAATTTCTAAGGTTTCCCCTTCGTTAATCTGTTGTTGGTTGTCAGGAACTGTAATTTCTGGGGGATCGTTAGCATTGATTAAACTGATAGTAAATGACTTGGTAAAACTTGCACTTGCGTTGTCAAAAGTTCTAACTTCAATTTCAAAGTTTCGTTTGTCCTCTTCCTCAAAGTTCAGGTTTGCTCCTTCTACTACAACTAGCTGATTTCCATTGATAGCAAAACGCCCCTCCGCATCATTAATTATTTTGTATTCATGGGTATTATTTGTATCAGCATCTACTGTGGTGAATGTTCCAATAACTGTACCTGCTTCACTATTTTCTAGCACACTGTTGTTATCTAACTGAATGTCAGTAGGAACTTCATTCAGAGATGGTGGTGTCACCTGATTTTCATCGGGAGGTGTTGGTGATGGGGTAGGAACTGGTGTTGGTGATGGGGTAGGAACTGGTGTTGGAGTTGGAGTTGGTGTTGGAGTTGGAGTTGGTGTTGGTGATGGTGTTGGTGTTGTACCCGTATCTGTACCTGTGTCCGTACCCGTATCTGTACCCGTATCCGTACCCGTATCTGTACCCGTATCCGTACCCGTATCTGTACCCGTATCTGTACCCGTATCTGTACCCGTATCCGTACCCGTATCTGTACCTGTATCCGTACCTGTATCCGTACCTGTTCCTCCTGGGTTGGGGAGGAAATTATTAGCATTAACAGTCGTACTATTAACTCCAATTAAAATAGCCAAAGTCTGACCATTTGTATTGCGAATAATAGTATTACCATCCTCATCAGATATTTCTAAATCTGCAAACGTTAGACCACCTTCCAAACTAATCAAATCTTCTGCCAGACTAAAGTCAGTAATAGTATATAAATTAGAATTATCAAGTTCCTCAAAATCTACAATCACAAAAGTATCATCACCTGCACCCCCAGTCAAAGTATCATCACCTCGACCACCTATCAAAAGATCATCACCCAGACCTCCATCAAGAGAATCATTGCCTCGATCCCCTGAAAGGCAATCATTACCTTCCCCACCATCAAGAGAATCATTACCTTCCCCACCAAAAATAGTATCACTACCTTCACCTCCTAATAACAGGTCATCATCTGTATCTCCAGATAAAGAGTCATTTCCCGTACCACCATCAAGAGTATCATTACCTTCATCTCCTGAAAGAGAATCATTATCCTCATCTCCAGAAATACTATCACCATCTTCACCACCACTAATCAAATCCAAACCTACACCACCAGAAATTATATCAACGCCCGTTCGACCAAAAAGTGTATCATTCCCCGCATCACCAAATATAGTATCATCACCAATATCTCCTGAAATCGAGTCGTTATCTGCTCCTCCTTCAAGACTATCATTGTCTTTACCCCCGTAGATAGTGTCTCTACCATCTCCCCCTAAAACTGTATCTGCAGCGCGATCGCCAAATAATGTATCATCTCCGACATCACCTTCGACTGAATCAGAATCTCTACCACCCCGTAGACAATCATCTCCTGTACCACCACTAATAGTATCATTACCCCGGTTGCCGTTAATTTGGTCGTTACCATCTTGGCCAAGTAGAGAATCATTTTCGTCTAGGCCAAATACAGTATCATTTCCACTAAGTCCAGAAAATGTATCGCTGAAAACACTACCAACTGCTCGGTCATTTCCATCCGTACCAGTCGCCTCTCCTTCAAATAGAGTTCCTCCTCCTGGTGCTGTGGGTTCTGGTGTGGGTTCTGGTGTGGGTTCTGGTGTGGGTTCTGGTGTGGGTTCTGGTGTGGGTTCTGGTGTGGGTTCTGGTGTGGGAGTTGGAGTTGGTTCTGGAGCTATTACGATAAAGTCTCCATTATCATCAAAGTAACCAATCACACCATCTATTTCAACTATCTCTCTACCATCTTGTGTTGTGGGTGCTGGTGTTGTAGTTGGTTCTGGTGTTGGTTCTGGTGTTGGTTCTGGTGTTGGTTCTGGTGTTGGTTCTGGTATTGCTTGTAATGGTATAAATACACCATCGTCATCAAGGAAACCTTGGATAACAAAACCATTGATTATTCTTGTAACCACCTCAACATTTATAGGTGTTCCTGCTGAACTCATTTTTTTACCTCCTTTAAATTAATGTATATGATCATATTTTTGACCATAAAATTATTATTTTACAGGTCATTGATAATTTTTATAATTCTAAAACTGCTAGAGTTTATCCTAATCCTCAATGAGTTGTCAAAAAATTGCAGGGTTTTAGTTGAGAAACCAAAGCGGAAATTAGTTCTGGAGACTAAACCCATACAATAAAATGTCACAATTTGATTTAGAACTTCTATATATAAAATTTGGTAGTGATGTACCAATAGTAATATTTAGAAAAAAGGTCAGCTAGGATTCTCAGAGTTATTCTTTTGAAACCTAGAATTTAACTAACGGTTTTTCTATTCCCTACTTCCTCCCTTGAGTCTAAATCATTATATCTATAAGACCACCTAAAATTTGATTAAACAGGTTTGACATAACTTATATCATACCCACATTCTGTATTTCAAATAGCAACACAAAAAAGTAGCATAAAAAGCAGTAATTTAGTAAGCATTTATACTTTATGAATTATTTTTATTTAACTCAGGACTTACCCAAATTCTACGAACTCTTAGAATAAGGACTTAAAGCTTCAGAGTTAGGAAATCAGGCGATCGCGTAGCATTGCGGTAGCAACATCGCTTTGATAATGGATAATCAGAGACAGTCTTCATTGGTTGGAACTAACTATCGCTCTTGTCTTCCATAAAAAAAGCGTTGCTCATCAAACTCGGTTGGTTTGGGAGGAACGATAATGCTCCTCCCATAGCGTTGCAGTAGCAACATCCCTGGGATAATTGATAATTAAAGACAGTCTCATTAAGTTTTAGATAAGATTAAGCAAATCCTAAAAGTGGGATCAACAGCTATTCACCATGATATAATTATCAACATGACAACAAAATTTTTCAATAAAAACAGATAGTATATTTTATCGACTCTTTTTGGAGATGCCCGGCATTTACTTTGAACTCTTAGGTGAATCTCCCACTCAGGCAAGTTCTTACAGGTTTCGCTCGGTCGAAATCAAACAAACAGGTTTTCGTTTGGATGGTGTATTAGTTCCTAATACTCAGTCTGCTGATACTCCTATCCATTTCGGTGAAGTGCAAATGCAAAAGGATGAAGACTTTTACCGTCGATTTTTTGGCGAGATATTTCTGTATCTCCGTCAATATAAGGAAGCCAAATATTGGCATGGGTTAGTGGTATTTGCTAACCGCGATATTGAGCCAGAAGATACTCAACCGTATAAAGTTCTATTAGATAGCAGTCAGGTTACGGTAGTTTACTTGGAAGACTTGGGAGAAGATGCTTACGATAACTTGGGTTTGGGTATAGTCAAGTTAATAGTAGAAGATGAGGCAAAGGCAGTACAACAGGCGAAAAAGCTAGCTGCCAAAGCAACGACAGAACTAGCACAAAAGACTGAAAAGGAAAAAGTGCTAGAATTAGTCAAAACAATTATTTTGTACAAATTTAAAAATTTATCGCGACTAGGAGGTAGTAGAAATGTTAGGGATGGATGATTTTAAACAATCTCGACTTTATCTAGGTATTAAGCAGGAGGGTATAGAAGAGGGGACATTATTAACTAAGTTGCAAGTAGTTCCTCTGTTGCTAGAAGCAAGGTTTACTATTGAAGAAATAGCACAACGGTTAGATTTAACTGTGGAACAAGTCCAACAAGCTGCTCAAAGTCAGTCTAATTAATAGGAGGTAATAAAAATGTATAGCATGGAGGAATTTAAAAAATCTCGACTTTATAAAGGAATGCAGCGGATGGCCAAAGAAGAGGGCAGACAAGAAGGTATAAAAGAGGCAAAACTACTAGCAGTTCCTATGTTTTTAGAACTGGGGTTGACTGTTGAAGAGATAGCACAACGGTTGGATTTAACTGTGGAGCAAGTTCAAAAAGCCGCTCAAAATAATGAATAATTAGAGACAGTTTTCATTGCTTGGAATTAACTATCGCTCTTTTCCTCTATAAAAAAAGCGTCGCTCTTCAAGCTCGGTTGCTTTGGGAGGAGCGATCGCTTTGTGTTGCGGTAGCAATATCGCTTTGATAATGGATAATGGATAATTACAGCGCTTTTCACTTTTGATGAACCACATCGCCATAACCAAAATATGGTAGGGACGTTAGCATTTTTGTTATGCAACCTCCCTACAGTGATTTTATGAAATGAAAACTGCTGTAAAGACAGTTTTCGTTCCTTGGAATTAACTATTGCTCCTTTCCTCTATAAAAAAAGCGTCGCTCCTCAAACTTGGTTGGTTTGGGAAGAGCGATCGCTTTGTGTTGCGGTAGCAATATCGCTTTGATAATTGATAGTTGACAATAGAAGAAATTATTGAATATCCACTTTTGACCTGAGAAAATGTACGGGCAGCGATCGCGTAACTTGAAAATCAAAAGTAATCTAAACAAATCCTAAAACTGTTATCAAGAGCTATGCACCATGATATAATTATCCCTATGACAACAAAATTTTTCAATGAAAACAGATAGTATATTTTATCGACTCTTTTTGGAGATGCCCGGCATTTACTTTCAACTCTTAGGTGAATCTCCGACTCTGGCAAGTTCTTACAGGTTTCGCTCAGTCGAAATCAAACAAACAGGTTTTCGTTTGGATGGTGTATTAGTTCCGAATACTCAGTCTCCTGATACTCCTATCCATTTTGGTGAAGTGCAGATGCAAAAAGATGAAGCATTTTACCGTCGATTTTTTGGCGAGATATTTCTGTATCTCCGTCAATATGAGGAAGCCAAATATTGGCAAGGGTTAGTGGTATTTGCTAACCGCGATATTGAGCCAGAAGATACTCAACCGTATAAAGTTCTATTAGATAGCAGTCAGGTTACGGTAGTTTATCTCGAAGACTTGGGAGAAGATGCTTACGATAACTTGGGTTTAGGTATAGTCAAGTTAATAGTAGAAGATGAGGAGTTGGCAGTACAACAGGCCAAAAAGTTAGCTGCCAAAGCAACGACAGAACTAGCACAACAGACTGAAAAGGAAAAAGTGCTAGAATTAGTCAAAACAATTATTTTGTACAAATTTAAAAATTTATCACCAGAGGAGGTAGTAGAAATGCTAGGCATGGATGATTTTAAAAAATCTCGACTTTATCTAGGAATTAAGCAGGAGGGTATAGAAGAAGGTAGAGAAAAAGGTATAGAAGAGGGGACATTATTAACTAAGTTGCAATTAGTTCCTATGTTTTTAGAACTGGGGTTGAGTGTTGAAGAAATAGCACAACGGTTGGATTTAACTGTGGAACAAGTCCAACAAGCTGCTCAAAATAATGAATAATTAATCATTAATAATGAATAATTAGAGACAGTTTTGATTAGTTGGAATTAACTATCGCTCCTTTCCTCCATAAAAAAAAGCGTCGCTCCTCAAACTCGGTTGCTTTGGGAGGAGCGACAATGCTCCGTATCGCTTGCGCGTTCGCGCAGCATTGCGGTGGCAATATCGCTTTTTTGGTTGATCCTTATTCCCAAAGTTGATAAAAAGAGGGATATTTCTTCATAATGAAAGTATCAAATATAGTAATGTAGTTAAACTCAAACCAGTGACAGATGAAACTAGACAAGAAATAGCCAGGCTTCTGGCAAAAGAACTGGCAGCAAGGACGGTAGTTCCCCAAGCGAGACCAGGAAAAGGTTTCAAGAGATTTAGTGAGTTTAAAAGAGTTATGGGTAAGGCAGGCCCAGGATTTGCCTGGCATCATATCGTTGGACAAACTACTTCAAATTTACGGACTTTTGGTGCAGAAGCGATTCATAATACAGGTAATTTAGTTCGCTTAGAACATGGTTCAGGATCTATTCATCAAGAAATCACCAACTTTTATAATTCTATTCAACCAGAGTTAACTGGTTGGGAAAAGATGACGGTGAGAGAATGGATAGGTAAACAATCTTTTGCAGAACAACAAGACTTTGGTGTTAGAGTAGTTAGAGCTTTTGGAGGTATAATTTAATGTTGACTTTAGATGTAGAAACAATTTTAAATTCGATTCCTGGTGAGGTTGCTTGGGAAAATGTGGTGCAGTTGGATAAACTTGATGAACGAGTTGCTATAGCTAATGATTTTTTTCCTAATATTATTGGTGTTAATGATGATTCTATTGAGTGGTGTCCGAACGAGGAACCGCCTAGTTATTTAGAAAAGTTGGTTTGGTGGTGGGTGGTTCGTCCAGATATGGGGGCAGCCATTGCTCTGGAAGCTCCACTGGAACTAAAAAGGATTATTGGTAATTATATTTTGGTAAGTTCTTGAGAGCGATCGCTTTGATGATTGATAATTAGAGACAGTTTTCATTGCTAGGAATGAAATATCGCTCTTTCCCTCCATAAAAAAAAGCGTCGCTCCTCAAACTCGGTTGTTTTGGGAGGAGCGATGCGCTGATGCTCTTATTTATAAGCATCTCCTCGCGGACTAATAACTGTGATAATATAAGTTAAGTTATCCCTGTCTTCTATAAAAAGCACTCCATATTTACCAACTCGCAATCGCCATTCGGGACGACCTTTGAGGGGCTTAATATCTACCATTGTTCGGTCGGCTTTGAGCAACTTTAAACCTCGAATAATCCGTTCTTGATCTGGTAAGGGCAATCGTTTTAGGTAATTTTCCGCTGCTTTTAGTATGATTAGATTCCACTCAGTCAAGTTCCCTCCCTAATAATTCTAATTCTAATTCTGAGAGAGATTTGCCGCGATCGCGACCTGCTTGATAATCTTGCCATGCTGCTTCACTGGCAGATATTTCTAGGGAAGAAATAAGTTCTGCTTCTCCCTCAACTTCTATAAAATCCTCAAAAAAAGCGTCGCTCCTCAAACTTGGTTGGTTTGGGAGGAGCGATCGCTTTCTGTCAGCTTTCCTTTAGTTTGAAAACTTCGCCTCTATTTGGCTAACTGTTAGGAGGTTAACGGCAAAAATCAATATTTGTACACCACTACAAAACACTAAAATAGTCGGTAAAGGTGCTAACGCCATCGTCGAGAGTGGTTAACTTTATCCTGTAGTCATCCCCCTGGGCAAGCAATAATCCAAATCGGTCTTTAATTGTCACTTCGTACCTCCCGTCTTCAGCATTCACCCAGGCTATTTTATGGAGGTCTGAAATACTACCACCTGCAGAAGTGTAAAGAACCAGGGAAGAATTATAACCACCATTGTAAGCATATTCGGAGGGCGAGTCTCCCTTATAAAGTTCTAGTTGTATTAGTCCACTAATATTAGTTAGTATCCCAGGTGATTTCGTATGTTTCTCCTCGTGTTACACCCCCGCCTACATTGAAGGAAGTAACATTAATATAATCTTCAGCAGCCTCAACACTAAATTTGCTGTTACTGAAGTCGTAAACAGTGTCGTCACTAATACTGGTTATCTTGAACTCGTATTCATCACCAGCAACGAAATCTTCTGGTACTGTCCAAGTATAGCTGCCATCCTCAGCCAGACCACCACCAATTAAACTCTCATCATAGTCGTCAAGTCCCAACTCGTCAGCTATCTCTTGAGCATCGGCTGCCTTATGGAAGGCATCAAGAATATTGTAATCAAGGAAATTATAAAGTGAGTCTTCTTCGTACAAGTCTATCCGAACATTTCCAGTGATGTTAGTATCCCAGGTAATCTCGTATGTTTTTCCTGGTTCTAATGTTTCTCCATTGTTGATAGAAGTCAGTTCTATGTATTCTAAAGGTCTCATTTTGTCTATTTATCCCAGCTAATATTTCGTCAAACCCTGACCCAAATTTGCCGGATTCTTGCTGCAAGAAATTGTCCACGATCCTCCCCTAGGAAAACTTTGTGATGACTAGTCAATTTTTCAGCCTCATACCATAGCATAAACAAATAATTTTGTTATCAAATTTCGACAAAATTCAGCAAAAAGTATTAGACATTACGCAAACCAGTCAAGAAACCGGGTTTATTCCTATCATATTTTTGTTCAAACGAGCAGATTTCGTCCATAAACCCGGTTTCTGCTTTGTAGGGGTTAACGGCCGTCAACCCCTACAAGTATTCTATATTTTTATATTTTACGCAATACCCAATCTACTACTGTAAAATTTCCTGAACTTCCTCGACACTCAAATTGATAGTTTCGGAAACTTGTTCAACAGTTAACCCTATTGCCAAGAGTTGAGAAATAGCCTTCTTTTGGACAAGCAACGCTTTTTCAAGTTCAGATTCAGCACGTTCAGCTCTAGCTTTTTCTATTTCAGCACGTTCGTTTCCGATTAACAGCAGATTACCTTCTGCATCCCACCAACGCAACCACAACATCTTTTGATTTTCATAATTTCCTTTCCACAGTCCTAACTCTACTCCTAAACTCTCAATCGGATAATGATTCCTTTCATTTGGTGACATCTGCTGATAACGCCCATTTATCAACTGATAAACCTCTAGACGGCCACTGATAATTTCATAAATACCGTAATATTTAATTCCAATTATCTGTTCGTATACCCAAAATTTTCCTGGTTTAATTTTCTTGCCTTCAGATGTTTGGGATAGAGGTGTTTTATCTCTTTCTTCCGAGCCATCCCCTGATGCCAGTTCTAATGCAATCAATGGTGGCACTTTTTCTCTGAGGAGAACGTAAGAGCGACGATATTCACCATCCAGTAAGGGAGGGACATTGGGAACATAAAACCAATCTGGTGAGACTGCACCTTGTTCGGGAGGCTCGGTTTTGCGCCAATAGATGCCACAGTCTTGTCCGATAGCATATTCTCCATCAGGATGAATGCGCTGCAAAACTGGAGTAATGGAATCTGTAAGAATAATGCTTTGGGGATGCTCTTGGAAGTTTTTCACAAATGTACCGTCTGACTCTGGTAGTTGGGTATGGTCAGGAAAATCAATTTCATTATTGGTTTCGGTTGTGCCGTTTGAGTTTGGCAGTTGGATATTGTCAGGAAAAGAACGTAGTAGTTCTGTGGAAATTTTGGTTTCTGTCATCACTAACCTATCCTTATTTTATATTTTGTTTGATTGTAGCAGAAAAGTTGTTAAAACTTACCAATGAATAATTATAGATAGTTTTCATTATTAATTATTAATTATTATTTAACCTATCCTTATTTTATATGTTGTTTGATTGTAGCAAAAGTTTGGTTTTTTTGTAGGCATTATTTGAAAAATTTGATGTAAAACTTATACCTTTTGAAAAGGTAATAATTAATTATTAATTGTTAATTATTGAAGCGCCTAAATAAATACAATAAAAAGTGTTATAATTAGCCAAAACAATTATAATGAAAGTATCAAATATTGATAATTAGAGAGAGCTAAATAAAAATGAATAACTGGCAAAACCAGATTAGTTTTAATCCCAAAGTTTGTCACGGGAAACCGTGTATTAAAGGCACCAGGGTTATGGTTTCGGTCATTCTAGATAACCTGGCAGAGGGGTTAACAATACAAGAAATTGTTGCAGAATATCCACCTTTGACTTTAGAAAATGTACTAGCAGCGATCGCTTATGCTGCAGTACTGGTCAGAGAAGAAGAGCTATTACCATTACGATAAAAATTATGTTGATAAAATTAGATGAAAATCTCAGTATTACTCATGCTAAATTTCTCAGGAATGAGAGGTATGATTGCGATCGGGTTACTGATGAAGGATTATCTGGTGAGGATGATGAGGTGGTATGGCAGCAAGTTTGTGCTGAAGGACGCTTTTTTATTACTCTCGATCTTGATTTTTCTGATGTCCGCCGTTTTCCACCAGGAACTCACCCTGGTATTTTACTTTTGCGTCCAGGTAGTGGAAGTAACCAAGCTGTGCTTGATATTTTGAGGCGAGTTGTACAGGAATATCCACTTGCCACTTTGCAGGGTTGTTTGGTGGTTGCGGATAAAACCCAAACCCGTATTCGGCGTCCCTCTGTTTAAAGTTAATAGATGTTTAATAGGGAGTTCGCCCAGCGTTGCGGTAGCAATATCGCTTTCACAATGGATAATAAATAATTAGAGAAATTTTTGATTATCCATAGGACTTACGCACATGAAACCAGAAACCCGGTTTGTTCGAGAAACCGGGTTTCTTTGCGTAGTTTCTTTCTCTAACTCTCCCTCCATTATGATCAATTTTAATTCAATTTTTCCATCGGTGCAGTTTTCGGATCGATAATTTTTTTACTCTTACCAAATTTGATACCTAAACTTACTTTCCTCCCCTCACCAAAAACATTGGTTACTAACCCCACACCAAAATTGTCGTGCATCACTTTCTCCCCTACTTGCCAATTTTCTGTTTGATTATTTACTGCTTTTTTCAACACAGTATTGTCAGTATTTTTACTCTTACGTTTTGACCTATAAATTACCTTTTTCAGAGCATTAGTATTAACTAAACCTTCTGGTAATTCACCTAAAAATTGTGATGGAGCTGTGGCTTCTCGACTTCCCCAAAGTTGTCGTCTTTCGGTGGCATAAGAAATAAATAATTGTTCTTCGGCTCTGGTAATTCCTACATAACAAAGTCGTCTTTCTTCTTCTAAAGATAAAGGGTCATCTATACTTCTAAAATGAGGTAATAAACCTTGTTCTAAACCTACCATAAATACTACTGGAAATTCTAAACCTTTAGCAGAATGTAAGGTCATTAACGATACAGCTTGTTGCCCATCTTGCAGGTTATCTAAATCAGAAGCTAAGGAAGCATTTGCTAAAAAACTTCCTAAAGTTGTATCCTCATTATCTTCTTGAAATTGAGCTACAGCACTAAGTAATTCTCCTAAATTTGCCAGTCGATTATCTGCATCTTCTGTACCTTGTTGTTTCAAAGATTCAATATAACCAGAATCCTGCAAAATTCCTTCCACAATTTCCATAGCTGTCAAATTTTCTACCTCATTTTGCCAATGTTGAATTATCTCAGCAAATTTATTTACAGCTTTTGAAGAACGACCTGCTAAAGCATTAACTGAAGTTTTCTCATTAATTATTTCCCAAAAAGGTATTCCCATCTCTACACTAGCAGTCATTAAAGAATCAATTGTGGTTTTCCCAATCCCTCTTCTGGGAGTATTAATAATTCTCAGCAAACTAACAGTATCAGCCGGATTAGCAATTACTCGTAAATAAGCTAAAGCATCCTTAATTTCTTTCCGGTCATAAAATCTTAAACCGCCAATTATCACATATTTAATATTAGCATGAATCAAGGCTTCTTCCAAAGGACGCGACTGAGAATTAGTCCGATAAAGCACAGCAAAACTACCTAAATCTAATTCTGGATATTGGTCAGTAATTTCAATAATTTTACTACAAACAAATTCTGCTTCTTCTAACTCACTATCTGCCTCATAACAATAAATTTCTTCTCCTATACCCCTAGTTGGTTTGAGAATTTTATCAATACGTTGAGTATTATTTTCAATCAATTTATTCGCCACTTCTAAAATGTTTTCCCTGGACCGATAATTTTCCTCCAACTTAATCATAGTTCGAGTATCTTCATCAGGCAAACCATCGCCAAAATCATTCTGAAATTCCAACAAAATTGTATAATCTGCCATCCGAAAAGAATAAATAGATTGGTCTACATCTCCCACCACAAAAATAGAACGATTTTCCCATTTTTTAAAATATTTAGGCTCTTCACCATTAGTTACTAAAAGTCGAATAAAATTATACTGAGTCCGATTTGTATCTTGATATTCATCCACTAAAATATGATTAAAATGTTGATGCCAATAAGCTAATACTTGTTCATTTTGGCGAAATAATTCTACAGGTATTCTAATTAAATCATCAAAATCAAGAGCATTATTTCTAGCTAAATTATCTTGATAAATTTCATAAACTTCAGCAATTACTCTCCCCCGATAATCTGGTTCCGCTCTTTGATATTCTAAAGGCGACATTCCTTGATTTTTAGCATTACCAATAGCATATCTAACAGAACGTGGTTCAAATTTTTTATCACTCAAATTTAACTGTTTAGTAACAATTTGTTTAATTAAACTTTGAGCATCACTTTCATCAAAAATAGAAAAATTTTTATCCCAACGACGTTTTTTTTCATCCTGATATTTATTAATATCAAACCGCAAAATACGAGCGCAAAGACTATGAAAAGTTCCCATCCATAAATGTTTAGTTATGTTTTTATAGACTTGCGATCGCAACCTAGTTTGTTCCTCCGGTGTCAATGCCGAAAATGGTTTGCCATATTTTGCTTCCGCTTGTTGTTGAGCAAAAAGTTTCTCAATCCGATCTTTCATTTCCCGTGCAGCTTTATTGGTAAACGTTACTGCCAGAATATTTTCTGGATGGACGCGATGATTACGGATGAGATGAGCAACACGATAAGTCAACGCCCTAGTTTTACCGGAACCCGCACCCGCTACCACCAACATTGGTCCGCAGAAATGTTGTACCGCTTGACGTTGAGATAAATTTAGCTGAGTTAGAAAATCAGTAGTTTGCATAATTGGATAATATTATATTTGGTAACGTTAGTATTATAAAGGAAGGAAGAAGCAAGAAGGAAGAAAGAAAGAATGGTGGTCCATTGTTATTAACAGTGGGAGCAAAATGCTCCGGTACCAGATATTTCTTTTTAGTAATCCTTGATACTTAGGACTTACGCGCAAACGCTATTGGTAGGGTGCGTTTTGCCTTCCGCAAAGCTCCGCTTTATATGTCGGCTCAAGCGCCGAAACGCTAGGCGACATGTAAAGCGCACAACGCACCAAGACTCTATATATAGTGCCTCCCGTGTAAGTCCTGATAGTATTAGACATCTCCAGAAAAGAGGGAATAGGGAGTAGGGAGCTGGGAGTAGGCGGAAAGAATAGATGATTTATGTTAGATAATTGATTTAATTTTTTGTTTTTGGAGATGTCTAGTGATGTTTGAAATTCTAGATTATAAAGAGAAGGTAAATAAAAACAAGATATCTCTTCAGCTTTAGTTTTTTATATCATCAGGACTTACGCAAATGTACTATATATATATATAGTCAAAAAACTACCAGTGCCATAGTTTTAAGCACTATATTTAGGGTAGCTGCGTAAGTCATGATCATGTCTGGATAATTAGTGATCAAAAAAACTTTCTCCTTCTTCTCCTGTTATTCTTTCTTCCCTCCTGGCTCCTGACTCCTGTTTGCGGAGGATTCCGTAGGAACTCCTGACTCCGACCTAGTTATTTATTTATAGCTGTTCAATCAGACATCATATTAGTTTTGCTATACTCTACATGGTTGTACAAAGTAATACTTGAAAACTATGGAACTAATACCAAAAAAAATTGAAATTAGTACCCAAAATATCGCTTATTATGAAAGTTCAGGTAAGGGACAAACTATTTTCCTCGTTCATGGCAATTCTTCATCGGGACGCTCTTACCTACATCAGTTACAGACTCAACTGGGTGAGACATATCGCTTGATTGCGATGGACTTACCAGGTCATGGCATTTCGGATGTAGCTCCTAACCCAGAAGTAACTTACAATCTCCCTGGTTATGCTGATGCTGTTGTTGAAGTAGCTAAAGCTTTAGATGCTTCTAATGCAATTTTTGTAGGTTGGAGTCTAGGAGGACATATTCTTTTAGAAGCTAGTGATAGACTGACAGATGCACAAGGTATCGCAATTTTTGGTACGCCACCAATTAATAACTCTCCCGATCTAGAAAATGCTTTTTTGCCACATCCATCTTTGAGATTAGGTTTTACTTCGGAACTGAGTCAAGAGGATATGTTGGCGTATGTGACAACTTTCTTCAGGTCAAATATGGTAGAAATTCCTGAGCTTTTCTTAGAAGATATTGCTTTAACTGATGGCAGAGCGCGTGCTAATTTAGGTGCAAGTATTGCTTCTGGTGGTTATCAAGACGAGATTGAAATTATGGGTAATATGAAGGTTCCCCTCATGATTATTCATGGGGAACAAGAGCAGTTAGTAAATCCTGACTATATCACAAACTTGAAAATACCCACCCTTTGGCATGGAGAAATTCAATATATTGCTAATGCTGGGCACGCTCCACATTGGGAAACACCCGATAAATTTAATAGTTTATTGGTTGATTTTATTACCGATTTAACGATAGGTAATCGCCCTGACTAAACCCAGATAACAAGGTGCAGTTTATTAATTCTTTCCCTTTTTAATTATGGCTATAAATTTTGTACCTTGTTAACTGAAAGACTCCTAAAACGCGGAACTAATTTTAAAAAAAATTGTCCCTATATAGAGCTATAGTCTTAACAATATGGGAACCAATAAATTTGTTGTTCAAATTAGGCAATTCATTTGCTTTATCAAGAAGATTTATGGGTAAGTCCTGATGATATAATCCAACAATTAAACAAACTTCTGTGCATCAGCATACTCATCAATATTAGTATAAAATAGGGTTACTTCTTCACCTACTTTAATATCTGTCTGGGCAATCAAATGTGACCATAAACCTACTTCATTTTCAACCCACTCTACACCAGCATTAGGATTTTTGGCATGATTACAAAAAGAAGCTAAACCAAACACAAGATATCTGTTAATATTGTGATTTTTACTATACTCTAATGGAGATACAAAGTAATATTTAAAGATACCTGTTTCATCTTTAGTTTGGTCTGGTTCAAATGGAAAAACCTCTACAGGAGCAACTTCTAGTAATGTTCCTTGATGACTATCTTGTCTCGCAACAATTCCTCGTCCTTTGTTAGCAATTTTTTTTGACTTCAATCATTAATTATATCCAAAAAATTAATCTAATGTACAATATTTTAGTGTACTATATATTAGAGATTAAGACACTTTTTTAAGTTTATATTGTTAAATTCAAGGTATAAATAAAACTATGGATAAAAAAATATTATTAGTAGGTTGGGTTGAGGTACGAAACCCACCATTAGTTATTCTAGTACAGTGTGTTTTGCTGCGCAACATTCCGTCAGAAAAAAGCGCTTACTGCAAACTACCTGAGAGAAACCCGCTTTCTTAAAGAAAGCGGGTTTCTGGGTCTAGATGTAATTATTTAAAAAAACCGGGTTTCTAGGTCTAGATGTAATTATTCATTATTCATTGTTCTACTACAACGGTTGTACCAATTTCTACTTTTTCAAATAGAACTAATACATCTTGGTTCAACATTCTAACACAACCATGAGAAACTGCTTCACCTACAGTTTCTTCGTTTGGAGTTCCATGAAAACCAATGTAGTTTTTGCCATCGGTCCAAAAACCAATCCATCTTACCCCTAGAGGATTTTCTGGACCAGGAAGTACAACTTCTCCTGTAAAAGGATGTTTCCAAGTAGGGTTTGCTATTTTTTGGATAACTTTATGGGTTCCTGTGGGGGTTTCCCATCCTTCTCTGCCAATAGCTATTGGATAACTGGTTTTTAATTGGTTATTCTGATAGAGATAGACACGGCGATCGCTTAATTTTATGACTAAATAAGTTTTTTCATTAGGTTGAATATAAAGTTTATTTAGAGCTTTTTTTCTAATTATTGATTTAGGCTTTTTTTGTGGTTCAGACTCGATTAAATCTGTGGCATTTGTAGAAATTC
>NZ_JAYKGW010000009.1:0-12456 GCF_035285525.1 Okeania sp. | reverse complement strand
TTTATGACTAAATAAGTTTTTTCATTAGGTTGAATATAAAGTTTATTTAGAGCTTTTTTTCTAATTATTGATTTAGGCTTTTTTTGTGGTTCAGACTCGATTAAATCTGTGGCATTTGTAGAAATTCTTGGTTGATTTTGGATCGGAGTAGAGCCATGAACTTTTTGTTGTGTATAATTGAGGAAAATGACTATTCCTAAACTTAATAATATTAGTCTTTGTAAATTACTTAAATTGAGATAAAACATAGTTAATAATTAATAATTAATAATTAATAATTAGGGCTTACGCAGAGACGCTATATGTAACTTCAAAAACTATTGCACAATAGTTTTAAAACTATATAGCAATGTGCGCACTTAATATTTACAAATCACAGGAACTGTCCAATAGCTAAAAGTCTTATGTTATAAGCAATTTATTCCTTCTGTTCCCACCTTCTGTGTTCCCAGTTCCCTGCGCACAGCGCTATATATAGGGTGTATCAAATATTCCTTGGTGGTGCATTATCCTTACAGCGCTTTTCACTCTCGATGAACCACATCGTCATAAGTAAAATCTTGTAGGGACGTTGCATGCAACGTCTCTACTGTGGTTTACTGATATGAAAACTGCTGTATGGGGACTTACGCAAAGAAACCCGATTTCTGGTAGAAACCGGGTTTCTAGGGTAACTGTGTAAGTCCTGTTAATAAAGTGATAATTTTACATTCAATCTATCCACTTTAACCAAAATATTTGATTATTTAGCTTGATACTCTTCCCAAGTCAAGTGATCACACAAGACGATATTCGTATAGTTCCCTATATATTTCCTTATACTTAGAAAGGATATCGTGAAACCGTTCCGGGATATCATCAGTTTTCGGCTTGTAGGGGTAAAACTCCGTTGAATTTCTGACTGTATCATACCACTGATATTTAGACCAACTATCATTTGTCGGATTACCCTGAGACCAATTTAGCATTACATCTGCAAATTCAACCTCTACAGCTTCGCAAAGTAAAGACAAGATACGGCGAGGATTTTCTTGTAAATCACGAGCATCAATTACTGGCGGAATTTTACCTGTACGATCGCGGATCATCTCAAACACTTGCTTTAGTCTGATAATTCCGATAGTCTCTAATGTGGGATTAGGCCATAGCTTAAGATAGGAAAGAAGCATATCTTGTGGTTCGCGAATCAGAAAACAATTTGTTAATTTAGTAATCCAATTGAGATCGATATGTGGTAGAAGTCGATAAACCATGAATTTTTGATAATAGATTGACTTTCCATCTGGAATTAAACCAGTTGTCAGTTGCTCCACGATCTTCACCCAATCTGTTTCATAGTTGTTGAGGACTTCATCCATTCCTGGGTCTTTTCTACCACTACATAATCGATAATGTGGATAAAGTGGCTCATCTTGTATAAAAGTATCTAGTCGATTTCCCCAAGAACGCATCATAACTGTAGAAAGGCATCGTGGACAAGCCCACATACCAATACGTTTAATTTTAATTTCCATTGAATTAAATTTCTCTTTTTGGTTATTATTTATGGCGATATATGAAGTTATAGCTACTCTAATTACTTCAGTACGATCGCCAAACATTTTAGAAAAAACTAATTGAATTACAAGTAAGATATAACTGATAATTAAACCATTAAACGAACTTGTTCGCCTCCGAATACTCATCAATATTGGTGTAGAATAGGGTAACTTCTTCACCTACTTTAATATCTTTCTGGGCAATCAAATGTGACCATAAACCTACTTCATTTTCAACCCACTCCACACGAGCATTAGGATTTTTGGCATGATTACAAAAAGAAGCTAAACCAAACACAAGATATCTGTTAACATTGTGACTTTTACTATATTCTAATGGAGATACAAAGTAATACTTAAAGATTCCTGTTTGATCTATGGTTGTTTCTGGTTCAAATGGAAAAACCTCTACAGGAGCAACTTCTATTAATGTTCCTTGAGGAATATTTTGTGTTGTAATAATTCCTCGTCCTTTGTTAGAAATTTTTTTGACTTCAATCATTAATTATATCCAAAAAATTAATCTAATTTACAATATTTTAGTGTACTATATATTAGAGATTAAGACACTTTGTTAAGTTTATTTTGTTAAATCTAAGGTATAAATAAAGTTATGAATCAAAAAATATTATTAGAGCAAGAACATAAAGCAACAGGATTCAAGGTTTTTTTAACTTGTATGGAAGATGAGCATATCAAACATTTAATCAAGCTTGCTCAAGACCAAAGTTTAATAGATTTACTTGGTTGGAACCCCTTCTTTGAACCCGATAATACAGAACAATTCATAGAAGCAATATCAGATTGTACTTTGCCCTATTCTCGAAAAAGTCAACCCTTAGTATTAGGAGTTTACTTAACTCCAGAAAGTTTACCCATCGGATATGTACTATTAAAAGGCTTTAATATGGATTTGTTAACCGCTGAAACTGCTGTAGCAATTTTGGATAAAAAATATAGAAATAAAGGATATGGGAAACTAGCATTGAAAAGACTAATGATTTATGCTTTTGATGAATTAGGTATTAAAAGAATTGGAGCAACAATTCTATTATCAAATAATAGCTCAATTAATATGGTTAAAAATCTGGGATTTGTAGTTACAGAAATCAAGAATAAATCATGGGAAATGCCTAATGGAGAATTGGCAGATCTGGCATTCATGGAATTGACAAATGATAGTATTAGGCGCAAGTAATACTAATTCCCATGCATTATTGCTATACTTGAGGAGTATTTCAGTAATCAAATAATTAACACAAACCAAATCATTTTTTGCCAATTTTAGCTAAGTTAATGTGGATTTTTCTGATGTTTACTTCTCCCTTACTCCCTTACTCCCCTACTCCCCTGCTCAATCAAATGTAGAAAACTTTTTGAGAAATGGTATAAGATGTAGGGGCGAGTCATTCGCCTCTACATTCTTGCTGTGACTCAATTTA
Source organism: Okeania sp. (assembly GCF_035285525.1). Taxonomy (GTDB): domain Bacteria; phylum Cyanobacteriota; class Cyanobacteriia; order Cyanobacteriales; family Microcoleaceae; genus Trichodesmium. The sequence goes on along the minus strand of NZ_JAYKGW010000009.1, from coordinate 9,476 downwards.
AGAATCACCAGTTGGTGGTGCATTACAAGAAGAAACCGGGTTTAGGGCTTCGCCTCTGGAACTTGGGAACATCTTGCTCCCGTACCAAATATTCCTTGGTCTTGCATAATAAACCCGGTACGAGGGTAGAAACCGGGTTTCTGAGTTCCCCTCTTTCTCTCCACACTCCTCACTCTTTATTCTCCAACCAACTAGCAAGCTCAGTGGTAAAACGATCACTTAAAATAGCATCCCGAATACTTTCGGTAAAACGAATCAACTCAGTAACATTATGCAGAGACAAAAGAGTAAAACCTAAAGCTTCCTTAGCTCTCACCAAATGAGCAAGATAAGCACGACTAAAATTTTGACAACAATAACAAGGACAAGACTCATCCAGTGGAGCAAAATCTTCTCTAAACCTAGCATTTTTCAAATTCCATCGTTCCCCTTTTACCAATGCTGCTCCATGTCGCCCCAAACGAGTCGGTATTACACAGTCAAATAAATCTATACCCGAAGCGATCGCTCGTACCATTTCTTTATGAGTACCAACCCCCATTAAATATCGAGGTTTATTCTCAGGTAATAAAGGAGTCGTCACTTTCACAATATCATCTATCAACTCCCCAGGTTCCCCCACACTTACCCCACCAATAGCATAACCAGGCAAATCCAAGTCTACCAACTGACGAGCTGCCATAGAACGCAACTCCTCATAAACCCCACCTTGAACAATACCAAACAAAGCTTGATCCTGACGTTGATGAGCTGCCATACAACGCTGTAACCATCGGTAAGTGCGATTCGTTGCCAACTCCACCTCCTCCCGACTCGCTGGATAAGGAGGACATTCATCAAAAGCCATAATCACGTCCGCCCCTAACTCATTCTGGATTTGGATCGAACGTTCTGGAGTTAAATTTATTATTGTACCATCTAGAGGCGAGCGAAACTTAACACCATTTTCACTAATAGTTCGGATATCTCCTAAACTAAATACTTGGAAACCGCCAGAGTCAGTTAATATTGGTTTGCTCCAAGCCATAAATTTATGTAAACCACCAGCACCAGCAACAATACTTTCTCCTGGTTGCAAATGAAGATGATAAGTATTAGCCAATATCATCTGCGCACCCGCTGCCTCTAACTGAGCAGGTGTGAGAGTTTTTACATTGGCTAAAGTCCCTACAGGCATAAATCTAGGTGTATCTATATTGCCATGAGGAGTCGAAAAAACACCAGCACGAGCTTTTGTATAGCTACAACGAGCCTGAGAATGGAAAGAAAAGCTTTGGGACATGGGATAGTAATACTCTCTAATTAATTAGAAAACTTTAATACATTTTCGATCTATCCCTGATTTTTTTCTTTTTAATTTCAACTTAGAATGGACAATCATCATCATCCACCAATACATCCCAATTAGATGACAAAACTTGATCCATCACTGCATCAAAAGCAGCAGCATTAATATTTCTGGTATTTTCTTCTTCCATGGGGTTTGACAAAGGAATTAGTCTTAACTGTCGTCCTTCATTAACTAAATCAAAATATGTTTCTTGACATGGGGACTTGCCAAGTTCGAGATAGTCAAAACTATGTACATTCAAGTACATAGAGTGATTGGCAACTAAGGTTGACCTTTGATGATCCGCAAATACTTCTAATATATATCCTTCTCCCTGGCTTTGAACTTGGCCATCTTGAGTATGGATGTAATGGACTTTGCCTAAATCTATTAATAGTCTTTGCATATCACGTTTGTTGACAATAATTCCACTGTCAATGATGCAAGGTGCAGATACCCTGTGGTTAAAATTTTTGGAACTCATATATCAAGAGCCTCTGATGTTAGTAGATATTTATCAGAACAATTTTTTTTTGTTCTTTTTAGATGAGATAGTGCTTTTTATATACCAATTTTGACACAATTTATCTAAATGTTAACCAACAATATCTTCTTTAGCACCATTCTCTAACTTTTAGATTCTTTCTAACGAAGTCAGGAATGGAGGATGTCAGGGTGAATGGCCATTACCCCTAAAGAAGTTAGAAAATTTTTATGCTTAATATTTTCCTTAGAATTTGATGAGTGAGTAAAGGTCATTTCAGTTATCAGTTAGCCTCCTATGGTCGGAACTGCGCAATTCATTAGAGAGTGAACCTCTGACTTGAGTCTGAGCCTTGAAATACTGAGTTAAATATTTTTTCATCCCCGAACCAGGGGAGGCTTTATACCTCGTTTTTTGGTAAATATAGCAATGTGCGCACTTAATATTTACAAATTGCAGAAGATGTCCAAGCAGCTCATAGTCTTATATTATCGGCAATTTATTCTCCCTATTGCTCCCATACCTATTGTCTGTTGCGCGGTAGCGCAGCACTATAAAGATAATTTATTATAGTCAAATTACAATTTTTATGCTACTTGTAATCTTACAACTTGATGTGCTAAATGTCGGTTATAGGCCATTAGTCCCTACACATAGTGCATAATTTTTCCCCTAGATGTAGTGCATAATTTCATTTTTTGCATAATTCCTGAAAAAGTAATTTTTACTGCTCTATAACCCTCATTACTTTTACCATAAATCTCTTTTCTCAACTGGATTTAGTATTATTTATAGGACAGGACTTAGCCAAAGCAACGCAATTTTGTCATTACCAACGACAGCGTTTGCAGAAGGCAGAAAGAAGCTTTTCTGCTATTTTTACCTTGATTTTATACACGCACGGTGTCCGAAAAATCCGATGCCAACAGACATGATACAATTTATAATTTTTTGGTGATAAATATTGATACAAATAATCAGAAAAATTTTGGGAAAACTTAGTGCAGGTATTGCTTTTTATACCTGTATACCAATTCCTCATACTTGGGATTTAGATTTTCAAGGTATTGCTCGTTTCGCTCCATTAATTGGATTAATAATAGGAGGTATTTTAGGAGTTATTGATATAGGATTACAAATTTTAGGAATGCCGATACTCACTAGATCGACTTTAGTTATTATATCTGGAATTATTGTAACTGGTGGTTTACACTTAGATGGGGTAATGGATACTGCTGATGGTTTGGCAGTACCCGATCAAAAACGCAGACTAGAAGTCATGACAGATAGTGCGACCGGAGCTTTTGGGGCAATGGCAGCGATCGCTCTACTACTACTAAAAATTACAGCTTTAACAGATTTAGATAGCGATCGATTTTTCATATTAATGGGAATAGCAGGTTGGGGAAGATGGGGTCAGTTAGTAGCGATCGCTAGTTATCCCTATCTCAAACCAACTGGAAAAGGAGCTTTTCATAAACAAACAAAATATTCAATTTGGGATTTTCTGCCAAGTCTACTTTTATTAGTAAGTCTTAGTACCATCCAAATTTTATTAAACCCTAAAAGTTGGTTACTAGCTTCTGGGATGGCAATAGGAGGAATAGCGATCGCTCTGCTCACAGGTGCTTGGTTTAACCGTTGTTTGGGTGGTCATACTGGCGATACTTACGGGGCTGTAGTTGAATGGACTGAAGCATTATTATTGTGCGTTTTGGTGACTTTGGAGTAGGACTTACACGGGAGGAACCCGGTTTCTTGTCAAAGCCGGGTTTCTGGGTTCGTCCACACAGGAAAGATACCCGCACTGGATAAATTTAATTATTAATTATGATTGGAATCTGCTATAAATGATAACTGATAATTGATAAAATGCTGAATATTTCTATTATTATTCCTACCCTTAACGAAGCAGCTTGTCTACCAATTACTCTCAAAAATATTTCTTTATTTAATCCTCCAGCAAAATAAATATTAATACTAGATAGTTATAGCGAAGATGAAACAGTTTCTATTGCTCTTTCCTTTGGAGTTCCTGTTATTTATTCACATCAACGTGGACGTTTTATACAAATAAATTTAGGTGCAAAAATAGCAACAGGAGGAATACTCTGTTTTCTCCATGCAGATACTATAGTTCCTCATAATTTAATTACTATAATTTCCCAAACTTTAGTAAATAAAAATATTGTTGGTGGTGGACTTATTTCAATTATAACTAATTCCCAAACTACTCGCTGGGGTACTTCTTTATATAATTATCTTAAAACTTTTTATACTCCCCTAATTTTTCGTCCTCATTTATTTTTTAAAGGTTTGCGAGTTTTGTTTGGAGACCAAGTAATTTTTAGCCGTCGAGCAGACTTTTGGAAAGTCAGTGGTTTTAATACTAATTTACCAATTATGGAAGATGCTGACTTATTTTGAAAGTTAGTTAAACTCGGACGAATTTATTTAGTAAATAGATTTGTATATAAAGGGCGATCGCCCTGTAACTAAACGGGGAGTTTTCCAAGCAAATTTAATTTATTTATTGATTGTTTTTTTATGGGGTTTTGGTGTTTCACCTACTTTTCTTAAAAGTTTTTATCAAGATATTTGGTGATAATGGATAATGGATAATGGATAATTGATAATGGATAATTGATAATTAATGGAATTTAACCCAATAGAAAAAGAAGAACTAGCCCCTTGGCGATCGCCCTTAACTAGAGCGCTATATAAAAACCAAAGCCTTACATACAGTCGTTATCTCCAGTTAGCAACAGTTACCCCAGAAGGCAAACCAACAAATCGTACTATTGTATTCCGAGGATTCTTAGAACAAACTAATCATTTAAAATTCATTACTGATAGTCGTAGTCAAAAAATAGAGCAAATAGAAAAAAATCCTTGGGGAGAAATCTGTTGGTATTTTCCCAAAACTAGAGAACAATTTCGCCTCAGTGGGAAACTTATTCTCATCAAAGCAAATAATCCTCATCCCAAACTTGCTCAAGCAAGACAAACTATATGGCAAGAAATTTCAGATAATGCCAGACAACAATTTACTTGGCCTCATCCATTAGAAACTAAATTAGAAGCTAGTGCTTTTGAATTACCTCCACCAAATTTAGCAAATCCTCTATCTAATTTTTGCTTATTATTACTTTGTCCTACAAAAGTAGAGCATTTAGAACTAAGAGAAAAACCACAAAATCGCTGGCTGTATCAAATTGATACTCATAAAACTTGGTCTACTCAAGCCATGAATCCATGACATCTTTCAATAATTAATAATTAATAATTAATAATTACCCCTCTCAGTTGATTGGATATGGTAACGTCTCCTGCTCTTTCTTGCAGAGAGAGCCACTTCATTAACGCCATATCCAATCGACCAAGAGAAAGTTTCATTCAGTATTTCCAGCTTTTTACTTCATATTTGAGGTACTGATAACTGATAACTGAAATAACGATATGCTTAAATTCCTGAGCCATCTAAAAAAACTTGAATTTCTCGATCTTGAGAACTATGATCGAGATGACTTAAAGAAGATTCAACATGAGACTTAACCAAAACGGACTTTGATAATTGACCTTGTAAACTTTCCAATTGTTGCTCAAGAGTATCAATTCGATCGACCAAAGCACGAATAACTCTAGCCTCAGAGTCAGGCAAACTACCATGTTCTAAAGGATGTACCTTAACTCCAGAACGATATACAATTCTACCCGGTATACCCACCACTGTACAACTAGAAGGAACATCCCTCAGCACTACAGAACCTGCACCAATACGAACATTATCACCAATATTAATATTACCGAGAACTTTTGCACCTCCGCCAATAACTACATTATCTCCCAAAGTCGGATGTCTTTTACCGCTTTCTTTTCCTGTACCGCCAAGAGTTACTCCTTGATAAATTAGGCAATAGTCTCCTATAATGGCAGTTTCTCCAATCACAACACCCATACCATGGTCAATAAATACACCTTGACCAATAACAGCTCCAGGGTGAATTTCAATCCCAGTCAAAAAACGGCCTATATGAGAAATTAAGCGAGGGAGGAAAGGAAGTCTCAAAGAATACAAGCTATGGGCAATACGATGAAAGACTAAAGCATGAAGACCAGGATAGCAAGTGATAACTTCCAACCAGTTACGAGCAGCAGGGTCTCTTTCAAAGATAATTCGGAAGTCAGCTAAAAGGGTTTTAAACATAAGTAGTGTTTTCTATTTTTAGTTCAATTACTTCAACAGGTTATTTCAAATTATGGTTTATTATACTTGAATCTAAACTAAAGAATTTGTTTAAATGTGTCTCAAAATAGTTGTGATATCATGTCCGGTTGAATAATTAGACTTTGGTGGAAGGAAGGCAAAAGAGAAGGGAGCTATGCTGGAGGCAGAAGCTTTTATGCCATTTCCACCTTGATTTTATAGACGCACGGTGCCCGAAAAATCCGATGCTAGCGGACATGATATGATAAATTATAGTTTTGATATTTAGTTGGTTTCTGATTAGTTGTTTATAATGTAAATTAAAATATTACCTAGTTATGTCTTTATTTATAATAACTATAGTATTAATATTTAGTTGGTTATTGACAAATGTTTTTATTGTAGAACCAATGGACTTGATACAATGGCTACATATTCCCCGGTGGTTATGTCTATCATTAATTTTTCTAATTATTTCTTGGTGTTTAGGAGATTAGTCTTTAAGATATAGAACCCCTAAACGGGTCTCTAAAATTAGTTGGGGAGATGGGGAGATAGGGAGATAGGGTGATGGGGTGATGGGGTGATGGGGTGATGGGGTGATGGCAAACATATTTACCCAGTCAAAATTTGATTGATTATACCTCATAACAACGAGAAGCACTACATCAACAAAATATTATAATTGTTTATGCAGCATTTCCTGGGGAATGCTTACCTTTTTTTCTCCTACTCTTGGCAATTATTCAATCATTATTTACCCTTTAATAATGACTACGGTATTTAATTAAAATCCAATTATCATCAGGACTAAAGCCACGCGAACCCAGAAACCCGGTACGAGCGTAGATTCCTACTGTTCAAAACAACGATTTCTTGTAGAAACCGGGTTTCTTTGCGTAAGTCCAGATCATCCTGAAAACCCTATTTAATCTATAATTCAATAAACTATGGTCCGCGAATTTTCCTATTTTTCTGGGATTCAAATCAAAGAAAATAATAACCTCTCATATAAAGAACGTCAGGCACGTTTAATCTACCGAGCAGTTATTATGATCTTATTAAGCACAACCGTTATCGGTATACAAGTGAGTCGTTTGGCTCAATTACAATTAATTCAGGGTAAACATAATAGGGCGCGAGCAGAAAACAACCGCATTCGACCAATTCCAGTCCCCTCAAATCGAGGACTAATCTTAGACCGCAACGGTAAACCTTTTGCATCTAATCGTCTTCAGCATTCTATATATTTATGGCCAAGAGAACAGGTGAGAGAACAATGGGAAATTACTGCTGCTAAACTTAGTCCCATTATTAATATGCCAGCCCACAAAATTTTGGAAAAAGTAGAAGAGGCTCTGATTTCCGGAGAAAGAAATGTACATCTTAGCTATCAAGTTAGTCGTAATACTTTTACCCTTCTACAAGAAAAGGCTGAAGAATTTCCTGGTGTAGAAGCTAGAGCTGAATCAACTCGTTATTACCCCCATGGAGAAACAGCATCTCATGTGATTGGGTATCTCGGAGAAGTTACATCAGCCGAATTAGGGGCTAACCCAGAATACCAACTGAGAATGATGGTTGGTAGGATTGGGGTAGAAGCTAGTAGGAATGAACAACTTGCTGGAAAATGGGGTCAGCGGATGATAGAAGTTAATGCTGAAAACCGAGAAATAGGTATTTTTAAAGAAGAAGAACCTCAAAGTGGAGAAACGATAAAGTTAACTCTTGACCTAAATCTGCAAAAAGCTGCAGAAAACGCTCTTGGTTCTCGTAAAGGAGCAGTAGTTGTTCTGGATGTTAATACAGGGGAAGTTTTAACAATGGCTAGCTATCCTAGATTTAACCCCAATGTATTTACAAAACCTATGGCTGAATCAGAATGGCGGAGTCTTCATAGTCAAGAGCAGTCTTTTGTCAATCGAACTATCCAAGGTTATCCCCCTGGAAGTACTTTTAAGGTAGTTACTTCTGCTGCTGCTATGGGGTCTCAAAAGTTTGCTCCAGGCTCAATTATCCAAACTTCTGATGCTGTCTATATTGGAGGTATGAGTTTTAATGAACATAGTGGGGGCTATGGGCCAATTGGTTTTAGAGCTGCATTAGCCTATAGTAGCAATACATTTTTTTATAGGATTGGTATGGCTATTGGTAATAAAGAGATAGCTAAGTGGGCATATAAACTTGGTTTAGGAGGAAAAAATATCAACCTTCTGGGTATACCGGTTACATATAATGGTTTGATTCCTACTGAAGAAGATAAACGTCAAATTTATAACGATCGTTGGTATTTGGGTGATACAGTAACGATGGCAATCGGTCAAGGTCTGGTTTTGGCTACACCTTTAGAGTTGGCAGGTGCAGTGGCAGCGATCGCTAATGGAGGAAAACAGGTTAAACCTCATTTATTGGCGGATCAAACTAATTATCCAGAGATTCAACCTATTCCTACGGGGTTGAAACCAGAAGAAGTTAATATAATTAAGGAAGGAATGATTGATGTTGTTTATCGTGGTACGGCCAAAAATCTGAATGATGGTAGTATTCCACTGACGGGAGGAAAAACAGGTACATCAGAACTAATTGGACAAAGGTCTCATTCCTTGTATGTGGCTTTTGGCCCTGCGAACAAGCCAGAAATAGCGATCGCTGTGATTGTTGAGAATGGCGGTTATGGTTCTCGTTCTGCAGCTCCAGTTGCTAAACAGGTTTTTCAATATTATTTTGGGAACAACAATTGATCTAAGTAGGAGATACAATAAAATTAAAAACCATGTTTTTATTTTTCGATTGCGGAAATACCTTTGAACAATAGTATTAATCCGCTAACTAAAATTATTATCGCTAAACTACCAATCAAAAAATCAAGCCAGCTAGTATTTTCCATAATAAAATTGAAACTCTTCAATAGTTAAGATATCAGATTGATTTTGTTATAGTCAATATTTACAGCGGAGAAATCAGTAAACCACAGTAGGGACGTTGCATAAGGGCGTCCCTACAAGATTTTGGTGATGATGATGTGGTTCATTCATTTGAAAAGGGTCTCAACAAAAACAATTAGACGATGGGAAGTTGAAGGACTGCTAACTACTGAAGCCGAATAATTGGACACGGGCTGTAGGGTTTGCGCTTCTTCAGTTTTTTTTTCAGGAGATGGGGCGATATCAAATCCGATACTACCGGATTTTATCTGACTCCTCTCTACAATAAATCAACGCTCAAACGGTAGGAGGTACGAGCGCTACCTTGAGGATACACTCGCACAAAATAGGTTCCTGGTTCTAATGCTGTGACTATACTTTCTCGTTTGATGCCATCGTTTTTGGACTGGTTTATTAATTCTTCACCGCTGCCATATAATTCAATGTTGGCATTTTTTAATAAGTCATCCACCACTAATACTAATGTTCCTTCTTCTTCTATTTGGAAACTATAGAAGTCGTTGGTGTTCC
>NZ_JAYKGW010000008.1:0-20792 GCF_035285525.1 Okeania sp. | reverse complement strand
CCTGTACCTGTAAATCAAGGGGTAAGTCAACCAGTAGTTCCGACACCTGTACCTGTAAATCAAGGGGTAAGTCAACCAGTAGTTCCGACACCTGTACCTGTAAATCAAGGGGTAAGTCAACCAGTAGCTCCGACAGCACCTGTACCTGTAAGTCAAGGGGTAAGTCAACCAGTAGCTCCGACAGCACCAGTAGTGGTAAGTCAAGAGGTAAGTCAACCAGTAGCTCTGACACCTGTACCTGTAAATCAAGAGGTAAGTCAACCAGTAGCTCCTGCTGAGAAACCTAAAGATACTAGCAAAATGCGACATCGGGTTAGTGTGAGGGATGAAATTTATACTAAGCTAAAAGAAGAATCTAAGCGTCAGGGTAAACCAGTAGTTCAATTAGCAACTGAAGCAATAGCAGAATACTTGGAAAAAATAAGAAGAAATGAAAGTTTAACTACTACTGATGAAACTAATTTTTAGTTGAATAAAATTAGCTGTATTAACTAGAAAAAATAAAATTAGGAATGCTGAGGAGTATTATCATAGTATAAAGTTACTCACAAAGAAAATTCAAAAGGAACAAATAAACGGAAATAGTTCTGTTACTATTTCCGTTTAATAAAAAAATCTATGATTTTCTTATAATTGAAAGTTGTGTGGCAAATTTAACTTAAGCATTTAGCTATTCCTAAAGTTAGTATTTTGAGCATAAGTTTGGCAAAAAAATACTCCCCACAACCTGAAAAATACTGTAAGCATTTCCTGCGGAACCCTGCACAAACAGCTTTTGAATTTCTAGCATATGTTTGACTAGAGAATTGAAGTATAAAAACGAAGGTTTGAGTCGTCAAACCATATAATTAATTGTGTGGTGGGAAATGTAGATTTGTATTAGAAATTGATAGCTTATAGCTGACGGCTAAATGCTTACAAAAGACTTTTTCAGAAAACCCTAAATAGGGTTTTCTGAATTATTTATAGAAGTATTGACATTCTAAAGTTTTAGCCTTTATTGGTCGTGATTTATCGGGAACCGTAAAAGCACCATATTTTCGCCCCTTTTGGCAAAAAAAGTGAGTATTTGATTAGGATAGGAGGACTAAGGTCAAGGGATAAAATATCCGATTTATCGGGAACCGTGTACATCCTCTACAACTCCTTATTCCTCTTGACTCTGTACGGAAGTTCCATTCAAGGTCCCTACTACTCCCTACTCCCTTCAAGGGCAAAAAGAGTTTTTCAGAAAACCCTAAATATTCTCTAAAATGGCTGATTTACAAAGATTAGCGATCGCTTCCCACCAAATTGATAAACAGAAGGTTTTTTTAACTGTTGAACAACAGCGTTATTTAGGACGAGTGTTACGTTTAGGAGTGGGAGAAAAATTTATTGTCATGGATGGTGAGGGTAAATGGTGGTTAGCTAAACTTTCACTAGATGTTTCTGGAAAGAGTGGTTTAATTGCTATTTTAGAAGCAGAAATTTCGATTCAAAATGAATTACCAATAGATTTGATTTTAATTTGTGCTTTGCCTAAAGGTAATAGTTTTGATGAGGTTGTGCGGCAAAGTACGGAGTTGGGAGTTACTGAATTTTTTCCAGTTATTAGTTCTAGAACTTTGCTTAAACCTAGTCCGCAAAGGTTAAGAAGGTGGGAGAAAATTGCTACTGAAGCTGCTGAACAGTCAGAACGTCAAGTAGTTCCAAGAATTAGAGATGTTGGAGAATATTTTGCTACTTTAGCATTATTTGAAAGTCAAAATTTATCGACTAATTGTGATAGATATATATGTGTGGCTCGTAATAGTTATTCCCTTTTGCTGGAGAGTTTATTGGATAATCGAAAACAAGAATCAATTGTAATTGCTACGGGTCCGGAGGGAGGTTGGACTAATGAGGAAATAGAAGCAGCGATCGCTACGGGTTTTCAAGCTGTTTCTCTTGGTAAGCGTATCCTTAGAGCGGTTACTGCTCCTTTAGTTGCATTATCTATTGTTAATTCTGTGTTAGAAAGAAGAAATATATAGAACTCATTTGAAAACTATAAAATTAGGTGGAAAGATAGGGGGATGGGGTGTTAAGAATGTCAATCTTTTTATTTAATCAGCAGATTTCTATTATATTATGTCCGGTAGCATCGGTATTGTATAAATTGAAGGTAAGGAAAAAGGAAGAAGTAAAGAGTTGTTAGAGTTGGAAAAACCTTGCAGGAGGTAGATATTTTCCTAACTTTTTACACGCTCCGATACCAACGAACATGATATTATCAATTATCTATGTTCCGCTACACGATCGCACTTCTATTCATAAATTCTCTTTTTCATTTTATTAAGCACCTGCGCAGAGCGAATCACTTACTTCCAAAATACACGAAAAATTGTTTCTTTGCAACCACCTTGTATTTCTTGCATATCAAGACTTTGAGTAAATGACTAAAAAAAGCGCGATCGCATCTAAATTCCCCCATTTTTTCGTCTAAAGAGCTACTTTCAACTTTTTTGGGAAAATTAAGTTTAAATTATAAATATATTTGGCAAATTATTATAACTTTAATTTATATAGATATTTTTTATACCAATTTCATAAAATATTGTTACATTAACTACACAGAGAACAGGAAATAGGGAATACTGAATTAATTAGGAAAAAGGAGTAAATTAGTAGTATTTATAATTGATGGATTCTGTAATTTATTTGATAAATAGGGCTTGCGTATGGAAATATCAAAAGATTGAGAGATAAAAGATTTAGCCTTTTGATGTGGAAAAAAGTACCTAATTTTTAGCTATTAAAACGTTGTTTCAAAATGGTAAATTTTTGATTCTAACAATGCCTAAAATTTTGCCGTAGCAGATAGTTAAAAGTGTTCCCTATTTCCTAAATTAATCATCAAACTTTTAAATGTAAGCCCTAAATAGGAAACTTAAAATTATTTTTTTACCAAAAAATAAGGTATAAAGCCTCACCCTTAAAAGGGATGAAAAAATATTTAACTCAGTATTTGAAGCCTCTGACTTTAGTAAGAGATTTAGTCTCTACTGATAACTGATAACTGATAATTGAAATGACCGTTCCCTGTTACCGAAATATTTTTGTCAGCTTAAATAGGAAGATTATATATGAAAGAAATTAAAGAAGTTGTGACTCTGTTAGAAGAAAAAAAATATCAACAAGCAGGCAAACTACTCAGAAAATTGCAAAAAGAACATCCTGAAAATTTGTTGATACAATTATATATTGGGCAGTGGTGCGAAGAAACAAATAATTTAAAATTAGCAGAAAAATTTTATCGAAAATTGCTCAAAGATGCAACTAACCCACAAGTAGTTATAAAAGCACGTCAAGGTTTACAAAGAATAGAAAATATCGAAAAAAATCGTCAACAACAAGCGATCGCTGTGGCTAAATCTAATCCGGAAAACACAGAACCAGGATTACTGATTATTGAACCAATTAATCAAGAAAATAAACAGGAAGCTATCAATAATTTCGCAAGAATTATGAAAATCGATCCTTACTCTGCGAAAATGCAATTACAAAATAGAGGTTGGAGAATTTATCGAATAGGAGCAATAGGAGAATTAAAAGTTTATGGTGAAGAAATGCTGCAAGCAAATATTCCTGTATTTTGGGCAAAAATATCAGATATTAAAAAGATACATATTTTTAGAGTTCAATATTTTGAATCTATTTCTCCTGAAGCAAATATTGTTTGCTTAAATGAGCAAGAACAGATGGGAAGTTTAAATTTTAATTGGTCAGAAATAGCAGTAAAAGTTGAAGGATTATTGCCTATTTTTATGGATGCAATGGATTACGATCCTCGACGACGTTCCCAAAAAATTAGGCATAAGAAAATGACTCAAGATTATGCAAATATATTAGATTTACATTTGCCTAGTCGCGGTAGTATTATTAGATTTTGCGACCAAAGTTATCAATATCAAAAAGGAATTGGTTTTACTATTGAAACTGAAGAACAATCCCTATTAATACCACAAATTACTAATAGAAGTAAATGGAATAACTTAGTAAATATAATTGATCAAAGATTAGATAAAGTGCAAGTTTGGTCTGATTTTACTGCTTTTGGAGAAGTAACAAGTAGAGATTATACTCAATTATTAAGTCGTCTTAAGTCTCACGTTGATATTCCGCGTAAAGTTGAAACAATGTGGGATTCAGCTTTCCAATTATATAGTTCTTTAGTATTCTTAAAAAATTAGGTTATGAGGGATTTCCAAGTAAAAAAATACCGATTCTGATAAAGATAGTAGAGTATTCAGGACGTTGCATAAGGGTATCTCTGCAATGGTTATATAGCAACCAGTTAATGATAGAATAGAAAATTGAGATAATTGATATTATGCTATTTTCTTAGATAGTAATTATTCATTTAAAACCTAATTTCAAAGATAAAATCAATTAATTATCTATTTTTTATTGTTCTGGAAATGTCTATTGAGTCAAAGTATAACTTAGAAAATTCCTAATAGAATAGAAAATTGAGATAATTGATATTCTGCTGTTTTCTTAGATAGTAATTATTAATTTAAAACCTAATTTATTAGACATCTCCAATCATCAAAAATCAAATCAATTAACGTAAGCATTCAGCAGTCATCTAACAGCTATCACCTACTACTTCTAGTTTTTGATAAAGTCTTTATTCTTCAAAATTAAATCTGAGTAAAAAAAATTAAAGGTGAAAATTTTATAGCTAAAAGCTGACAGCTAAAAGCTGAATGCTTACTAATTAATTATCTATTTTTTATTGGTCTGGAGATGCCTATTCAGTCAAAGTATAAATTAGAAAATTTCTAAATTTTGTTTGCGCAGCATTCCTTGCGGAAAAACTGAATCAGAAGTCAACTCTAACTTCTGAATTGTGCGTAATACTATACTATCTTGGTAAGTTCATATCTTTAGCTATACCACGGAACATACCCATACTAGGACCAGGGCGACGACGCTTGGCAGTAGGTTTTGGCATTAAAAAGTTAGGAGCAAATAATACTACCTCTTTTTTCTCTTCTTTTTTCTGCGGATTTATAACGTTTATTATGTCAACTTGTGGTGCTGGTGCTTGAGAAACTTTAGACTGTTGTGTTTTAACTTTTTGAGCTTTTTTAGCACTAGAAACTTTAGGTTTTGCCTCTTTTGGAGTTTCAGAACTAGCAGGTTCAGTTTCAGTTTTTGTAGGTGCTGGTGTTGCTACAGTAGCTGGAGTTGATTCTGCTTTGGGGGTGCTGGTTTTTTCTGTCTTGTCAAATTCTAATAGATATTCTGACTTTTTGCCAAAAGGAAGAATACCGAAAATTCCGGCAAATAATCCTCCAATAAACATGATTTTTATCTCCTAAAATGATTTTTTTTGTACTATTGCTTAGAGCTTAATACTTTAAGATTAATTTATGACATGGCGTAACTTTTATCTATATTTTTTAATAAAAATTAACATTAAGTACCATGATAGGGACTCTAAATTTAATAGTTAGGGAAAATTCAAGGTCATTTCAGTTATTAGTAGAGAGTGAAGCTCCGACTAAATTCGGAGGCTTGAAATACTGAGTTAAAATTTTTTCATCCCCGAACCAGGGGAGGCTTTATACCTCTTTTTTTTTGGGAAAAAATTATAATTTTTTACAAATATCTCATAATTTTCAAGACTATAGCAGTTTAGTCTCCAAATGCGATGGTGACTTTGGTTTAGAGAGTAAACCACTTCCCTAAAAGAGGTAAGATTTTTATAGACAAATAAAATAGGATTGTTATAGAATTAGAAATATTTAAAAAGGAATATGGAAAGCTTAAATAAACCTAATCGAGTATTATTAATCCACGGAATTTTTGACACTACCAAAATATTTAATAAAATGTCTA
This sequence comes from Okeania sp., assembly GCF_035285525.1. Lineage (GTDB taxonomy): Bacteria > Cyanobacteriota > Cyanobacteriia > Cyanobacteriales > Microcoleaceae > Trichodesmium. The sequence goes on along the minus strand of NZ_JAYKGW010000008.1, from coordinate 14,921 downwards.
AATACCTAAAGAAATTAGGGTGGGAAGTATATTCTTTTAATTTAGTTCCTAACTACGGTATTTTAGGTTTAGATAAACTAGCAGAACAAGTAGCAGATTATGTAGATCAAATATTTCCAACTAATCAACCATTTGATTTAATAGGTTTTAGCATGGGAGGAATAGTAAGTCGCTACTATGTGCAAAGATTAGGAGGCATTGAGAAAGTACAACGTTTTATTACTATTTCTGCTCCTCATAACGGTACATTAACAGGTTATTTTTTAAATTTAGCAGCATCCAAACAGATGCGTCTGAAAAGCAGTTTTCTAGAAAATTTAAACCAAGATATTGATGTATTAAACCGAATAAATTTTACTTCTATTTGGACTCCCTATGATGCGATGATTGTACCTGCTAAAAGTTCTCAAGTTCCAGTAGGTCGAGATATTAAAATAAATGTTTTGTTTCATGCTTGGATGGTATCAGATGAAAAGGTTTTTAAAGTAATTTTTGAAGAATTAAAAAGAGAAATTAAATCGAAAAAAGAATAAGTTCAGCAATTAATAATGAATAATTAATAATGAATAATTAATAATTACGCCTTCTTCAAAGAAAGGGATTGACTAATTATGAAAATTTTTGATTTATCCCCTTAAAAGGAAAGGGGAGGCTTCCAAGCTTGAATTGTTGAATGAATAATTAGGGTTTGCTGATTAAAAATGAAAGCCTTTAGAGATAAACTTTTTAGCATTTTTAGGTAGGTCAAAAGTGCCAGATTTTAAGTCTTGAAAGCTAAAAAAATCTAGGATTTTTTGCCATAATTTAGCCGATTTTTCGGGAACCGTAAATGAAAAGATAATTCTTCCTCCTACCTCTTCTGTAACTCCTATTCCCATACAGATTCTGGATTCTGGATTCTGGCTTCTCCCTGCTACTTTAAGGGTAGAGACGTTGCATACAACTTCCCTACGGAAGCGGGGGAGTAGAGGAGCCGGAAAGTAATTTTTTTGCCCAATAATGTGCTTAAAATTGTAACTTTTTGATTTTTCGAGAACTGTGCATAGTTGAACTGATTTTTCGGGAACCGTAAAGCAGGTACTTTTTCTATATCTAAAAATGCTAAAATTTGTATTTATAAAAGCTTTGAAATTTATTCATTAAGCTCTAAATAAATACATTTAGAGAATAAAACAGTTCAGATTATTCTTCGTCTGGATTTATTCCCATTTGACGTAACTTTTCAGCTAATATTTCAGCACGTTTACGTTCTCGTTCAGCGCGTTGACTTTCTTGTTCAGCACGTTCTTCACCAGTTAATAATAAGTTGCCATGATTATCCCACCAACGTAACCAAGGTAACTCGATATTATTATAAATTCCCTGCCAAATACCTAACTCGATACCTAACTGGGGAATAGAAAAATGATTCCTTTCATTAGGTTTTATTAATTCATAACCATGAGAACCTAAATGATATAATTCAACAGCAGATTTTTGAACTTCATAAATCCCGTAAAACGGAATTCTAATCCCTTTTTCATAAACCCAAAATTTACCAGGTTTTTTTATCAGTTTTATCCGATATTATTGGTGGAGTTTTATCTCTTTCTTCTGCACCATTTCCAGAAACAAATTCTAATACAATAAGGGGAGCAATATATTCTTGCCAAAGTACATAGGAACGTCGTACTTCTCCATTTAAAAGAGGAGAAACTTCAGGAACATAATACCAGTCTGGTGCTTCTGCTCCTCTAAGATATGGCTCAGTTAATCGCCAATAAATTCCACAGTCTTGTCCTATGGCATATTGTCCGTCAGGATGAATTTTATCTAGGATAGGTTTGATAGAATCAGTTAATAGAATGCTTTGATGATGTTCTTGAAAATTTTTCACAAATGTACCGTCTGATTCTGGTAGTTGAGTATGATCTGGAATAGAGTTAATATCCAGTTCTTTTGATGCAGTAATTTCTATTTTTGTAGTCATTATTTTAAGGAGGAAGAAAGAAGAAGAAGGAAGGAAGAAGGAAGAAGGAAGATGTTTCTACTACTTTGCCTTATCACAGATATAATCATAGTTTACGACTGTACTAATATATAGCAATCCTATTTTCCATGATTATTCAGCAAACCCTAATAGTTAATAGTTAATAGTTAATAGTTAATTATTAATTATTAATTATTAAACCTAGTCCCTATTTTTCTAATTTAAACTGTTACAGAATCGCCAATTTGTTGATAATTACTACAGCCAAAAATTGCTTCTTGATGATAATAATATTTGAACTCTAGCAAATTATGGAAGGGGTCTTCTAAGAAAAAAGTGCGATGTTCTAAAAGAGAATTTGGAAATCTACGTTTGGGTTGCTGATAAAATTTTAATTCATTTTTTTCAGCACATTTTAACAATGCTTCCCAATCACTTTCTTGAGTGAAAACTAAACCAAAATGTCTCGGATAAATTCCTTTTTGTGGTGCTAAAATTTCTTTAACAACATGAGCAACAATTTGATTGCCATAAAGATTTAAAATTATTGAATTTGGAGATTCTCGCCCAACTTGACAACCTAAACCATTGGCATAAAATTCTTTAGTTTGAGCAATATCATTTATAGGAAAAGCTAAGTGAAAAATAACTTGATTCATGGTTACTTGATAATGGATAATTTAAACATTCAGCTATCAGCTATTAGCAATCATCTAATAACTGAGCGAATGCACAGAACTGATGAAAATTAGCTGAAGATATTTTTCTTTCTATTTAACTTTTTGCAGATTAATTCTTCCTGAAAGACAGGATAAGTTAATAACTTATAGCTGTTAGCGAAGCTCTTCTGAAAGAGGCTGTCTAATACCTGACGGCTGAATGCTTACTATGAAGCAAAAGTTAAACCTTACTCAAAAAATAGGGTCTTAATATTATGTCGGAATAAACACTAACTGTAAAGTTATTGCGATGCTGATTCAGTGGAAAGAAGCAATAAATACGGGTTTGAGATAATTTCTTCCATTTGTTCCCAATGATAACTATTCAACCAGACATGATATTATTGCTGAAAATCAATTATTAATTATTCATTATTCATTATTAATTATCTATGTTTATTAATTCAATGAATCCTTGGTTAATAGCTGTAATTTTAAACACTATTTTACTTAGTCTCGTTTATTTTGTCCCGAAAAAATTATTAACCCCTGCAGGAATAGTTCACGCTTGGATATTAGGAGTCCTAATTTGGGGAAGTTTGGGTTGGCCTGGATATGCAGTAGTAGGATTTTATTTTTTAGTCGGTTCCGGTGTAACTCGCATTGGAATGGCCGAAAAAGAAGCTGCTGGTATTGCGGAAAAACGGGAAGGAGCAAGAGGACCAGAAAATGTTTGGGGTTCGGCCTTAACTGCTGCTATCTGTGCTGTGGGTGTTTTAGTTATTAATCTCTTATACCCAAATCATCCTCCCATAGAAAATTTACCATCTTTACTAATCTTGGGTTATGTAGCTAGCTTTAGTACCAAACTTTCTGATACTTGTGCTAGTGAGGTAGGCAAAGCTTACGGTAAACGGACTTTTTTAATCACCACTCTCCAACCAGTGTCACGAGGTACAGAGGGTGCTGTAAGTTTAGAAGGAACTTTAGCAGGTATTTTTGCTTCTGTAGCGATCGCTTTCCTGGGTTGGGCTGTAGGTTTAATTAATTTGACAGGAATCGCTTTTTGTGTTATTGCAGCTTTTATTGCTACTAATTTGGAGAGTGTAATTGGGGCAACAATGCAGTCTCAGTTTGCATGGCTAACCAATGAAGTAGTAAATATTATAAATACATTAATAGGAGCGATCGCTGCAATTCTATTAGCTATAGTTTGGTACTATGCCATAAAAAGTAATAACTTATTACTTATGAGCTTGTTTATTTCCCCAATTTTAGTTTATTTTCCTGATTGTAAAATTATGCAGTGAAATTTCAATAAAAATATAGTTAAAACTTATTGATGAGCAAAATTATCTGAATTAAGTTTGTTATATTATCGTTTAAGATAGACTAAAATTTAGTAAGCTTTCAGCCGCCAGCTTTTGCCAAAATTAAGCAAATTTAAGGTTGAACAATCGGGAATTTGATTTATTAGTTTTAATTCTCCTTAGGGATTAATCCCCCCTGTAGTGTGACAGTGAGTTAATAACTCAATAACTGGCTAAATTGTGCAGTTCCGACCCAGAAAGCTAGCTAATAGCTGACGGCTGTTTGCGCAGTATTCCGTAGAAAATTTACAAAATTTATTTGCAAGTAGTGTATTAGCAACTGGAGGACTTTTACCAATGGAATCTAAACCACTGTTAACAATAGGTGCAGAGCAATTATCATGGGCGCAAGGTTTCAAATATTTGCAAGCTTCTGGAAAATTACAGTCTTTTGTCGCAGAAATTGCACGTCAACATGTAATGGAAAAAGAATTACAATCTAGGGAAGATATCAATGTAGATCCAGCAGTTATTCAACAGGCAATTATGGATTTTAGATTGCAAAGAAAGCTGGAAGACCTGCAAAAATTTCAGGAATGGATGCAGGAAAATAAAATTAGCTATAGCACTATAGAATCACAAATAACAAATTCTTTTAAACTGAAGGAATTAAAAGATTCTATTGTTGCAGAAAAAATAGAAGAATATTTTAATCAGCGTAAAGCTAGTTTGGATTATGCAATTTTATCTAGAATAGTAGTTCAAGATAAAGAATTAGCAGATGCTGTGTATCGAAAAATTGTTGAAGAGGGAGGAAAGTTTGAAGATTTAGCTAAAGAATATTCGGTCACAAATGATAAAAATTATAATGGGATGATGGGTGCAGTTACTTTAGCTAGTTTGCCGAAAGATTTAAGGGATGCAATTAATTCTGGTTCTGTTAATATTGGAGATGTTTTAAGACCCTTTGAAACTAATAAATTTTGGAGTATATTTCGCTTAGAACAGTTACAAGGTGCTTCTTTAGATAATCCTGAAATCAAGAAAAAATTAGAGGGTGAATTATTTGAACGCTGGATATCTGAAAGGCTAGAAAATACCAAAATTACTCTCCACATGAATGATTAACTAATAATTGATAATGGATAATTAATAATTAATAATTGATAATGAGAGATAGTTTCATTATTCATTATGTTAAGTTTAGAAACTGGGTTTGTATTAGGTGGATTATTATACTGACATCTTTCTCCAACAAACCCGGTTTTTTAGGGATTTCCAAGTAAAAAAAATATCCCATTAGTTACGAAACTAGGGGTTGTGTAACCAGTTTAAAATTAGTAAGAAAACTGAGATAGCGGATTCTACATAATATGAGTAATGAAAATAAATCCATTCACGAATTTGATGTGCAATTAATCTACGAATATTATTCAAAATTAGAACGACAAGGACCAGGAAGCTCGGAAGTAACTATTAAAGCTTTAAGCTTTATTGATAATCTGACCAATGAATCAAAAATTGCCGATATAGGTTGTGGAACTGGTGGTCAAACAATGGCGATCGCTAATCATACATCAGGATATATTACAGCTATTGATTTGTCTCCGATTTTTATAGATATATTCAATATTAATAGTCAGAAATTGAATCTCGAAAATAGAGTAAATGGCATTGTTGGTTCGATGGAAAATCTGCCTTTTCAAAATGAAGAATTAGACTTAATTTGGTCAGAAGGAGCAATCTATAATATTGGGTTTGAACGAGGCATAAATGAATGGTATAAGTTTTTAAAGAGAGGAGCTTTCCTTGCTGTTTCCGAGATATCGTGGTTTACTGAAGAACGACCAGGGGAAATTAATGAATTTTGGAATAATGAATATCCAGAAATAGATACTATTTCTAATAAAGTCAAACAAATGGAAAAAGCTGGATATATTCCTATTGCTACTTTTGTGCTGCCTGAGAATTGTTGGACTGAGAATTTTTATGCTCCTCAAGTTGCTGTACAGGAAAAATTTTTGCAAAAATATTTAGGTAATAAAACTGCCGAAAAACTTGTAGAAAATCAACAGCATGAAGCTGAATTATATTATAAATATAAACAGTTTTATGGTTATGTTTTCTATATAGGAAAAAAGACTTAATTTTGTAGGCATTCACAGGATTTCTAAATATCCTTCTCAGTCTAAATTTTAGCCTTCTAATGCCAAACGTGAAAAAAGAATTTTACAAATAATTTCCAACTTTTAGATATCAAATAACTTCCTGAAATGACTGTGCTGTTAAAATTTTGAATCTCTAAAATCTTAAATATATGACTTTTGATTTTTAACTTTGGTGAAACAGTATAACGCACACTGCAAATTTGCCTCGTACATTAATCATACAACCACAACTCACTCGCAACCTACATAAGTTTTTAAACTATATTTCCCCCTGATTAAATCAGTTCTTTTTCCTACCTTGACATTCTCTCCTTTTTCCTTACATTTATCTTCCATTTCTTCCATACCATCTACCAAATCTTCTACATCTATTTTTTTGACATTACTAACATTACTATCACTACTTGCAGGTTTAGTTAAATACCTCTTCTCTACAATATAAGAGACAAATAACAGAATTACGATAATAATAGATCCGATCAGCTTTTTCATTTTTCTTATTAAAAATAAACATCTATAAATAATATTAATGATAGAGAATTGTGACATAGTAAGGTATCGGTTACTTTGCTGAATCTCTGATATCAAACCCGGTAGTATGAGTATATTGATGCTCCGTAGGGGTTTGGTCTCCAACTTATGGGGAACCGTACCCTCTACAAACTATGACTACAAATACGAACTAGAACCCCACTTTCCAGTAAACACAAAAGAACTTATAGGTTTACGACTGCGGGGAGACAGTTCCCTCTCCCGTAAAGACTCAGGCAAAATCTCCGGTTCTCCTGGATAACCAATAGCTATAGCTGTTACTGGTTCATACTGTTCTGATATTCTATATAATTCTCGCGCTTTATCAAGATCAAAACCTGCCATTTGACGAACTCTCAAACCCATTTCTGTTGCTTGAAAAGTTAAGCTAGCAACTGCTAAACCTACATCGTGAAAAGCGTGTCTATTGGGTTTATTATTTCTGTCAAAGAAAAGTTTAGCAACAGATATCATTAACACTGGAGCAAGACTTGCCCAAGGTTGATTTCCTGGTGCTAAACAACTAAGAAGGCGATCATATTCAGTGGGGTTTTCTTTAGTGGTAACTATGAAACTCCAAGGTTGCTCATTAAAAGAAGAAGGAGACCATCGTGCTGCTTCTAGAAGCGAAAGTAATACTTGTGAGTCAACCATTTTCTCAGCAAAAGCTAGAGAACTCCAACGTTGTTTGAGTAACTCGTTGATTGGATATTGATTATCTGCTGGTTTTTCCATTAACTTCTGACTTACCTCCACTATAAGACTGAATAATTTATGTTAAGGTAACATATCTTGGTTGAACTTCAGGTATATTTGATTATGATTTCGCGTACCACCAGTCATCGGCATAATTTTATCATTATATAATGGTGCATGGGATAGGGGCGGGTTTATCTGACTTAGTGTGAAAACTCGTTAACTTAATAGTGAAACCCGCCCCTACAAGGCTTTAGCTTTGTCAGTCCACTACTAATAGCGTTGATGGGTAAGTCCTGTTAATTTCAAAGTTTATTTGTTGCCATTTCCTTCTTCCTTCTTCCTTCTTCCTTCTTCCTTCTTCCTTCTTCCTTCTTCCTTCTTCCTGCCTTCAAAATTCCACAATAACTGGTGCATGATCGCTAGGTTTTGGTAACTGTCTGGGAGATTTGTCGATGATACAACTGATTGCTTTTTGAGAAAGGGGTAAACTCAAATAATGATGGTCAATACGCCAACCACGATTACGGCGAAAACTTGCTGCTCTATAATCCCACCAACTATAATGACCTCCTTCGGTGGTAAACTGACGAAAAGCATCAACTAATCCTAACTTGAGAATTTGCTGTAAAGCTTGCCGTTCCGCATCAGATAATCCTACAGAATTTTTACAACCTTCTGGATCGTAAATGTCTCGATCTTCTGGGACAATATTAAAATCGCCACAGATACATAAATTTGGTGTTTTATCAAGAACTACTTTAACATATTCTTGCAATAATTTTAACCAATGAAGTTTATAAACATATTTTTCACTACCGACGCTAGCACCATTGGGAACATAAAGATTAAGAATACAAACATCATTTATTATTCCAGTAATTAAGCGCTTTTGTATGTCAAAATCTCCGACTTTATTATCACCTAAAATAGGTGCAAATCCATTAGTAACATCTTGCATTGGGGAACGGCTAAAAATTGCCACACCATTGTAAGATTTCTGACCAGAAATATAAACATGATAGCCTAATTTTGCAAAAGGCGATCGCGGAAAATCTTGGTCAATAACTTTAGTTTCTTGTAAGCAAAGAACGTCAACTGAATTTACTTTTAACCATTCTATAACTTGTTCTTGACGAGTGCGAATTGAATTTACATTCCAAGTAGCTATTTTCATAATTTAGGTATTAGGTATTAGGTATTAGGGAGTAGAAAATATATTTAGCTTGATTTATTCTTCCTAATATTTTGGTTTGCCTTGGGAGACCCAAACCCTACAATTTTTTTCATAAATCATTATCTATATATTTAGTTTGATTTATTCTTCCTAATATTTTGGTTTGACTTGGGAGACCCAAACCCTACAATTTTTTTCATAAATCATTATCTAGGAAGTAGAAAATGCTTACTTCAAATCTAATAAACCACTGCTTTTTAACTTAGGATTGAAACGAATATTTTCTTGTAAACCTCGATTTTTTAATACTTCTAAAATATTAGCTTCTACTCGCCTAGCTATATTTTTTAATAGTTTTTCTTTGGCAACTTCATCAATTAATGGATCTTGATATTGTACTTTTTCTGTTTCAGTCATTTCTTGTTTAGTATCTATAGGTTGATTCCATTTTGCTTCTGCTGCACCATTGCCAATAGGTAGGGAACCATTTTGATTAATCCAAGCTGTTTTTATATTTTCTAATATACTTCGATTTGGGCGTTCAATAGTTTGCACTTTTAGCCAATAACAACTATTAGGTTGACGAACTAAATGTTGTTTCAAACTCTGATATACATCACGAGAATAACCGACAAATAGTAATTCTTTTTCCTGGTCAAAAATTCCATAAACACCAATTTTTCCTTGTAATAATGATGGTAAATTTCCTTCAGAATCAATATAAGGTAAATATTCTAATTGGGATAATTCTGGTATTTGTATTTCAGTATTAGTCATTTCAGTTATCAGTTATTATAAGCATTCAGCATTCAGCATTTAGCAGTCAGCTATTTATTTTAAGTTAAAAAAAAAGTTTTAGTTAGTTGAAGTAAATTGAATCTTGCTATCAAATCCGACTTTAAACATTATATTCATTAAAGCCATTTTAAGGTTTAGATAGGGTTGGCGCTCAAGCTAACGGCTAATAACTGAATGCTGACTAATTATTATATCAAATCCGGTTATCAAAAATACGTTTTTTTCCTCTAATTATTCTGTCTTACCTTTAAAAGAGGGGGTTGAGCAAATACTTCATTATTAACTACTGAGAGTAAATATGAATAATTGTTAAGATATAATTTTACACAACAAGTTATGATAAAATACCTGGATAAAAATTTGTATTAATCTATTAAGGTAAGCATTTCCTACGGAATGCTGCGCAAACAGCCGTCAGACATTAGCTAGCTGACGGCTAATAGCTGAATGCTTACAACTAAACACATAATAATGGGGATCTAATATTTATGGAAAATAGAGAAATATCATCAAAAGTTTCAAACAATCCCCAAAATCAGCTTAATTGGCTAGAAATAGTAGAACATAGTGCTTTATGGGCTTCAGCGTTTGGTTCATTTTTTGGCTGGTTCTTTCAAGAAATTTTATTGGCTGTAGCTCCGATAACATTGGCATTATTTTTGAATAGAATTAATCGCAAAATATTTGAAGAAAAAGTTAACAAACAAACTAATAACGAAAACAATGAAATAGTAGAATTAAAAACAGATATGAACTTAGCTTTTAAACAATTAGAATTACTAGGAAAAACAATTCTTGAAAAAGCTCCAGAATCCTCTCTAAATTCTCCTCTAAATCAATCAAACTTTGAATACAATACAATTACAAAAGAAGATTGGGAAGCAATAAATATTAAATTTTCAGATATTGAAGAAGAAATACAATCATTAAAAGATTTAGCTACATATTTACAGAACAGTATAGAGTTTGATTTAGAGTCAACAAACAATACTTCTCAAGAAGAATTACAAGCACAAATAACTAAGTTAAAAGAACTAAATCAAGATATTATTAAGCCATACTTGGTTCATCTAATTCGGGCTGTTAAAAAACTACAGAATACTAGAAAATCTTAATTCTTCAGTAAGCATTCAGCAGTCAGCCATCAGCTATCAGCTTCATTAGAGCTAGATAGATATAGCAATCAGGAATCAAGAGTCAGAATCTAATAAAGATTTTGATTTATCTTGATTGTTCTTAACGAACTTATAAATCATTCCTAGTTGTCATATTATTTTGTTGTAAATAATAAATGAAGTATAGTTTCAAAAATGAGTATTTTTCAAACTTCTTTAATGGGTTTAGCAAGTATTTATTTCTCTGGCTTTATGTTATTAAGATTACTGCAAAACCGATTGATATTTGAACCTAAATCATTGGTATTAGCTACCCCTGCTACTTTTAATCTTCCTTACGAAGAAGTTTGGTTATCAGTTACAACTGCTCACAACCAGACCGAACAAATATCCGGTTGGTGGATTCCCCAAACTGAACCCACCAATAGAGTTATTCTCTTCCTACATGGTGCCAGTGGTAACATGGCAGCTAATGAAAAAAGTTGCAATCTTGAGCGAGTAGCAAAACTATATCAGCTAGGGTTTTCGGTGTTTATGATTGATTATCGGGGATACGGTAATAGTCAAGGGCGATTTCCTAGAGAAACGAGAGTTTATGAAGATGCTGCCATAGCTTGGAATTATTTGATTCAAGAAAAAGGTTTTTCACCAGAAGAGATTTTTGTTTACGGACACTCTCTGGGAGGAGCGATCGCTGTCGATCTCTGTTTACAACAACCAAAAGCAGCAGGGTTGATAGCTGAAGGTTGCTTTACTTCCATTAAAGATATGGCTCAATACAGACGCAGAATCCAGATATTTCCTTTGAAGTTGGTGGTGACACAAAAATTTGACTTCATTAACAAAATCAAATCAATAAAAGTGCCAGTCTTATTTATTCATGGTATGGAGGACAAAGTTATACCTGTAACTATGAGTCAAAAATTATTTGCTGCTGCACCCGAACCGAAAAAACTGGTATTATTACCAGATGCTGGACATAATAACTTGAGTCAAGTAGGTGGCGATCGCTATCTAAAAACATTACAAGAATTTTTTTTAGGTAGATATAATTAACTAGGGTAATTAACAGCTTGACCTAATCTACTATAAATCAATTATCCCCAAAAAAATAATCAATTCTTTCTCGGTGATCGCTGCTCCCTGCTCCCTGCTTACTCTTTTGCTTTAGTTGTGTTGGTCTCATAGATTACAGCGCTTTTCAAATGGACAAACCACCGGATCTATAACCAAAATCTTGTAGGGACGCGCTTATGCAACGTTCCTAATGTGGTTTACCGAAACGAGAGCTGCTGTAATTATCAATTATCCATTATCCATTATCTATAGGACTTACGCAAAGAAACCGGGTTTCTGGGTTCATCTGCGTAAGTCATGATCTAATTAGCTTCTAAAGACAAGGTATAATTTGTATCACCATTAAACTGAGAAACTCTGACAAAATAATTACCTTCTGGCAAAGAATCAACAACTATTCTCTCATCAACAATACCAACATTTCTCGACTCAGCAAACACCTCTAAACCTTCTACAACTCGATTACTATTAATATCCTCAATTAATTCTATATCTGCATCTGCACTTAAACCACCTAAAACTACATCTAAACTACTAGGAGTATTTAAAATAAAACTATAAATATCAGCCCGATTTCCATCACCCACAAAATCATTAACGGCAGCCGTTCCTAACACACCCAAATTACCAGTAATATCTAACAAATTATCTTCAATCTCTGGAGCGGTACTCAAACGATTTTCTGGTAAACCAACTAAAACATAATGTTGAATTGCACTAGCAAATATTCCCGTATTTAGTAACTCCACTACATCAGGATTTTGGCTCAAATAAAATTCAGTATCAAACAAAAAAGTAGAGTCACGATTTTCAAATTGACCGAACCTAATAAAATGTTCATAAGGTCTTAAATTTGATGATTCTAAAGCTGTAGCTAATTCAGTATCTGAGAGATAAAAAGCAGTATTAAAAACCGGACTAGGATCGCGAAATTCAAATTGACCAAACTGTAAAAAATGTTCTACCGCTGTGAAAGCACCTATCTCAACAGCACCAATTACCCCAGTATTAGTTTCTATATAAAAACTCGTATCAAATAAAGCATTGGGGTCGCGATTTTCAAATTGACCCACATTCAGAAAATGGTCTAACCCACTAACGAAATTTCCCCCAGCAATTTCATCTACTACATCAGGATTTGAAGCCAAATAAAAATTTTCATCAAATAGAGTATCAATAGTTAACATTTCTTAAAATTTTATTTTTGAGTTTACAGTTTAACCTAAGTAATGTTATCTTACTACAATCTATTAATTTATGCTTGAAATTAAAAATTTATATTTAAGAATTAAAGGACATTAATTATGACTAAATCTTCCTTAATGAAAGTATTACGTCATGCCTACCAAATTGCTAGAATGTCACGCAAAACAGGCGTTCCCACCGATGAATTATTAGGGATGGTGAGAGAAACCCAAAATAGTAAATTTCGGACTACTCGCCGTCGTTTGTTACAAGGAGGTTTAGGGTTTGCTGGAGCAATGGCCGCTTCTAATTTTTATAAGGGTGGGGAAAGGGCGATGGCTCAAACTACACCCATATTAATAGTAGGTGCTGGAATTGCCGGATTAACCGCAGCTTACCGTCTCACTCAGGCAGGAGTGCCAGTAAATGTGATAGAAGCTAGAAATAGAGTCGGTGGTAGAATGCTAACTACCCAGAAGGCATTAGGTACACCATTCTCAGTAGAACTGGGTGGCGAATTAATAGATACAGATCATGTTTGTCTCCGTGGTATAGCAGAAGAATTAGGATTAAATCTTGTAGACTTGTTGGCAGCGGATGAGAGCTTAGAAACACAAGACACATTCTTTTTTGAAGGTCGTAGAATAGGAATGGAAGAATTAGTCAGAGACTTTGCTCCTGTGGCAGCACAAATTGATGCAGATTTAGAAGCGATCGATGATTTTGAAGACTATACCAAACCTACACCAGCAGCAGTAGAACTAGATAATCTCTCGATCGCGGAATATTTAGACCGAATACCAGAAACTACATCAATAATTCGTCAAATCATCCGAGTTGGTTACACCGGTGAGTACGGTCTTGATGCAGAACAACAATCTTGTCTTAACTTACTCTATTTAATCGGTACTGAAACAGGAGAATTTGAGATTATTGGGACCAGTGATGAACGTTTTCATGTAGCAGGAGGTAATCAACGAATCCCTATAGAATTGGCAAATAGACTTTTTAATTCCATTGAAACTGGAATAATATTAGAAGCAATTAATTCTCTTCCTGATGGTCGATATCAAGTAGCATTAAGGTCAGGTAATAGTACCTTTGACCGCACTTACGAGCGAATTTTGCTGGCATTACCATTTACTTTACTGCGACAAATACAGCTTAATGTAGATTTACCCCCATTGAAAAGGTTATCTATAGATACTACTGGCTACGGAACTAACTCTAAGTTAGCAACTGCTTATCAAGAAAAAATTTGGCGTACTCGCTACAGCTCTACAGGTAATGTTCGTTCCGATCTAGGATTCCAAGCTACTTGGGAAAGTGCGGAAAGTCGTTACACTCCAGGTCCTGGTCTGATGACGCAGTTTATTGGTGGTACTCAAGGTGTAGCAATAGGAGCTGCTACTGCTGAAGTTCATGCTCAACAGTTAAATTCTCAACTAGAACTTGTTTTTCCTGGTATCAGTAGTGTGGCAATTCCATCCCAAGCAATTCGCAGTTATTGGCCTGGAGATCCTTTTGTCCGTGGTTCTTATTTGTGTTACACTCCAGGGCAGTGGACGCGGTTTTATGGTATAGAGGGAGAGCGTGTAGGGAATATATTTTTTGCGGGAGAACACACTTCTTTAGAATATCAAGGTTGGATGGAAGGTGGTTGTGATAGTGGGGAAGTTGCTGCGATAGAAATTTTAGATGATTTGGGTTTAACAGCAACTACTGAAGCTTTAAGAATTAAACAGTCTGTACAGTCGGAAAATCAAATTAAACGTCGCCGACTACCTACAGCTAAGAATGTTCGCCAAAATCGGGGTTTGCCACTAATTAATTAGGTTGAAAAATGGGTTAATTATGAAGAATTTATCTCTGACTAAAATTTTCATACTAGCTTTTTTATCTTGGAGTTTTACAAGTAGTTCTTTGTTAGCTCAGAATTATTCTGAGCTTGACAACCCAATTTGTTATATGAAAACTTCAGAGGGAAAAACTATTAATTTAGTTAATCTTTGTGGCAACCAAGAAACTATCAATGAAACAACAAAAGTTAGTTGTAATTCCGAGGAAATTAAAGCTACAGAAATACCCATTAGTAATGTTAACTATGATGGGAATTTTTTAACAGGCAAAGTAGCAAATAAAAGTTGTCAAACTGTAAAACAAATTAAAGTAAATTATCAAGTATTAGATGATGCCGGAAATATTATTGATAATGGTTATATTTCTGCTGAACCTG
>NZ_JAYKGW010000007.1:0-4163 GCF_035285525.1 Okeania sp. | reverse complement strand
TATTTACCAAATTTTACTCATCTTTAAAATAAATCCTGGCAATATTGGTTCTCCACTCACAGTCTCTGGATTTTCTAAACATTCGGTCGCGATTCCTGGACGATAAATATAAACTTTCCTTTCCTTTATATCAATTAACATTCCCTAATTTTACTTCCGACTTTGCCATATATTCTTCCATTTTTTCCTGTAAGGTTTTTAGACTATCAGAAGGTGACATTAATTCTACTACAAAATCTGGGCAAATTGGAGCAAATCTTTCTTTTTCTTCTTGAGATAAACTCATCCATCTTTCTAATTTTATCCAAGAGGCACTTGCACTCGAATCAAAAGCAATACCACTAGCTTCTTCTTCTGCCCAAAAATATAATTTTGCTGCTATACTAAGACTACGATTTCCAGTTTATGAACCAGCAGGAGACATAATTAATAACTCTCCGAATTTATTAGTTTCTATGTTTAAGTCTTGATTAATTTGACAGAATTCAAAAAATTGTTCCTCTGTTATTTTTAAACTTGGAGGCATTGGTAAAATCATGGTTTCTTCAAACATATTTTCCTCCTAATTTACCAAACTTTACTCATCTTTAACACAAAACCTGGCAATACTTTTTCCCCACTCACAGTCTCTGGATTTTCTAAACATTCATTCGGCATTCCAGGGCGATAAATATAAACTTTCCTTTCCTTTCTATCAATTAACCAACCTAATTTTACTCCCGGTTCTGCCATATATTCTTCCATTTTTTCCTGTAAGATTTTTAGACTATCCGAAGGCGACATTAATTCTACTACAAAATCAGGGCAAATCGGAGCAAATCTTTCCTTTTCTTCTTGAGATAAACTCATCCATCTTTCTAATTTTATCCAAGAGGCATCAGGAGATTTTTTCGCTCCTGTAGAAAGAGTAAATCCTGCACTCGAACTAAAAGCTAAACCTGTACCATCTTCTTCTGACCATAAGCCTAATTGTACACATAAGTTAAATTCTCTATTTCCTGTTTCCGAACCAACGGGAGACATAATTAATAACTCTCCAAATTTATTAGTTTCTATCCGTAAATCTTGATTAACTTGACAGAATTCAAAAAATTGTTCCTCTGTCATTTTTAAGCTGGAAGGCATTTGTAAAATCATTGTTTCTTCAAACATAATTTTTGCTCCTAATTTACCAAACTTTACTCATCTTTAACACAAATCCTGGTAATACTGCTTCTCCACTCACAGTCTCTGGATTTTCTAAACATTCAGTCTCCATTCCAGGACGATAAATATAAACTTTCCTTTCCTTTCTATCAATTAACCAACCTAATTTTACTCCCGGTTCTGCCATATATTCTTCCATTTTTACTTGTAGAGTTTTCAAACTATCAGAAGGCGACATTAATTCCACTACAAAATCCGGGCAAATAGGAGCAAATCTTTCTTTTTCTTCTTGAGATAAACTCATCCATCTTTCTAATTTTATCCAAGAGGCATCAGGAGATTTTTTCGCTCCTGTAGAAAGAGTAAATCCTGCACTCGAACTAAAAGCTAAACCTGTAGCATCTTCTTCTGACCATAACCATAACTGACCACACAAATTAAATTCTCTATTTCCTGTTTCCGAACCAGCAGGAGACATAATTAATAACTCTCCAAATTTATTAGTTTCTATGTTTAAGTCTTGATTAATTTGACAGAATTTAAAAAATTGTTCCTCTGTCATTTTTCCATCTGAAGGAATTTTTAAAACAATTGGATTTTCCCACATAATTTTTCCTCCCTCCTAAAATTTAGGTATTCAGCTATTAACATTCAGCTAGTGATTTTTGATTAATAGTTTTTTTGACTAAGACAATAAATTAATAACTTATAGCTGATAGCTAAATGCTGACTGCTAAATGCTTACAAAATAATTAAGGATTAAGAATCCTAGCCCAACTCTTAATCCTTAACTATATTATAGATGACTTATTTATTTATTTGTTAGGTTGAGGAGTCATGCGCAAATATGGCTTAACTTCTGTGTAACCTTTAGGGAATTTCTCTTTTAATACTTCGGGGTCTTTCAGAGAAGGAACAATTACACAATCTTCTCCATCTTGCCAATTTACAGGAGTAGCAACTTGATAATTATCTGTTAGTTGCAAAGAATCAATTACTCGAATAATTTCATCAAAATTACGACCTGTACTGGCAGGATAAGTAATAGAAAGACGGA
The DNA here is from genome assembly GCF_035285525.1 of Okeania sp. Lineage (GTDB taxonomy): Bacteria > Cyanobacteriota > Cyanobacteriia > Cyanobacteriales > Microcoleaceae > Trichodesmium. The sequence continues at coordinate 1,960 of NZ_JAYKGW010000007.1, read as the reverse complement.
GCTTTTTCTCAGGGTCGATGATAAAAACTGTACGAATTGTGAGATTATTTAAAGAGTTAGGATGAATCATATCGTACAAATCAGAAACCTTTTTATCTACATCTGCTAAAATAGGATAATTAACAGTTGTTTCTTGAGTTTCATTGATATCTCCAATCCAACCTTTGTGAGATTCTGCATCATCAACGCTTAGAGCAATAACTTTAACTCCACGCTTGTCAAATTCTGGTTTGAGTTTCGCAACTGAACCTAATTCTGTGGTACAAACTGGTGTATAATCAGCAGGGTGAGAGAAAAGAACTACCCAGTTTTCACCTGCCCAGTCATAAAAGCTGATTTCTCCTTCAGAGGAATTTTGAGTAAAGTCAGGTACTTTGTCACCTAATCTTAAGGCCATAGTTTATCCTAAATTCTTTATAGGGTACAATTATCTATATTTTCATCATAAGTTTCTTAAAGCTTTTAACTTTATATATTCTTTAGGACTAAAGCCATGAGGTAGGAAAAACAGGGTTTTGAGATTGTTTCCCTTCGGTCGTATCCGACGAAAATACCTTGCAGTTGCGTAAGTCCTGTTCTTAAAAATTAGGTAAGCATTTCCTGCGGAATGCGAGTGCATTCCGCTATCAACTCATTCCTTTATTAAGAGGAATTAATCTCCAAGGAGAATTAAACCTCCGATACGAAAAAGGTCATCAGCTAACTCTAGTCAGTTATTAACTTCAAAAGTTGAGGGCTGAAAGTTAATAGTTGAATGCTTACAAAATTAAATTAAAAATTGATGAGATTAGGTTAAATTTAAGATTAGTAATTTATGATATGTCTGACTAGCTGTGTTTCAACTTCTTTATTTTGTAATTCATGCCATACAACCGTTTTGGGTTCCTATCTGTTTTGTCTTTGCTTGGGGATTGATAATTTTAATGGTTTGGAGTATGGTCGGCACGATCGCTAATTTAGTCCGTACTGCTCAAAGAATGCACAATATTCCCTGCTCTAATTGTCTATTTTTTACTAGGAATTATTATCTAAAATGTCCTGTACAACCTAAAGTTGCTCTTTCAGAAAAAGCTATTAATTGTGTTGACTATCAACCTAAATCTGTGAGTTGGTATGATAGAGTTAATGAATAATGAATAATAAATAATGAATAACTAGGCTTTTATGAATAAATATAAAAGCATCGATAGATAAAGCTTTTAGGAAATTTAAGTCGGTAAAAAATACCAGCTTTTAGGTTAAAAAGGTTAAAAAAGTTAGCAATAAGTTCCTCACAGTTGAGGTGAAAACTTAAGAGACTATTCTTATACTTAACTCGTCTATAACTTCTATTTCTGCTGACTCTTAACTACTCCCTAAAAAGAGCAAAAATACTTTTTCAGCAAGCCCTAATTAACCATCAATGTAGTTAAACTACTATTGCACAATATTAAAGCAGGAGCGGGTTAGAAATTAATTAGTAATGGATAGTGAAATAAAATTTCGGTACTTGATTCAATTCCCTCACGGTTTTAACCAGCTCTAAAAAGTCTATAACTTTTATATGCCAAAGATTTTTATATTTAATCAGCAAACCCTAATTATTCATGATTCATGATTTATTATTCATTATCCTATATTGCTCTGTTTAAAATCCTAACTTCTTGGTAGTTTTAGTTGGAAAAGTTGGGATTTTTCGATATATAAAAAGTCTATAACCTTTATCTACAAAGTAGCAAACCCTAATTATTAATTATTAATTATTAATTATCAATTACCAAAAAATCAGGTCTAAAGCCTCCTTTTTTAAGGGGATGAAAAAAATATTTAACTTCAGTATTTCAAGCCTCCGAGTTTAGTCCGAGGTTCACTCTCTACTCTCTACTCTCTACTCTCTACTCTCTACTCTCTACTCTCTACTCTCTACTCTCTACTCTCTACTCTCTACTCTCTACTCTCTACTCTCTACTCTCTACTCTCT
>NZ_JAYKGW010000006.1:0-60356 GCF_035285525.1 Okeania sp. | reverse complement strand
CCGAGCCCAAGCATATCCCGATCCAATCTATGGGTGGGAAGTTGGTACAATTGGGTATGGCACTACTAAATATCCTGATGGAACTAAAGTTAGGATAAATGATATTATTACTCGTGCTGAAGCAGAGGAGTATTTAGCTTGGGAAGTAGAAGAAGTTTGTAAACCTGCTTTAGAAAAAATCCCTACTTGGTCTCAGATGAATGAAAATCAACGGGGGGCGCTTTATAGTTTTGCCTATAACCTGGGCGCAAATTTTTATCGTGGAACCAACTTCAATTCCATTACCCAGGTTTGTGACAGCGTTTCCAAGTGGGCAGATCAAGATTGGGTAACAAAGCAATTTGAAAAATATCGAAATCCTGGTTCTGCTGCTGAAGTAGGTTTGCGGAGGCGCAGATGTGCTGAAGCTCAACTATTTTGTAAATTTGTCAAAAATAGTAAGTCTGTTCAAAGCACAACAAAGGAAAAAAAGGAAGTTACTACTGTAACTTTTGCCCATTCAACTTGGTTAAAGTCTAAACCCATACAATCTTCAGAATTATGGGATAATCAGAAAAGTTTTGTCAACAAAGATGAAAAAATTAAGGTGATACAAATATTGCCAGATGCTAAACAACATACTTTGTTGACTTTAGAAAATCCAAGATTAGCAGTTGATAGCAAAACTTCTCTGGAAAAAGTTTATGCTTATACACCTCATTTACAATATAAACAACCAAAAAATGTGCGGGTGAAAAAGCTAGACGTACCTTATTTTTCTCAAGTAGATAACGATACTCTTCATTTTGGTGCAGGAAGTCGTCAATGTAATTTGACCTCTTGTGCTATGTTCTTAGCAGCTTTAAAGCCAGAATTAATGAAGAAAGCAAAACCTTGTGGCTACAAAGAATTTGAAAGTTATTATGGAGAAACATTAGCCAAATATGGTGATACCACAGACCATGAGGCGCAAACTAAAGCATTAAGAGATTTTGGGGTAGAAACCTATTTCTCTTATACACTTTCTCACGCAGATTTAATGCTTTGTCTACAAGCTGGATATCCAGTAGTTTTGGGTGTAGCTTATAAAAGTAGCGGACACATGGTTGTAGCCACAGGATTTAATTTGGATAAAGAACAAATTTATATTCACGATCCTTTTGGCATTCGATATGGTGCTTCTAACGCTTATGAGATAGGTGCTAATGGTGCGTATGATCCTTATAGTTTCCATACTTTGGATCAAATCTGGCTTGATATGGGTGAGGAGGCAGGATGGGGAAGGATTCCTCTGGCTATAGATGGCAAACCAACTGGTTTACCTTACGACCTCTAACATAAAATCTGGTTATATAATATATGTTCATAATTCTATCTACACTTCAATCACCCCATCACCCTATCACCCCCAAATACATAATAAGTAAGGCTTGCTGATTTATCGGGAACCGTAAAAGTCTTTTAGTAGTAGAGAGGAGCCAGAAGTCAGAAGTCAGAAGTCAGGAGAAGTAGGGAATTTGCAGAAGACAAGAGGAAGAATTATCCCTTAGTTTTTCTGCAGAGCGTCAACCAAAATCCTATTTCTTGGGAACCGTACTTTTTTAGTAATTGAAGAGCACAAACCTTGTACTTTTTCCCTACCTAAAAAGCCTAAAATCTTTATATATCAATGTTTTAATATTTAATCAGCAAGCCCTAAGTATTCAACCGGATTTTATATAAATAGGGGTTGCTGAATAAAGCTAAAAGTCAGAATAAATAAGTGTTAGGAGCTTTTTATCTTTAGTTAATCTCCTAGTTATTGGCTTTTATTGACATCAATTTACTGAGATTTTCTGGAAATAAGTGCAGAAAATTTCTTCACATAAAATGGCCGAAACCTTTGCCAGTTTACTCCATCTCCCCGTCTCCGCTTCCCCCTGTCCTACCCTAACCAACCAATTTTTTTAGCAAGTCCTAAATAGGGTTTAGAGTATGGGGAGTGGGGAGATTTAGTAATGGTTGAAAATAAAAGATTTTTTTCTCAGGACTTACGCAAAGACGCTATATATAGTGTCTGTGCTGAAGTATTGTTTCTCTTGAATTAAGCAAACTTGATATGATCAGGTTCTTGACTAATCCTTGAACTCCTCCAATTCTATTGGAGACGGCCCTTTCCCTGCCTGGAGTGCTTTGATCAATTTTTGTCGTTCCTCTTTCTCTTCGTGATCATCAGTCCATTCTACAAATACCTGAAAATCTGCAATTGCTCCTTCAATATCCCCTGTGAACACCCTAGCAAATCCCCGACTATCAACAAAATTACCATTTTTCGGGTCAAGAGCAACTGCTTTTTCACAAGCAATAATAACATCAGCAGGTTGTTTATCAATCGTACCTTCACGACAAAGCCTATTCCAATGACTAGCAGAAATTTGATGACGATCAAATTTTTCTGCTTTTTGGTACGATATAAGTGCTTCCTTAAGTTTTCCTTTCCTCATAAGTTTTCTTCCCTGAAGCAATAAAGCATTTGCTGCTTCAGATTTAGCTTTAGCTTCTGGGTCAAGATTTTCCAAAGTAGGAACCAATGCTACTTGATCGAGTTTTTTTGCTCCTTGGTATTTTTCTATGGCTGCTTCTATATTTTCTTGTCTTGCTAAATCAGTGCCATCTATCATAAACCTTTCAGCCTGCTGTAATGATTTTGCCCTAGTTTTTGGCTTCAAATTGAGGTCAGGATTCCATTTTAGTGCTAGATTAAATTTTTTTATTGCTTCCTGAAATTTGTCTGTACTCTCTTGGCTTTTGCCCATGCTTTTCCTTGCCAGTTCTTCTCCCTCTATTACCCAACTAAGAGCTGCTGCTTTGATGCGTTTATCGGTTTGGCAAATTCTGAGTTCCTTTAATTCTTCAGGATGGGAGATTAAGTAATCATTTAACAATTGGCAACCATATTGGGTAAATTCTTCTATTCCCAGATTTGGCCACAATTTTATTATCCTCTCCCGACTTACAGTAGCAATTATCTTGCCATCAGGGCTAAATTCGACATCAGAGACTAAACTTTTATACCCTCCTAGAGTTTGCAACAATTCTCCTTGTAGGTTCCACAATTTTACAGTTTTGTCATTACTTGCAGTAGCAATCATTTTTCCATCTGCACTAAAATCTAGGTCAGAAACCGAATTCTCATGCCCTTTTAGAGACCGCAACTCTTTTCCTTGTAGATTCCATAATTTAACTGTACCATCATCACTAGCAGTAGCAATTATTTTTCCATCGGGGCTAAATACTATATCAGAGATACTGTGACTATTCTCTTCCAAAAGAACGGGCAACTCTTGCTTTTCTAGTTTCCACAATTCTACTGTACCATCATTACTGGCAGCAGCAATTATTTTTCCATCGGGGCTAAATACTATATCAGAGATGCTGTTACTATTGCTTTCTAAAGTGCGTAACTTTTTTCCTTGTAAGCTCCATAATTTTATTACACCATCATCACTGGTAGTGGCAATTATTTTTCCGTCGGGACTTAATGCTACGCCATTAACGAGAGCATTATCTTTTTCCAAAGTCCGTAATGCTTGCCACTGCAAGTTCCATAATTTGACAGTACCATCGTCACCGGCAGTTACCAGAGTCTTGCCATTAGGACTAAATTCTATATCATAGACCAAGCCATTATGAATTTTCATAGTCCGCAACTCTTGCCCTTCTAGATTCCATAACAGAACTGTACCATCATCACTAGCAGTGGCAATTATTTCTCCATCAGGACTAAATGCTAAATCTGAAACCAAACTATTATAATCACTCAGAGTTTTTAACTCTCGCCCCTCTAAATTCCATAATTTCACCGTACCATCTTCACTGGCAGTTACAATTATCTTTTCATTGGGGCTAAATTCGACATCAGATACCAAGCTATCATGTCCTTTCAGGGTTTGTAACAACTCTCCTTGAAGGTTCCACAATTTCACCGTACCGTCATCACTGGCAGTTACAACAGTCTTTCCATCCGGACTAAAAGTTAAATCCGAAGGCCGATCATTATGAGCATTAATAGTTCGCAACAATATCCCCTGAAGGTTCCACAATTTTACCATACCATTATTGCTGGAAGTAGCGAGAGTCTTCCCATCAGGACTAAAATTTATATTTGAAATGATACCAGTATGAGCTTTAATAGTTTGTAACAACTTTCCTTGAAAGTTCCACAATTTCACCATACCGTCATTGCTAGCAGTTGCGATCATCTTTCCATCTGACTGAAAATCTAGATCAGAAATAGGACTATTATTGCTTTTCAAAGTTTGTAACAATTCTCCTTGAAGATTCCACAATCTCACTATACCGTCATCAGTTGCAGTAGCAATAGTTTTTCTATCTTGGCTAAATTCTACATCAGAGATCGAACTATCATATTCTTTCAGAGTTTGTAACAACTCTCCTTGAAGGTTCCACAATTTCACTGTACCATCATTACTGGCAATGGCAATCATTTTTCCATCCCAGCTAAAATCTACATCAGAGATTAAAGTTTCATCTATTTTTGCTGCCATTATTTTCAATAACTGCCCTTGAAGATTCCAAAATTTCAGAGTACCATCATCAGTTGCAGTAGCAATAGTTTTTCCATCTTGGCTAAATTCTACATCAAATACTTTATGCTGATGCCTTGGGATACGGTTAAACTCTCTAAACTCATTTGGGTGAGTTTTGTAAACTGCTGTTCGTAAAACATCTGTAATAATGCTAGTTTCATTCTTTAATTGAAAACTATTATCTATTTGTTTTTGCCTCGCTCTCATTGCACTCATAATTTCATCCAAACGCTGACCCAAAAGAGAATGTGCCTTAGCTTCATTTGCTTGAGCTTGAATAGTTTGGTTCTCTGCGAGTCTTCTTTCAAATTTAGCATCGAAACCAAAAATTGCCATTCCCACTGACAATACTGCCATTACTAATGCAGCAAAAACTGAACTTACAACCATCCGTTTCTGTAATTCTTGTCGTTTTTCCCGTTCCTGTTTTAGTTCCTCTAATATTTCTACTTCTTTCCTTTGCCGAATAAATTTTACCAAATAATCATGTACTAACTGATATTGGTCTTCTGGGTTTTGTCGCGACAAAAATACTAAACCAGAATCTACAAAAATCTTTAATACTAAATTTAACTTTTTGACACTAAAATTGCTTTCTTTCTCCAATTCTGCTTTAGTTTTTAGGGGACGAGTATTATTTTCATCAGTTAACAATACTAAGACTAACCAAGCTAATTTTTCATTCTCTCGTCCACAGTCTTCTACTACTGATTCTAAATATCGGTCTACCAATTCTCCTTTAGGATCGTCTCCTAATTCTTGATATTTTGCCAAAGTCGTAATATTTTCTCTCTGTAATTGCGCTCCCATTACTTGCAATTCTATTGGACGAATTTCTCCCAACTCTTCTGCCAAGTCTTCAACTAACATTTCTATCAGATTATTATCTATTTTAAACTGAGAATTTTGTGTTAATCCTTGAATAACTGATTTTGCTTGTGATTTAGAAAAATTCCCTAAACAATAAAGTATATTTTCACTTAAAATATCATTATTAATTGTTTCTAAATTAGCCAAATGATTAAAATCTAATAAATAATGAATATAATCTGACCGTAGGGATAAAACTATTTTCAGAAAGGGAATTTTTAAACATTTTCCCAGAAAAAAAGCAAATTCTTGTTTCTGTTTTTGTTCAAAATTAGCAAAGAAAAATTCCTCAAATTGGTCAAAAATTATTACAGTTAAAAAATTCTCTTTAGCATTATGTTCTAACTGAGTAAAAATTTCCTCAGCTAAGTTTAGATTCTCATAATTATCAGCTAAATTTCCAATTCTTTGTACTTCTTTCTGTAAAATTTTTCCCAGTTCAGAAATCCAATTAACATAAACTTGCTGCAAAACCACTACTACATCACGGGTATCAATTGACTTTTCCTTTAAAATGGGAACTAATCCAGCCTGCAAAATTGAACTTTTACCTACTCCTGATTGCCCATGAATAACTATTAATTTGTAGTCAGGGCGACTAATTCTTTCTAGTAATATTTCTACATCAAACTGTCGTCCAGATGCAGATATTTCTCTAATCATTTGTTTTTGATTAGTTCCTAGCTGCAACTGAGGTAAAGTAGGATTAATATTTAGTTTGGTATCTCTCAAGCGATTGGCACCGATAAAAGCTTGAAATCCAAATTGTTGTTCTATTTTAAGTTGCTCTTGCTTAATTTTAAAAGCCTTTAAATATTCTTTTTGTTGATAATATATTTCTCTTAATTCTATGAGAATATTAATGTAAAACTCTGGATTATATTCAGGTTTTGTCGTATATATTGCTTGTTCTAATCTGGCTATAGAACCTTTGGTTTCACCTAAACCTTTTTCAGATTTTCCTAGAGCAAATAAATATTTACCCTGATAATGAGAAAACTGCCAATCTAGATTAAGTTCTTCTTTTATTGAAGTACAATTAGAATTATTAGCTAGGGCATTGGTAAGAATTTTTAGAGCTTTTTGAGCAAATTTTTTGGCTTGTTTATAGTGATTTTTAGTCAGTTCAATTTCAGCTAGAAAACCATAAGCACGAGCTTCTCGAAATGGATAACAATAGGTTTGATGTAATTTTATGGCTTTGCAGGCCACAGTTTCTAACTTATCCCAATTTTTCAATATCTGTAAAAGTTCTCCCCAAGAATTGATAAATTTGGCTGCTAAGTCAGGACGGTTAGCTTTCTCAAAAGTTTCTACCGACTTTTGATAATATGAAGCAGCTCGATAACAACCTATATCATCTTTGTCTACCCGATAGCAAAATTGATAACTACACCATAATAACCCCAGATAATAATAAGTGTGAGCTACTCGTACTAAATTGTTAAGTTGTTGCCAGAGTTCGAGACTGCGGTTATAATACTCTAATAATATCTCAAATGATTTTTCACTAGAATTATCTGCTGTTCTACCTAAAACAAATTTTAAACCCGCTTCTAATTCTGGTTCTAACTTAACTCCTCTCTTTGATAATTCTTGCTGCGCATCTAAAAGTTCTTGATCAACAAATTCTCCCACACCTAAAGCAGTATTGTCTAAAAATATTCCTGCCCCATGCTCTAATAGTTTGTGATAAACACGATCACTTATTTGTTGAATAAAATCTATTAATTCTTGAGTGGGAGTTTCAAATACAGTAAGGCTTGTCCAACTTTCAAAATCAGGAATTAACTGAATAAACTTTTGAGAAATCTTGACATCTATCCATAAAAGTATTGGGAAATGAAAATTATCTCTAAACTCCTCCCGTACTAAACCCATTGAAACCAGTAGTTGATCGATATTACTGACAAATTCTAAACCAAATACCATTAAAGCATCTGGTTGTTTTCCTTCTAAATGTTGCTCGATAGTGGTATAAAGTTCTTCCACTGACTCATCTAACTCCAACTCTGCTAGGTTTCCATCGAAAGATGTTTTGAGTTTTTCCATGATGCGATCGCGCTGAGTTAGAGTATTACTACGGGCTAAAAATAGCCGAAACTCTCCTTGAGACATTTCCAGAGCAAATATTAGCTCGGACAATAATTCTGAATTTTGATTAAAATCTTCTGGCATTTTCAGTTATCAATTATCAGGTGGATTCGTCAGGGAACCACTGAGCAATATTGTCTTTGAGGTCTTCAATTATTTGTCCCCCCTTACTGAAGAGAAGTCAGTATAGTATTTTTGCTCAAGTTCCTGGTTATCTTAGAATAAGGCTTTATACTAAGTCCGGTTTAGAAGAGAGATTATATCAAATCCGATACTACCGGATTTGATATTACCAAGTTTAGTAGCCTGAAAGAAGGCTGTAACATTTATGGTCATAATATTTTGTATATAACCCCTAACCGTATCTTTACAAAGAAAGGTGTGGTTTTTTGCCAAAGAAGTAAGTCAGGAGTCAACCCACCCCTAACCCCGACTGTGGAGGGGAAATAGGAAAAAAGCTAGAATTAGAGCCTTGTATTCACCATCCCCCCATCCCCTAAAATAAATCAGTCTCTTTGCAGTTTTCATTAATATCAAATCCTTTGGCTTTGGAAAATAAGGTTCTACCATCAGAAAAGAGAGAAAAATGCTAGCTTGTCGAGGGTAAGGTTCCCGAAAAATTCGAGACCAAACCCCTACAGTCTTAAATTCTACGGATACTACCGGATTTGGTATAATTTGTATCCTTTGAGCTGTTTGTCATTATGATCAGCCATACCTTATTCTTGAATTCCCGATCTTGAGAATCTGGCTGCTATAATACGAGTAATTCAGCAGTAATAATCTCAATAAGTTAAAATTTATGGCCATTAATTGGAAAAGTTTCAGTGGTACGATTCTTTTTTCTGCGATCGCAACCCTAACATCTATCCAGGTTGCTCAAGGAGGACACCCAGAAGATTCTGCTGGTACATATCAACCTTTTGCAGAAGAGTTTAACAAAGCAAGTCAAAGAAGTTCTGGTAACTTTTTGAGGAATAGAAGTATTTTCCATCAGGTAGGTCGTTTTTTAGGTATTCCTAAGTATCCAGAACAAGCTATTGAAAGTGATAATAGCCGACTTAACAGGTTGTACATAAGAGAACAAAGGCGACAATTTTCTAGTACCCCAGTTATTCGGACTCCCGATCTGATTAATCCTTACGATCAATCTGTTTTCACAGCTCCTGCTTCTAACTCAACCCCTACTTTTGGTGGTAATTAGGTCAAAAGTATGAGTGGTTAAGAATAGGAGTCAGAATCCAGAATCAGTGAATCCAGAAGGAATGGGGACTATAGAGGAGTAAGAACGCCCTTATGCAACGTCCGTATAGAATAATCCTCCTTTGATTTTTAGCCCGACATAAAAAGGTCAATACCTTTATATATCAGTATTTTGAGATTTAATCAGCAAGCGCTAATTAGGATTGGCTGAAAAAAGCAAAGTGTGGGAGGGGTGGCAAGTGTGGAAAAATAAAGAAAATCGGAGGCATAATTGTTCCTTGATCTTTATGCCATAGTAACCGTTCTACTAAACTTACTCAAACTTACCCATGCCGGAATTGCATGAGCTTATGAGCTAGCTTCCTGTCTCACAGAAGACCACTGACCCTACTTATGACTAAAGCTGCATTTTGCCCCCCAAACCCAAAACTCAAACATAAAACATTTTTCACCTGAGATTCACGACCATACCTCACCAAGTCTAAATCAAATTCTGTCTCATTTAATCCCACACAGGGAGGTAAAATTTGATGTTCGATCGCCATCAAACAAAATGCTACTCCCAATGCTCCAGATGCTCCTAATGTATGACCAGTAGCTCCCTTGCTAGAACTAACTGCCACTTTCTGGGGAAAAATTTGCTGAATTAAATTAGCTTCGTGGCGATCATTTAACTGAGTTGCTGTTCCGTGAGCATGAATATAGTCAATATCTTCAGCAGATAAACCACTTCTAGCTAAACATTGAGCGATCGCTAACATTGCACTTTTACCACCTAAGTCTGGTGCAATACCATGATTTGCATCATTTGTCAAACCAAAACCCCGAATTTGCCCATAAATTTTAGCCCCTCTTTGCCTTGCAAACTCAGCAGACTCTAATACCAAAATAGAGCCACCTTCCCCCAAAACCAATCCCTCTCGACTGCGGTCAAAAGGATAAGCACCTGTTTGAGCCAAAGCTCCCATTTTTCTAAATCCTGCTATAGTTAGAGGTGTAATGGGAGATTCGACAGCACCCGCAATAACTTGTTGATATTGACCAGTTTCAATCAAATCTACAGCTTGAGCGATCGCCCATATTCCTGTCGCACAAGCAGCCATGGGAGCTAGAACAAGTCCTTTTGTACCAAGCTGACTAGCAGCAAAAATAGCAGGTTGATGAGGCAACAGATTAATAAATGAGCTATGATCTTTTTCCAGATTTTCAAGCTGATAATTTAGACTAAGCTGCTTTTTGGCAAATCTTTCTAGCATTCCTTGATAGGCACGACTAGAACATACAACTACACCACATTCAGAAAGTGGAAGTGTCAAACCCGAAGATTTGACGGCAGTTTCTACAACTTGTTTAGTTAACCTAGTTAAATCAACAGGTTGAGAATTAATTATACCCAAAGGTAGGGGAGGTAGTTCCGCAAAAGGTTGATGAAACTTAATAGCAGACTTGCCCTTAAGTAACTTTTCCCAACTTTGATAGAGGTTTCCCAAAGCAGAAGTCAGACCAATACCCGTAACAACAACTTTCACAGTTAAATTAGGGAATAGGGAATAGGGAACAGGGAATAGGGAATAGAAAATTGGATTGTTTCACCTTAAATGGTGCATTGCTTTTTGGCTGTGTCTAGACAGGGAAGACAAGGAAAACAAAGAGCCTAGAGAGAAAATCGCTCTGCACAGTTTTAGATAAAACAGTCAACTACTGGATTGTTTCACCTAAAATAGTACAAAGGGTAGGGGCGGGTTTTAGCCAGAATTTTCATGGTTACTCCGAGATTTATATAAACCCGCCCCTCTAGGATAGTTGGCTATATCATTAGGGGCGAGTTTAGCTAACTTACTTACGAAAACTCGTTGTAAGGACGCCCTTATGCAACGTCCCTACGGTAAAACCCGGCTCTACGCTGCCTTCCTAATGCAAAGTTTTAGATGAAACAGTCCACTACTAATAACGTTTATGACTTTAGTCCTAAAGAAAAACAACTCTTACTTTTGAATTTTGAATTTTAATTCCAAGAAGCTTACCCTTCTTACTTCTTACTTCTTACTTTTGAATTTTAATTAGGTATAGTTAAATTTTCCAGACCTTCGATTACCTTAACTGACTCAATGCGATCGCCTGCCTGAATATTATCAACAACTTCTTTCATTCCTTGAGTAACATACCCGAATACGGCATAGTTACCATTTAGGAAAGGAAGGTCAGTTAAAGCAAAATAAAATTGGGAAGAAGCAGAATCAGGTGGTTGAGAGCGAGCCATTGCCACAGCACCTCTTGTATGAGATAAAATAGGTGGCTGCTGAATACCAGCACTTTCAAAAGTTTTGCTATAAACTGGTTCAGTAGCTTCTTGAGGTTTAATTTCCAGAGGAATATAACGTTCCGTAGAAGTTTGTGGATCGATAAAACCTCCTGTACCTAAATTCTTTATAGGAACATTTAGGTTTTTACTTTGAGGGTCGCCACCTTGAACCACAAAAGGTTGAGGTTCACGGACTACCCGGTGAAATGCTAACCCATCATAAACCCCTTTTTGCGCTAAGTCCACAAAATTACCTGCTGTAATAGGTGCATTAGTACCATCTACTTCTATTGTTATAGGAGAACCATTAACAGTCATTTCTAATGTTGCTTTACCATCAAGTTTAGGTAAGTAACTATATTTGGCAGCTAACTGTGTTTGACTTGATGGAGTTGGGGTAGAAACTGCTGCATTAGGAGTTGAGGTAGCAGTACATCCTGTCACGAAAAAAATTGCAACTACGAATAGCAGCAATAACCATTGGCTGATTTTTCTTCTCATTTTCACTAAAAATTTAATTTTGATTCTAAAATCTAAATATACAGTAATCCTAAATCTAGTAGGTTGTAACATTTTCTCCTAGGGGTTTGGTCTCCAAATCCCTACAATTTTTCACAAATTATTTAGGCATAGGTTGGGTTGAGGAACGAAACCAAATATTAGCAAGGTTTTGTTGAGTTTTACTTGATGAGTTTGGAGACCAAACCTCTACAGTTTTTCACAAATTATTTAGGCGTATTGGACTGTTTCATCTAATGAGTGTGCATTAGGGAATCAGGATCAGTAGGAGTGGGTTTGACCGTAGGGACGTTTTCCGCCCTTGAGCGGACATGGAAAGCGTAGCAGTCCCTATGCGATAAAGCTGCGCGACATGAAACGCATTTTTGCCGGGGCAACGTCCGCACAACGAGTTTTCACGCAGTAAGTCAGATAAACCCGCCCCCTTATAATCTAAGCCACCCTCTAACGGGGCGGGTTTATGTAAATCTTAGAGTAAGCATGAAAATTGCTGATCAAACCCACCCCTACTATTACAGCATTTTAGATGAAACAGTCCTGTAGGTTGGGTTTCGTGCCTCAACCCAACAACTAATGGTAGTGGATTGTTTCATCTTATTTAAGCAATAGAAAAGTCTCTGGAGATTGCTTCAGTGTAGTTCACTATCGCAAAGCTGAGCTTTCTTTTCATATCGCGTAGCGATATGAAAAGACGAATAATCATGCACTACTTTAGGTGAAACAGTCCAGTCGGGTGTGTTTTTGCGCTTCGCAAAGATCTGCTTTTCATGTTGCGTTTCATGTCGCGCAACGAAAAGCAAAATGGCTAAGAACCGACATGAAAGACGGCGCGAAGCACTTTTTACTGTCTAGTAGAATTATCCATTATCAATTATTCATTATTCATTCTCATAGTCCTTCCAAAGGAACTTGCAGAAACTTTGCCAGTTGAGCCGCTTCATTTTCCAATTCAGACAAGGCCAATGGCTGACCTACACGGGTAAGAGGTATTTGGCGATTATCTTTGAGGCGGAGATATATAGCTCTACGAGGATTAAGACCTTCTTTAATATCAACCTTAATTGATTGGACATTTTTCGTAGGACAGCTAAACTCTACTTTACGATTCTTGCCAGGAAATCCCCAACGAAAAATCATAATCTGGCCTTTGTCTTGGTTAAATTCATTATAGCCACCGCCAATGTCCCAAATAATAGTTAACCATAAAAAAATGCCATAGACTGTACCAATTAGGCCATAAAATCCCATAGCTATTCCCTGGGGTAAGAAATTGAGTTGGCTAGGATCGGCCACAAATAGTAGATTAACCTTGAGATAACTAGAAATTCCTGATAAGAGGAAACCAATACCTCCCATGCTAACTACTGTGGCCCAAAAGTAATTACTCAGACGACGAGACCCAATAATTGGTTGATGTAGTAAGCGATCGACTATAGAAGCTTGAGTAGTCATAAATTCTTTGTGCGATTAATTTTTAATTTTCAAATTTTTTAAATTATGGTAATGAAAGTCTAAAATCTAAACCTTACTTTAGATAAATTTTAAGATTAGGGATGGACTAGAAATTGCAAAAATTCTTAAACCTATATATACTTATGTTAACTTGCTTAATAAAACCAATTTTTTCATCAGAGCAAGACTAACCACAAATCTAACCAAAGCGCTCAAGTCGCTTAAATGGTTAGTCCAGCCCACTTTTTTTAAGTAAACGTTATTTTGGTCATAACACCTAGGGATGCGCGGCCAGTTCCCAGCTCTGTTGTTCGGCATTAAACAGGTAAATAGATTTGAAAAACCAGTGTGTCAGACCTAACAAGCCAAAATAACCGGGCGAGGCCAACTTTACACATTTTGTGTAGAAGGGACGCAACAATGTCCAAATATTTGAGATATTTTGGTTCTCGGTTAATTAGCCTCCAAAGTATCCTTCCTAATACTTTAGGAAATTAAAGACGATTACTCGTTTTAAGTACATTTTTTGTAGGAGGTTCTACTAAGTGGTAACAGTCTCTAGTTCTTCCATGATGGGAGGCCGTGACATAGAATCCACCGGTTTTGCCTGGTGGTCTGGTAACGCTCGTCTCATTAATCTATCCGGTAAACTGCTGGGGGCTCACGTTGCTCACGCAGGTCTAATTGTATTCTGGGCTGGAGCAATGACTTTATTTGAAGTTGCTCACTTTGTCCCAGAAAAGCCTATGTATGAGCAAGGCTTAATTCTCATGCCCCACATTGCTACTTTAGGTTGGGGTATTGGTCCTGGTGGTGAAGTTATTGACATCTTCCCATACTTTGTAGTAGGTGTTTTACACTTAATCTCATCTGCTGTTCTTGGCTTAGGCGGTATTTATCACGCTGTTCGTGGTCCAGAAACTCTAGAAGAATACTCTTCTTTCTTCGGGTATGACTGG
Source organism: Okeania sp. (assembly GCF_035285525.1). Lineage (GTDB taxonomy): Bacteria > Cyanobacteriota > Cyanobacteriia > Cyanobacteriales > Microcoleaceae > Trichodesmium. Next base: position 46,389 of record NZ_JAYKGW010000006.1, on the reverse strand, counting down.
AAAGATAAAAACCAAATGACTAACATTATTGGTTACCACTTAATCCTATTAGGTTGTGGTGCGCTATTATTAGTATTTAAAGCCATGTTCTTTGGTGGTGTATATGATACATGGGCGCCAGGTGGTGGTGATGTCCGGGTAATTACTAACCCTACTCTTAATCCTGCTGTTATCTTTGGTTATCTAGCTAAAGCACCTTTCGGTGGTGAAGGCTGGCTAATCGGTGTTGATAACATGGAAGATATCATCGGTGGACATATCTGGGTTGGCCTAATTTGTATCTTCGGTGGTGTGTGGCATATTTTAACTAAGCCTTTTGGTTGGGCACGTCGCGCTTTCATCTGGTCTGGAGAAGCTTATCTCTCCTACAGTTTAGGCGCTTTGTCTATGATGGGTTTAATTGCTGCATGTTTCGTATGGTTTAACAACACTGCTTATCCTAGCGAATTTTACGGTCCTACTAATGCTGAAGCTTCTCAAGCTCAGTCTTTTGTATTCTTAGTTCGTGACCAAAAATTAGGTGCGAATATTGGTTCTGCTCAAGGTCCTACTGGTCTTGGTAAGTACCTCATGCGTTCTCCTACTGGTGAAATCATCTTCGGTGGTGAAACAATGCGTTTCTGGGACTTCCGTGGTCCTTGGTTAGAGCCTCTTCGTGGTCCTAACGGTCTAGACTTAAACAAATTGAAGAATGATATTCAGCCTTGGCAAGTTCGTCGTGCTGCTGAGTACATGACTCACGCTCCTAACGGTTCCATCAACTCTGTAGGTGGTATCATTACAGATATTAACGGTTTCAACTACGTTAACCCTCGTGCTTGGTTAGCTGCTGCTCACTTCATTCTTGGTTTCTTTTTCTTGATTGGTCACTTATGGCACGCGGGTCGGGCTCGTGCTGCTGAGGGTGGTTTCGAGAAGGGTCTCAACCGTGAATCAGAACCAGTGCTATCTATGCCTAACCTTGACTAATATTAGGTCATTGTATTTAGCTGGTTTATTCTAGAAATAGTTGAAAAACCTCGCCTAAATTTGGGTGAGGTTTTTCTTTTTTGGTATAGTTTGAAAATAGGGAACAGAGAACAGGGAACAGGGAAGAGAAAGAAATAATTGATAATTCTGGATAAGAATTGATTTAATTTGGAATTTTTGGGTAAGCATTCAGCTATTAGCTCTGAGTCATCAGCTTTATTAACTTTAAAAGAGCAGAACTTACGCAGCCACCCTAGATATAGTTCTTTACTATTGCGCAATAGTTTTTTTGGTTTATATATAGTATCTTTCTCTAAGTCCTGAAGAGGAAAAAGCAATAAGCTAGATTTCTCAGAATTATAAACAGGAGTTACGCAGCAACTCTAGATATAGTTCTTTTAACTATTGTGCAATAGTTAAAAAACTCTATATATAGTAAATTTGCGTAAGTCCTGATAAAGTATGGTTGATTAATAGATAACGGATAATTACGTCATTTGTTAAAAAGCTGAATGTGAGTCCATTCTTTAGGAAGAGCTGTTTCCGCAGCTTTCGGGAACAGAAACGCTAATAGCTGTTTGGGCAGCATTCCGTAGGAAATGATTACAATGATATGCAAAGCGTGAATAGTAAAAATATTGTAGTGCCGGAATCTTGTCTGTCATAGATATACCTGATAGAAACGGAAACCCCTGTATATTGTTAGTAGTAAAACTGATTTTTTTATATAATTTGAAAACAGATAAATATGAATATGGAATTATCTAATATATCTGAAAGTTTTAATCAGAGTAAAGATTTTTTATTTGAAAAATATGACGGAGTAAAAGAGTATTTTTATCAGGGAACAGAAGTAGTAAAAAATTCTCTATCAGAATTAACTCATCTATCATTTGATAGTATCAATAAAGCTAAAAATCAAGGTGTTGAAGTTATATCAGAAACTACTAACAGTGCTGTAAATGGTATTTCTAAAATAACTGCACATACCAAAGATTTTTTTACTGAAACAACCCAGAAAATAACTGATCTAGCTACTACTCAAATTAGTCAAGCTGTAAATATTTTCACTGAAGTAGGGGAAAAGATAATGGAAATTAGGGAAAATTTGAATCTCCAAATTCCTGAAGTAATTCAACGTTATCTTTCTCCTGATGTTTTAGAATGGGTTTACTCTCATACTTTAATTACATTAATAACTGGTTTGTTTTTGATATTTTTATTATTAGGATTTTTTCGGCAAGTATTTAGTAATTCAGGGAAGTCATTTAAAAAAAATATTGACCAAACTGGTTTAGGAAAAAACTTAACGTCAATAGATTCTACAAATAAAATTATAAACAATCGTCAGAGATTAATGCAGATTTTGACTAGGTTAGAAGAAATTAAAAATGAACAAGACTTACTTTTACGAGAAGCTTCAGAAATTATTAAATGTCAATCTAAATTTAAGTAAGGTTTATATTAATTTAATTTTAGTTTGTAAAAGTAAGAGTAGTAATTTGTACTATTGATACCTCAAAAATTTTTTTGACTGTATATAAAGAAAAAGTTTATTTTATTCAAAAGTAAATTATTGTGAGATAAAATCAGGAGTTATGCACACCAACCAAAAAACCGGGTTTATTGCCCTAATTATTTTCCAGTCAGGAGATTTTGATTTTGTAGATAAATCCTTTTTGTTTTGTGCGTAAATTTTGCCTAAATCCTGAAGTTATTAACAATAAATTATGGTTAGTCAAAAAACAATTGATATTGTCAAATCTACAGCACCTATCCTCAAAAAAGAAGGAAAGAAAATTACTTCTCGGATGTATGAAATAATGTTTGAAAAACATCCAGAAGTTAAGTCACAATTTGATATGTCAGCTCAAGCTGATGGCTCTCAACCAGCTAAGTTAGCAACTGCAGTTTATGCTTATGCTACTCATATTGATGATTTGGCTAGTTTAAAATCAGCAGTTGAAACTATTGCTCACCGTCATGTACAAACTCATGTACAACCAGAACAATATCCGGTAGTTGGAGAATGTATGTTGGAAGCTATGAAAGATGTTTTGAGAGAGGATGCAACGCCAGAAGTTATAGCTGCTTGGGCAGAAGCTTATCAGGCATTAGCTGAAGTTTTTATTAACCGAGAACATAAAATATATGAAGAAGAAGGTGTTTCCTAACTGAAAAAAATTCAGTTAGAAAAAAAAAGGGGGAAAGATTGAGTTTAATAGTTGCAGGGGAACGCAGTGGTGTTGGTAAAACAACTATTACGTTAGCGTTACTAGCTTATTTAAAACAGCAACATTTCCGGGTGCAATCATTTAAAGTGGGGCCTGATTACATTGACCCCATGTTTCATCAATATGTGACGGGTAAACCTTGTCGAAATTTAGATCCGGTGCTGACTTCTGAAGTTTATGTGCAACAATGTTTTGGTCGCAATATTCAGAATGTTGATTTTGCTCTGGTGGAAGGAGTAATGGGTTTGTTTGATGGGGTGAGTTTTAATCCCCCCTTACCCCCCTTTGAAAGGGGGGGGAAAAATGATGGCTTTCCCAGAGGGGGAAAAAATGATGGTTTGGAAAGATATAATCCCCCCTTTGACAGGGGGGGAGAAGATGATGGCTTTCCCAGAGGGGGAAAAAATGATGGCTGGGAAAGATATAATCCCCCTTTTGACAGGGGGGGAGAAAATGATGGCTTTCCCAGTTTTGCTTCTACTGCTCATATTTCCCGGTTACTAAATTTGCCTATTTTGTTGGTGCTTGACTGTAGTCGGTTGTCTGCTTCTGTGGCAGCGATCGCTCACGGTTTTGTTTCTTTCGATCCTACTATTAATTTTGCTGGTTTGATACTGAACCGGGTGGGGAGCGATCGCCATTTACAACTACTAGAAAATTCTTTAAAATCTATAAATTTACCTATACTTGGAGTTTTGAGAAGGCATCAAAATATTACTATTCCTGACCGACATTTAGGTTTAGTTCCCACTGATGAAATGCCAGATTTAGGTATTTTAATTAATGACTTAGCTGACTTGGCAAAAACTTGTTTTGATTGGGAAAAGTTACTGCCTTTTTTAAAAGTTAAAAATGAGAAATATCAGCAAATTTTATCTACTAATATTTGCTCTGATAAAACCATATATCCGCCCTGGTCAGATATCAATAATTCTGATAAAAGAAAGTCAGAAATTTTAATAGGAGTAGCTCGCGATCGCGCATTTAATTTTTATTATCAAGATAACTTAGATATTTTGGAAGAGTTAGGAGCCAAAATAGTATTTTGGAGTCCGCTAAAAGATGAAAAATTACCTGAAGAAATAAAAGGTTTATATTTTGGCGGTGGGTTTCCAGAAATTTTTGCTCAACAGTTAAGTGAAAATATTCTGGTTAGAAATGCGGTGAAAAAAGCAATTATTTCAGGAGTGCCGACTTATGCAGAATGTGGTGGATTGATGTATTTATCTGAGGGAATTATTGACTTTAAGAATAACTCTTGGGAAATGGTAGGAATTTTGCCAACCAAGGCAGTAATGGGGAAAAGTTTAAAGTTAGGATATAGGCAAGCAATTACTAATATAAATACTCCATTATTAGCAGAAAATAAACAAGTTTATGGGCATGAGTTTCATCGTTCAGAATTAACTGAAACAGCCTCAATGTCTATATATAAAATGTGGCGAATTGACGAAAAAAGATTGGAAAGCCAGGTAACTTTTGATGGTTGGAAAATTTATCAAATTCATGCTTCTTATCTTCATTTGCATTGGGGAAATAGATTAGATATTCCGAAGCGATTTATTGAGCAAATTAGTATATTAACCTCTTGACAAGACAAGTAACTATAATAATAATTAACAAATTACTGGTTAGTAATTATCAAAGCCATAACAATTTTTCAACCGAATTACATATTAGCTTTATATTTTGTCTGATTAATTAGTCATAATAAATCAGTCATTTAAAGATGACTTTTGTTGTGAGATAAGAAATAAATTTCTTGGCAAATGACAAAGTAAAACTTCATACCCGATGACTCCCTAGAAGTAAAATCTGAGTATATATAGCTTTAAACATTAGATAGGGCTGGTTTAATTATTGATGAAAGGGTTTACAGATAAACCTTTTAGCATTTTTAGGTAGGTCAAAAGTACCAGCTTTTAAGTCTTGAAAGCTAAAAAGTCTAGGATTTTCTATCATAATTAGACGATTTTTCGGGAACCGTAAATCAAGAGATAATTCTTCTGTACGGACGTTGTATGCAACGTCCCTACGTCCCTACTCTTCTGTAATTCTTATTCCTTTTGGATTTTGGCTTCTCCCTGGTACTAAAAGACTGAAGAAGCGCAAACCCTAGATATTTTTGGTAAAATAAAAGCGTAAGTCAGCCATCAGTTATTAACTATTAACTATTAGTTTTTGATTTTGATTTGAGGTAATATTTTTTTATTAATTGACCATAAATTCAAACCTATTAAAACAGCAGGATATTAATTTATGACGGCTGACAACTAATAGCTAAATGCTTACATAAAACTATTCAATACCAACTAAAAATTAAAATAATAAAAAGGAGAAAAAATGACTAATTCAAAAATAGTTAAACAACTAATTGCTCAGGAAATTACATCACATAATTTTCAACCTTTTGGGCAAGTAATCTGGGCTTCAGAAGATGGTAAAAAATATGACAAAGATGATGCTCAATTAAGTTTAGAAAATGGTATTCCAAGATTCTATATTATGAGGTTAAATAATAAAGGTCTAAAGTTTACAAAAATTACTCGTCATGGGCAATGTACTCAATGTTTAGGTTCTCTAGAAGGAAAAGAATGGTTAATGGCAGTCGCTGCACCTTGTACAGAAGATGCACCTAAATTAGAAGATGTAATTGCTTTTAAAATTCCTGGGAATTGTTTTATTAAATTAGAGGTGGGAACTTGGCACGCTGGTCCTTATTTTGAGCAAGATTTTGTAGATTTTTATAACCTAGAATTAAGTGATACAAATGTTGTAGATCATTTTACGCACGATTTTGCTAAAAGTCATAATTTAGAGTTGGAAATTGTGTAAGCATTTAGGTCTCACCTATTAGGTAAAAGCTTAATTACCATTATCAGGAAGAAAAAGTATTTGAGAGATTTCAAAGAATTAAAAGTATGGGTAAAAGCCCATCATTTTGCTCTAAACCTGCAACATGATATTTATGTAGTTTTGCAAATATTAAAGGGTCTTGCTCAAATTGTTATCAATTTCTAGAGGAAAGATTTGTGCATAAGCGCTTAGTTTTATCTATTGACATGAAAACAATCATAGTTCAGAATGTTATGAGTCTTGTTCCTCAATAACCCTCAACAATAGAATATAGGTGTTGTAGGTTACAAAGAGAAACCAGAATTAAGTCTAATATCAACTAATAATTGTAGGAATTTTATCAATAATGAGTAACATATTCGTATTTCATCAAGGCCGAGGAGACAAAGGTTGGCTCTGGTGCAATGTTTTTGATGGTTCCGAGTGGACTGGAGACACTGAAGTACCCAAAACTGGAATAACTGGAGATCCATCAGCAGTAGTCTACAACGACGAAATCTATGTATTCCATCAAGGTCGAGGAGATAATGGTTGGCTCTGGTACAATGTTTTTGATGGTTCCGAATGGGCTGGAGATACTGAAATAGGCAATACCGGAATCACCGCTGGGCCATCAGCAGTAGTATACAACGACAAAATTTATGTGTTTCATCAAGGTCGAGGAGATAATGGCTGGCTCTGGTACAATGTTTTTGATGGTTCCGAGTGGGCTGGAGACCAAAAAGTACCCAATACAGGAATTACCTCTAGTCCATCAGCAGTAGTATATAACGACAAAATTTATGTGTTCCATCAAGGCCGAGGAGATAGTGGCTGGCTTTGGTACAATGTTTTTGATGGTTCCGAGTGGGCTGGAGACACTGAAGTACGGGCGACTGGTCTAACTGACGATCCAGCAGCAGTGGTATACAACGACAAAATTTATGTTTTCCATGAAGGCCGAGGCGATAATGGCTGGTTATGGTGTAATGTTTTTGATGGTTCCGAGTGGACTGGAGACGAAAAAGTACCGGACACAGGGATTACAGCTGGTCCCGACGCGGTAGTCTACAATGATCAAATTCATGTCTTCCATCAAGGCCGAGATGATAGTGGATGGTTATGGTGCAATACATTTGATGGTTCCGAATGGTCTGGAGACCAAAACATACGGAATACTGGTATCTCTGAGGGACCAGGAGCAGTGGTATACTAAATACCACTTCACTGAAATCAGCAGTTGGATTATATTAACTCAAAACTTTGACAAAACTAGGACTTACGCAAAGGCACTATATATAGCATATAGCGTATCGGTGCTTTACGAGAGACGCTTTACATGTCCCGTAGCGTTTCGGCGCTTGAGCCGATATATAAAGCGGAGCTTTGCGGAACGCAAAACGCGCCCTACTAATAGCGTTCATGGCTTTAGTCCTGAAAACAATAGTTTCGGGTAATTATTTCAGACAGGACTTATGCAAAGGCACTATATATATAGTATTGGTGTGTTAGGAACTGCGCTTTTCATGTAGCGCAGCGAAACGCAACCTACCAATAGCGTTCGTGCGTAAGTCCTATCAGATTTAAACCGGGAAACTATTTATTTGTGACATCTTTAAAGTGAGTTGGTATCAGAAAAGCATTTTGCACCGGGGATGATGATTAATCAGTTGTTTCATCCCTAACGTGCAATCAATAACTATAACATTCTGTATTACACGAACAAAATATTATACAGAAACTCCATTTCCCAAAATTAAGATTTGCTGGCTTAATCTCAAAAATGTGAATGAAAAACAGATCAGCTTGAGTGACCAAAAAAAATTAGGATTTCGAGTAGACAACCACAGAAATATCAAGAAAAGCTAGTGGTGCATAGTAATGATATGAACTGTCAGAGGTATGAAGAGTTGGGGAAGAAATTAGAAAACCTATATATTTTCACCATTACTATGCAAGACTACCTCCGAAAAAATTATTCCTCCGACTTTCTCTGTCTTCCCATATTACCCACACTCCCCACACTATGATTTTTTTTCAGTAAACCCCACTTATGTATACCTTGTAGCTCCCTCAAAGATGTAGAATAAATATTAGAACTTAATCTTTCTCAACTAATAAGTTGTTAATAATAGAGAGGAATTACTTTGACTCAGTATCCAAATCTTATACCAGCCCATGGTGGCCAACTAATTAATCGGATTGTTACACCAGAAAAACGACAAGAACTTATGGAAAAAGCTGAAAGCTTGCCAAAAATACAATTAGACAAACGGGCACTTTCAGACTTAGAAATGATAGCTATAGGAGGCTTTAGCCCTCTAAATGGCTTTATGGAAGAAGATGACTATAAAAGTGTAGTCGTTGATATGCGTCTGAAAAATGGACTACCTTGGAGTGTACCCATAACATTATCAGTCTCAGAAGAAGTAGCAGATTTATTAACAGAAGGAAGTTTGGTGCGTCTAGATTCTCCTTCTGGAGAATTTGCAGGAGTTTTAGAATTAACTCAAAAGTTTACTTATGACAAAGTTCACGAGGCAACTAACGTTTATGGTACAGATGAAGAAAAACATCCAGGAGTGAAAGTTATCTATGATTCTGGCCTAGTGAACTTGGCAGGTCCAGTTTGGTTATTAGAACGTCATCCTCACCCATTATTTCCCAAATATCAAATTGATCCAGCCGAGTCCAGAAAGATTTTTCAGGAAAATGGTTGGAAAACAATAGTTGGTTTCCAAACCCGTAACCCCATCCACCGCGCCCACGAATATATTCAAAAATGTGCTTTAGAAATAGTAGATGCTCTATTTCTACATCCTTTAGTCGGTGCTACTAAATCAGATGACATTCCTGCTGATGTCAGGATGCGTTGTTACGAGATTATGTTAGAAAAATATTTTCCTCAAAATCGGGTAATGATGGCCATTAATCCGTCGGCTATGCGTTATGCTGGCCCACGAGAAGCAATTTTTCATGCTTTAATTCGGAAAAACTATGGTTGTACCCACTTTATTGTTGGTCGAGACCATGCTGGAGTAGGGGATTATTATGGAACTTATGATGCTCAACATATCTTCGATAAGTTTGAACCTGGAGAGCTAGGTATTGTTCCGATGAAATTTGAACACGCTTTCTATTGTACTCGTACTAAAGGTATGGCCACAAGTAAAACAAGTCCCAGTACAAAAGAAGAACGAATTCATTTATCAGGGACAAAAGTACGAGAAATGTTACGTCGGGGTGAGTTACCACCACCAGAATTTTCCAGACCAGAGGTAGCAGCAGAATTAGCTAAAGCAATGAAAATATCTGAGGAGAGCTAACAGAAATTTTTCTAGTACAGTCCTCAAAGTTAGGGCATAAATAGTTAGGGTTTGCGCTTCTTCAGTCTTTTAGTAGCAGGGAGAAGCCAGAATCCAGCAATCTGGCAATCCAGGAGTCAGGGGAATTACAGAAAAGGTAGTCCTATGGAATTATCCCTTGATTTACGGTTCCCGAAAAACTGACTAATTATAGCATAAAATCCTAGACTTTTTAGCTTTCCAGACTGAAAAGCTGGTACTTTTTATCTACCTAAAAATGCTAAAAAGTCTATCTGTAAAGGCTTTCATAAATAATTAAGCCAGCCCTAATTAGAGCTATGCTTTATAAACATCTTTCTTAATATCAAACTTGGGCATTAATGGCAAGTTATGTGTAAGTTTTGGTTCGGCTCTTTTGGAAAAAAAATGTATTTTTTCATACATTTTTCTGGGATTATTTAAGTATTTTTATTTAGCTAGTATGATTGTTTATCCCTTCTCCCCTGCTAAGAGATCCCCTTTTGAATCCTGGGAGGGACTAGGGGTTCGTCTCACAAGGGTTTTAGGAGTTCCTGATTAGGCATAGATAATTAGAGGCGGGTTATTAAAGCTATAGACTGATCCAAAGGTAAGCTTTTAATCCGCCTCTAAAAGTTAAGACTATAAATTCTAATTTTAGTATAAAACCAGTTAGAAAGTGAAATTAATCTATTACTTTAACATGACACAGGACTTAAGCAGGGAAACCCAGAAACCCGGTTTATTATAGATGTTTATTGTCAAAAACAATGATTTATATAGAATCCGGTTATATAGTATATGTTGATAATTCTATCTACACTTCAATCACCCCATCACCCCAACTATATAATAAGTATTCAACCGGATTTTATATTACCCTAGAAACTGGTTTTCTTTGGGTAAGTCCTGATGATAAATTAACTTTTAAATATTGCCATGATTATCTTATAAAATTGGCTCAATTGATATATTATAAGTCCCTAGAGAAACAGTGACTTGAACGAGAGACTGAAACGGGCATTTTGCCTTAAGTATTAAGTTATCTCTGAGAGCTGTTGGAAATGGCTCGCTGGTTAAACAGCTCGCCAGAAATATACAGGAAGCTAAACTCGTGAGTGTTTAAAATTTACCACGATTGTCCTGGTTGATTAATGATAGAGTGCGTCAATTATACAGCAAATTAGCAATATAGTTACATATAGTTCTTACTTGACTTAGTAAAAGGTAGGAAATTAAGGGAGAAGCATGGGATTAAAGCGGCGGGAATTTTTACAAAGGGCTAGCTTAGCCCTGGGAGCATTAGGAATAAATGAAGCAGGATGGTGGCGTCTCCAAAGTCGTTACTTGGAAGCTTTAGCTGAAACTACAGGAGGTAAATTAGCATTTTTAGTAGGTATTAATGAATATCCAGATCAACCTCTATCTGGGTGTGTTACAGATGTGGAGATGCAGAAAGAATTGTTAGTTAATCGGTTTGGTTTTTTACCTGCTGATATTTTCACTCTCACAAATAAACAAGCTACAAGGGAAAATATAGAAACAGCTTTTATTAATCATTTAACTAATCAGGCTAAACCAGATGATTTGGTTTTATTTCACTTTAGTGGCTATGGTAGTCGTGTAAGTAAAATGATTGATGAGGATGAACATAATGAATTAATTACCTCAAATTTAACATCATTTCAAAATAGTCTAGTACCAATAGATGGCACACCTCCCAATAATAACCGTAGACCAAGAAATGATGTATTAGAAGAAACTCTATGGTTATTATTGCGATCGCTACCTACAAGAAAAGTAGTAACAATTTTAGATACTAGCTATGTATATCCTGGTAGAAATTTGCAAGGTGTTTTAAGAATTCGCTCTCGACCTAGTTCGACTACAGAGCCAATTAATATTAAAGAGAAAGCAATGCAAATGGAACTGCGGAATCAACAAAATCTTCTAGGAGAACAAGAAAGTTATGAAAGGGAGTTTCCAGGAGTGATTTTGAATGCTAGTCAAGAGAGTCAATTTGCTACTGAAACTGATTGGAACGGTTTTAGTTCAGGTCTATTCACTTATGCTCTGACTCAAAATTTATGGTCAACAACTCCTGCAACTAGACTACAAATGAGTTTTTCACAAGCTGCTAGCTCTGTAGAAAAATTAACTGGAGCTAATCAGCAGCCAGAGTTTAAAGAAGCAAAACAACAGACAATTGCTCAATCTACAAAAGTAGCTGCTATAACTCCAGTAACTATAAATTCTCAAAATATCTTGAGTCCTGTATTACCACCTGCTAGTGGTGTAGTCACTTCAGTAGAAGATAATGGCAAAGCAGCAAGCATCTGGTTAGGAGGATTACCAATTAATGTTCTTGATACGGTTACTTCTAATTCTCTATTCACAACTATACCCAATTTCGATTCCAACTTCAACTTTAAATTACAAATTCGGAGTCGAAGTGGTTTAAATGCTAAAGCTTCTGTCATTGTTCAAGCTAATAGTTCACAAGAATCATTGAAACGCAGCGATAAAAATACCAATAACCAAACAGAAAGATTTATTGCGAGTCCTGAACTTTTGACAGGAACCCTGGTGCGAGAAAAGATTAGAGTTTTGCCTCAACCTATGGATTTGATGATAGCTCTAGATTCTAATTTATCAAGAATTGAGCGGGTAGATGCTACCAGTGGTTTTTCAGCAATACCTCAAGTTACTGTAGTGGCAAATACACAGTCAGCAGATTATGTATTTAGTCGAGTTCGGGAAACATCTATTACTCAAAGTTCTTCTGCTCCTCTATCGTCTATTTATCAGGGTCGTTATGGTCTATTTTCTTTAGGTCAGATGTTAATACCTAATAGTATAGGAGAAGGAGGAGAAGCGGTTAAGGTGGCAGCACAAAGGTTAAGTTCTCCATTGAAAACTTTGCTAGCAGCTAAGATATTAGGCTTAACTAAGAATGAAAGCTCTACTCAAATTAAAGTTAAAGCTAACTTAGTCACTATTACTCCAGGTATTACTAGAGAACCAAAGATCATTATGCACCGAGAAACTTTGGGGATTAGCGATGGGGAAAAATTTCCAACTAATCTAGAAGATGTAAGTAACTTTGGAGTTTCTCAGGAATTACTAACTTTACCTATTGGTAGTCAAATTCAATATCGATTATATAATGATGGCGCTCGCCCAGTCTATTTTATGTTATTAATTTTAGATAGTAGTGGGCGTATTTTTGCTATCGATCCAAAAATATCTAATCAAGTTGGCGATAAGGCTCGACCTTCACAAACAGGTCTAGTTATTTCTCCAAGAGATAGTATAAATATGCCTCCGGTGATGAGCAAGTCTCCTAGAGAGACAGGAACTTTTGGGTGGCGATTAACAAGTCCTGAAGGATTAGCAAAAAGCCTGATTTTCTGTAGCTATCAACCATTTGAGGAAACAATTGTAACTCTTAATGAGCAACTGTCTCAGGTTGGAGATGACTTGCTAATTAAAGAAGTATCGAATCCTTTAGCAGTAGCAGAAGCAATTTTACGAGATTTACAGGGTGCAAGTAAATTAGCGATTCAATCTAGTGGGTTATCAACTGATGATTATACTCTAGATATTAATAGCTGGGCTACTTTGAATTTTGTTTATAGGGTTGTTTAAGGGGTTTTTCAGATAATTAGGACTTACCCATAAACGCTATTGGTAGGGTTTGTTTTGGCGCTGCGCATAACTCCGTTAACAGCGCTTGAGGTAACATAAAAAGCTGCGGACATCTAGGGTTTGCGTAGCATTCCGCAGGAAAGAAAAAAGCCGATTTCGTAACTGAGCCAGACTCTATATATAGTGCCTCCCGTGTAAGTCCTGATCATATCAAGTCTAGTAGTATTGTTACTATATCAGAAAAAGTGGCAATGGAAAAAAACTTCTACCTTCCTTCCTACTAAAAATCGATGATTTTAAAAAATCTCGACATTAAGCAGGAAAGCAGAGAAGAAGGTAGACAAGAGGCAAGATTATTAACGAATAAGGTAGAGAAGAGGGAACATTATTAACTAAGTTGCAAGTAGTTCCTATGTTGTTAGAACTAGGATTGACTATTGAAGAGATAGCACAACGGTTGGATTTAACTGTGGAACCAGTTCAACAAGCTGCTCAAAATAATGGATAATTAGAGATAGTGTTGATTGGTTGGAATTAACTATCGCTCCTTTCCTCCTAGAAAAAAAGCGTCGCTCCTCAAACTTGGTTGGTTTTGAAGGAGCGATCGCTTTAACAATAGATAATTGATAATTAAAGAGACCTAAAAATCAATAACTGACAAAACCAGATTAGTTTTAATCCCAAAGTTGGTCACGGGAAACTTTGTATTAAAGGAACTCGGATTATGGTTTCGGTCATCTTAGATAATCTGGCAGAGAGATGGGTTGACAATACAAGAAGCAGAATATCTAGCTTTGACCTTAGAAAAGGTACTAGCAGCGATCGCGCAACTTGAAAATCAAAAGTAATCTAAACAAATCCTCAAACTGTTATCAAGAGCTATTCACCATAATATAATTATCAACATGACAACAAAATTTTGCAATGAAAACAGATAGTATATTCTATAGATTATTTTTGGAGATGCCCGGTGTTTACTTTCAACTTTTAGGGCAATCTCCTACTGTAACAAACTCTTACAAGTTTCGCTAGGTGGAAATCAAACAAACAGGTTTTCGTTTGGATGGTGTATTAGTTCCTAAGACTCAGTCTCCTGATACTCCTATTCATTTCGGTGCAGTGCAAATGCAAAAGAATGAAAAATTTTATCGCCGATTTTTTGGCGAGATATTTCTCTATCTGCGTCAATACAAGGAAACTAAATATTGGTATGGGTTAGTGGTATTTGCTAACCGCAATATTGAACCAAAAGATACTCAACCGTATCAAACTCTATTAAATAGTAGTCAGGTGACAGTAGTTTATCTGGAAGACTTGGGAGAGAAAGCTTATGATAACTTGGGTTTGGGTATACTCAAGTTAATAGTAGAAGATGAAGCCCTGGCAGTACAACAGGCAAAAATGTTAGCTGCCAAAGCAACGACAGAACTAGCACAAGGGACTGAAAAGCAAAAAGTGCAGAATTAGTCAAAACAGTTATTTTGTACAAATTTCAAAATTTAGAACCAGAGGAAGTCATAGAAATGTTCGGGATGGATGATCAGGACTTACGGAGAGAAGCTATATGTAGCGTTCAAAACTATTGTGCAATAGTTTTTTGACTCTATACATAGTACCTTTGCGTAAGTCCTGATGATTTTAAAAAAATGGGAACAGTAAAGAGCGATCGCTTACCGATAAGTTCTGAGATTTTTTTCTTAATTCTTTTAGTGTCAACGTAATTTTTATTCCTGGAAATTTTCTGTTACAATACAACCACAAACTCTTTTAACTATTACTATTATGAAATTTATCAGTCCTAAAATTGATTATGCCTTTAAAAGAATATTTGGTTCTAATCAATCTCAACAAATACTTATTAGTTTTCTCAATGCTATTATTTATGATGGTGAAAATATCATCAAATCTTTAACAATTAATAATCCCTATAATCCCAGTCAAATAGAATCTTTAAAAGATAGTTATTTAGATATTCAAGCTACATTATCTGATGATTCAATAGTGATTATTGAAATGCAAGTTTCTAAGATGCAAGCTTTCGATAGAAGGGTGGCTTATAATCTCTGTAAAACTTATGCTAATCAATTAGAAAAAGGTGAACTTTATTTTCTGCTAAATCCAGTCATAGCTGTGACAATTACTGATTTTAATATGTTTGATGAAACTAAAGACCCACTTAATAAGTTTGTGTTTAAAGAAGAAACTAAAGATTTTGTCTATAAAAATGGAGAACTGAAACTAATATTTTTAGAGTTGCCGAAGTTTCAGAAAAAGTTGGATGAATTAGAGACTTTAAGTGATAAGTGGATTTATTTTCTGAAAGAAACTGCTAGGTTGGATATAGTACCAAAACCTTTAGGAGAAGTTCCAGAAATTGAAAGTGCTTTATATATTGCTAATCGAGCTAATTTTAGCCCGGAAGAGTTAGAGGAATTTGATCGACGAGGGATGATGTTGCAAGACGAGAGAGGGAAAATAAATTATGCCAGAGAAGAAGGTAGACAAGAGGGTAGACAAGAGGGTAGACAAGAGGGAAAACTATTAACAGTTCCTATGTTGTTAGAACTGGGCTTGACTATTGAAGAAATAGCACAACGGTTGGATTTAACTGTGGAACAAGTTCAACAAACTGCTGAAAATAATGGATAATTAGAGATAGTTTTGATTGGTTGGAATTAACTATGGCTCCTTTCCTCCTAGAAAAAAAGTGTCGCTCCTCAAACTTGGTTCGTTTCGGAGGAGCAGTAATGTTCCGCACCGCTGGCGCGATCGCTCCCAGAAAAAGATTATTTGAACTTTGCCATCATAGACAGAAAAAATGCCTAGATGTGAAATTAGAGTAATGTCGCTCTGAATGTAGCACCAGACAAATCAATCTCTAAATTTAACCATCAGCTTCATCATAGGGGTCAAAATAGTCATAACCAAAGAAACCTAATATTTGATCATACTCACTACCTAAACCATTTATACCTGCTGGTAATCCCCATGTCCAGAAGAATGGTTCGTAATTACCACCAGTATAGTTAGTATCGTTGTAGGAATAAACGTAAACATCGCCAATGTCGTTTTTATTACCTACACCACTTTCAACATCCCATATCTCGTAGACACCACTACCGCTGTCTAAGACATCACCTAAAGAGTAGGTTCCTGGTTTTTCGTAAAAGTAACCATTATAGGAATCATCTACATTATAAGAGTAGGTAAAGTAGTATCTATTAGAATTTAAATCATCAGGTTTAATAGTAAAGAAGTTGTCACTGAAGTCGTAAATATCACCATTAACCGCGCTCTGAATCGCAATTTTATAAGTGCTACCACTAGCTAAGTTGGTCGGTACTTTCCAGTTGTAACTTCCATTACTAGAAGTTGAGTAAGTTATAATGCTATCATACTCGTTATTTTCGTACAAGTAAATAAGAACATCCTCGCTGATGTTGTCACTCCAAGTGATGTTGTAGCTTTTTCCTGGTTCTAGAGTATTACCTCCATTCGGTGAGTTAACCGTAATGAAATCATTTGCTTGAATCGTGAAAGCGTTGTCACTGTAGTCGTAAATCTCTCCATTAACTACACTCTGTATCGCAATTTGATAAGTGCTACCACTATCTAAGTTTGTCGGTACTTTCCAGTTGTAGCTACCATCACTAGCAGTTGAGTCAGTTATCATACGATCATACTCGTTATTTTCGTACAAGTAGATACGAATATCCTCGCTGATGTTGTCACTCCAAGTAATATTGTAACTTTCTCCTGATTTTAAGGTATTACCACCATTAGGCGAGTTGACTGTAATAAAATCACTTGCTTTAATAGTAAAGAAGTCATCACTGTAGTCATAAATTTCACCATTAACTGAACTCTGAATTGCAATTTTATAAGTGCTACCACTAGCTAAGTTTGTCGGTACTTTCCAATCGTAACTACCATCACTAGGAGTTGAGTAAGTTATAATGCTATCATCCTCGTTATTTTCGTACAAGTAGATAAGAACATCCTCACTGATGTTGTCATTCCAAGTGATATTGTAGCTTTTTCCTGGTTCTAGGGTATCACCACCATTTGGGGAGTTAACAGTAATAAAGTCCTCTGACTTTACAGTCTCAGTCGTCAAAGCTTTAATGGAAAAATTTGCTGTGCTATCCCAAGTTGTCAAATCTGTCCAAGTTTTACCATCGTTACTATAATAGCTCTCACCCTTTTTGGCAGTGCTATCTGGGGAATTATAACTCTTTTGGTCAATAGCTTGAGGATAGTTTCCACCATTTTCTATTTGAAGGTAGATGTAGAAGTCTTCTCCTGCTGTCAAATTAACTAAGCTATTTAGATCAACTGTATGATAACCAGCATAAGCCGCATTACCCCTTGTTTCTGCCAGCAGTTGGGAAGGTTTACCGTTGTCAAAATCATCATAGACTTTGATATTGTATATAGCACTATCAGCTTGAGTGTAAAAACCAATTGCACTTAAGGCTTCGTTTTCTTTGGCAGTAAAGGCATTGAGAGCATAGGGAGAGTTGAATGTACTTACTTGACCAAATTCGTCGTGATAGTAGATATTGTTAAAATTGCTGGCAGCAGTAGCATCATTGAAAGATATCCCTATATTTGCTCCCGCTACATCTTGGTAAGATATCCAAAAATAGCCATCGTCAGCCCAATCTGCTCCCCAACTATTTTTACAAAGCCACGCACCCTCTTCTGATGCTCCAGGTATCGCCTTGTTATCATCCCAACCTACAATTGCCACTGCATGATAGCCATCTGGCTCACCACCAGAGAAGTAATAGGTTGTCTTATCTTTGGAGAAACTGCTGTAGTCAATCGCCATAGTCGTGTATAGGGCACCGTAATCTATTAAACCTTGCTTCATCTCTGTATCTGTA
Organism: Okeania sp.; assembly: GCF_035285525.1. GTDB lineage: Bacteria > Cyanobacteriota > Cyanobacteriia > Cyanobacteriales > Microcoleaceae > Trichodesmium. Next base: position 28,491 of record NZ_JAYKGW010000006.1, on the reverse strand, counting down.
TCAAAGATGAGCATATTATCTACATAGTATTTTGGTGTTCCCTCTTGACCGGGGTAGTCTTTATATTCTTTGTAAGGATCGTCGGCTTCGTTAACCGGACCATCACCGCGACTCAAATAAGCGATGCTCATACTATGATTACCGCCTTCTCCTGGCTGTTCTTGGGTACCACCTACTGGTATTCTCCACTCAAATCCGTTATGGTTTTTCAGGTGATTTTCAGAAAGATCGACCTCAGTTCCACTTGCTTTAAGGATAGAACTTTCTAAAGAGGCATAGCTGGCAAATGCCCAGCAAGAGCCGTAACTGCCCTGGTCTCTCACAGGGGTTACAGCACCCTCTTCCCTCAAGTCGAAACTAGAAGGCAAGTCTACAGGTGTTGTAAAAGCAAAGGAGGAGTTATCATTTTTTTGAACTTCAGGGTCTAGAAGAGGTGTGCTTAATAAATATGGTAAGTTTTCATCGGGGGACTCGACACCGAAACTCAAAGTGTAATTAGCATTTGCGTTACCCTTTGGCTGCACTCTCACATAATAAGTTCCTGGGTTTAAAGTGCGCTCAATATTTTCTGCTTTCTTGCCACTTTTGGTAGACTTTTCCAGAACCTTACCCTTATTATTCTCCAAATACAAATCTGCATTTCCACTGAGACCACTCAAATCAATATCTACATCTGTCTTCTCCTTAACTTTGAACTTATAATAGTCTTTCTTGTCTAACTTACTGACAAATTCCTGTAACTGTTCATCATCCTTCAACACTCCCAAGTTGTGAGCCTTCTTCAGACTATTACCGGCGATATCTGGCAACTTACCATCCAAACTCAAAGTGTAATTAGCATTTGCGTTACCCTTTGGCTGCACTCTCACATAATAAGTTCCTGGGTTTAAAGTGCGCTCAATGTTTTCTGCTTTCTTGCCACTTTTGGTAGACTTTTCCAGAACCTTACCCTTATTATTCTCCAAATACAAATCTGCATTTCCACTGAGACCACGCAAATCAATATCTACATCTGTCTTCTCCTTAACTTTGAACTTATAATAGTCTTTCTTGTCTGACCTACCTACATATTCTTTTAACTTCTCATCATCATTCAAGACTCCGAAGTTATAGGCTTTTTTCCGGCTATTACCTGCTTTATCTTTTTTAGCAGACCTAGTTTGTATTTCTATTTCATTAGATGTCTCACCAGTTAGGGTATCGACTTGTTCAGCTACATCATTCCCTTTTCCTGTTAGTGAGTCTTCTTTATCGGTTGAGGTCTTCTTTTGTGACTCTTCAGACTTAGTTAAACCCACTTTTCCCGGGGTATTCTGAGGCAACAATAAATCATCATTGCCTGTATCTATATTTTCAATTTTTAGCTCCGAGCTAGCTACACTCGATTCTGTACCACTAGCAAATCGCAACTCATTATTAGTTTCATTTATCCCAGCTAACATGGGGTCTCCAAATTCTAGCCCAAATTTGCCGGATTCTGGCTCAAAAATATTGTCCAAGATTACCCCCTTAACAAAATTTTTATCACTAACAAATCACTTAGCCACTCATTATAACAGGACTTACGCAAAGGTACTGGTACTGTATATAGAGTTTTTTAACGATTGCGTATGGGGTTTTAAGCACCATATGTATGGTTGCTCCGTAAGTGTTATATAACCTAGCGAATCAACTTTTTCTCAATTCTGGTTTTTTATAACAAGAGGTAATTAGGGCTGGCTGATTAAAGATGAAAGTCTTTACAGATAAACCTTTTAGCATTTTTAGGTAGGTCAAAAGTATCAGCCTTTAAGCCTCTCAAGCTCAAAAGTCTAGGATTTTCTGCCATAATTAGCCGATTTTTCGGGAACCGTAAATCACTTTGATAATTCTTCCTCCTACCTCTTGTGTAATTCTCCTGACTCCTGGATTGCAGGATTACAGGATTCTGGATTCTCCCTGCTATTAAAAGACTGAAAAAGCGCAAACCCTAATAATTAACTATTAATTGTTAATTATTAATTGTGGAAAGGACTTACCGAAAGGCAATATATATAGAACCCCTAAGCGTATCTTTGCAAAAGTGAGGATTTAAAGACAGGAGTCAGGATTTCAAGAAATAGAATAGATAAAAAAGTATAAAAATACCTCTATTATACACTATCTCCCCCACTCCCCCACTAATTTTATAGATCAGTTTAGGGGTTCTATAGAGTCTTGGTGCGTTGTGCGTTGTGCGCTTTTTCGTATAGGGAATGCGAGTGTATTCATGTCGCGCAGCGAAACACAGCCTACTGGACCGAGACAGCTAATGAGTGTGCATTTGCATTTGGGAAGTCGGGGAGCAACATTTTTGTTGGGTTTAAGGTTTGTCAATCTACTACTGCATTGTTTAGTTTTAAAATGGTCAATTAGATGGGAAGTGTGGGAAGTATGGGAAGGGGTGGGGAGAAAAAGACACCTAGAAACAAAAATCTATTTCACAGTTTTAGCTGAAACAATTCACTAACAATAGTGTTTATGGGTAACTCCTAAGAATATGAAAATATCCATTGACAATATTACCTTTTTAAGGTAAGCTCCCAAATATTAATATATAAAAACGTTTTTTAACTGTTGAGAAAACTATTAAATAATCTCAACTCTTGCATCAGGGACATTTTATTCTACAGGACTTATGCATAAGGAACGAGTATTGGGAATCTGAGATTGCTTTCCTGAGGTCATGCTCCGCAAAGGCTATCGCTAGCACTGACGGAATTACGTTATTTTGCGTAAGTCCTATTCTACTAGAAAATGTTACTAAAAGATTGTTTTAATTGTTGAGAAAACTATTAAGCAATCTCAACTGTTGCATCAGGGACATTTCATTCTACTAGAAAACATTACTAAAAGATTGTTTTAATTGTTGAGAAAACTATTGAATCTTAACTTTTGGATCAGGGTGATTTCATTCTACTTCTACGAACCAGGGTTGTGTATTTTTCCACAGATTTTTTCTGCTGAAAAAGCCTCTCAAACGACTTATCCATAACTTGTCAATAATGCCCAGGTTTTATATTAAGAAATATTTGGGTAAAGCATAGTTTAAATAGGGAGGCTTTTAAGCTGAATTATTTAATTAATAATTACCTCTTCTTATAAAGAAGAGGATTAGCTAAAAGGAACTTTTTTTATTTTATTGGTCGAATGGAGAGGCTTTATACCTTAGTTTTTCGGTAACTAATAACTGAAATGATGGAGTTTTCATGTTAGGCAAATCGACAGATAAAAATTGGTTTTCACATTGTAGGTATCTTTGTTTATTTTTAGCAACTATCATAGTTTTAATAACTGGCAAAACAGCTTTAGCTAATGATAATATTAATGATTTTGCCGCCGTAGACAATATCTGGCTGGTATTAGCTGCTGCTTTAGTATTCTTTATGAATTCTGGTTTTGCTCTCCTAGAAGATGGTTTGTGTCGCAAAGAAAACTCTATTAATGTATTGGCAAAAAATTTAATAGTTTTTTGTGTAGCAGCGATCGCTTTCTGGACGTTTGGTTTTGGTGTGATGTTTGGCGATAACTCAAACTATTCTTGTGGAGAAGATGTCAATGAAAATAGCCCACCCATAGTAACTTATTGGGGGCATTTTTCTCCCACAACCGAATATAATGAGTTGGAGGAAAAATCACAATTTATTCTATTACCAAAAAAAGATGAAAATCCCCTAAGTTTTCCTGAGACAGGATTTTCCTGTTTGCAAAGTCAGTTTCCCAGACGTTCGATCACATCTCTGTTTTTCTTTCAATTAGCATTTGCTGCCACTGCAGCTACTATTGTTTCTGGCTCTGTAGCAGAAAGAATTAGGTTTTGGGGATTTTTCTGGTTTAGTTTTATCTTAGTAGCATTTCTATATCCTATTATTGGTCATTGGGTATGGTCAAAATATGGTTGGTTAAGCCAACTATTTAATTTTGTAGATTTTGCTGGAGCTACTGTTGTCCATACTGTGGGAGGAACCGCTGCTTTAGTTGGCGCTATAATACTGAAACCCAGATGGAATCGCTTTGGGTACGATCCACAAGAAGATTTAGATAGTCGTGTACCACGGGAACCCTTACCTCGGAAATTTGAGAATCAAAACTATTTTACTGACTCCAGCAACTTAACATCTGCTACCCTTGGATGTTTTATACTTTGGTTGGGTTGGTTGGGTTTTAATGGTGGTTCAACTACTGAGCTGGAAGAAGTTGGTCATACCATCATTACAACTATCATGTCCGCAGCCACAGGTGGTATAGTTGCTATATTAGCAACTCCTGTAACCAGTCTATGGTCTCAAGTATTTGAAAATAACCCAGAAAGCGGAAAACCTGAACTTACATCACTGATTAATGGTATTTTAGGGGGTTTAGTTGGAGTCACTGGTTGTTCTGGTTATATTGATGTTCCTATTGCGATTCTTATAGGAGCTGTTAGTGGAGTTCTTGTGGTTGCAGGTAAAATATTTTTAAGGTCTCTGAAAATTGACGATCCAGTAGGAGCTATTCCGGTTCATCTTTTTTGTGGAGGTTGGGGTACTATAGCTGTATTCTGGAGTCTCAGAGATAGTATACCGTATAAAGATAGTTATAATATTTTAGGTCAACTAGGTTCTCAAATATTAGGATGGTTAATTATTTTCGGTTTCATTTTTGTTTTGAGTTGGATAGTTTGGATAATCATTGGTGTAATTTTGTACAGTTTTGACATGATTATTGGGAAAAAGAGAAAATTATCCAACAAAGGAAATTTGTTGGATAAAATTACTATGATCGCTAGACAAGGAATCAGAGTTACACCTAGAGAGGAAATAGAAGGTAGTGATGGTTTTTGGGTAAATTCTCAAAATCCACATTCCACAGATGAAGTTACCACATTAAAGTAGTAATACGCAAGGCGACCGAGAAACCGGGTTTATTACTGTGATATTTTTGTTAAAACCAGGACATTTAGTTGATAAACCCAGTTTCTGTGTAACTCCTCATAGTATGAAATCATTTGTGAGAAAAAACTGTAGGGGTTTGGTCTCCAAACCCCCCTAAAATAAAGTAAACCACAGTAGGAAACTTTAGCTAAGGTAATATGAAATCATTTGTGAGAAAAAACTGTAGGGGTTTGGTCTCCAAACCCAAGCACCAATGGATTTGGAGACCAAACCTCTTTTCTGGAGAAGTCGATTTTCTTAAACATCTGGAAATGCTGGACAATTATTTTCACCTATTTTCTTGAGTGTATTAATCATTTCCTCTTTTTCTTTACGCAATATAAGTCCCCCAAATTCATCATTATACAAATCTCTTAATTGTTGTTTAATCTGAGGAATTTGAGAATAATACTTTGATATTTTACAGTATGATGTGACAGCTTCTGAATAATTATAGTTACTACTTTGCTGTTTGCCTTGTTCATTATAAAACTTATCTATTTGTTGTAGTTGCTGAAACAAATTATTTTTATTTGCTTCGTTATCAAATGAATAAGCAGAGCATTTATTTTCTGCTTGATTTTGTTGAATAATTTGATCAATAAACTTTCTTTTTTCTTCTCTAGACAAACTACTACCCGAGCCAATTAACGTATTGATATATTCTTGAGTTTTTTCGCTATATTCATCACTAATAGAACATAAATTTTTTATCCCTACCTCAAATTTTTTATTCTCAATTTCTTCCTGCCCATACATAAAAAGTAACTCATAAAAATTTCCATAAATTTCATCAGAATTAGAACATTTTTTATCCAAATTTTTCTTCTCTCTAAATTTATTGATAACTGCCAATCTTTCTGCTAAAGTTCCTGATGATATTTTGCTATTTATTTGCTTCAGTAAATCATTGCAAATAGCCGGTCTTTTGAAACCAGATAATGATTGGATAATAACAACAGAAAAAATTCCAACTACTAACAACAAAGAAAAGAAAACATAAATTTGATTAGGTTTTTGAGCATGATTATTTACTGCTGATTTAGGCTCATAATTGTTATTATTTATCTCCGGAAATTTCTGCATTTGCAACTTTTCTTCTTGAGATAAAGGATGGAACTTTATCAACCAGAGCTGAACAAATTCAACTTTAATTTGATAACCTGTTTGATCTTCTTTTTCTGCTAAAAAGCCATATTCTTCAACCAAACGTTTTCCTATAGACTGCCAACTTCGTATTATAGTTTGCAGTTGATTTTTTCCAGAACTTTCTTGAATTTCTGCTACTGCCCGAAAAAATAGTTTTTCATCATCTTCTAAAGGTTCTAGAAAACTATTTAATAATGCTTCGCCCTCTGCGATCGCTTGATTTACAATTAAGGAAACATGAGTATCTGTTACCTTTCTTATTTTTTTTTCTCGACAATATTTGAAAATATTAAAGCATAATAATTGTGTTATAGAAGGATGACCTGCGGATAATTGCCAAATCGCATCAATTGCATCTGGTTGATATCTTAGCATTCCCAAAGCTGGCTGCACAATCAAATTTTCTGTACTCTCCTTATCCAATAAACCAACTTCTACAGTCTTTTGCTCTTTTTTTTGTAAAAATTCTTCTAGATAAATAACATCATTTAAAGGTCTACCAAAAACCAGAATAGCAAATAGTTTTTCTTCTTGCTTAACAAGTTTTTCTAACTCTTCAAATAACTTTTTTCCCCGATCGGATATGGTTCTATCTTCTTCTAAAACATCAAATTCATCTAGGAGAAGAACCAGAGTTTTACCTGATAAATATTCATTAATAATCCTGGGTAAAAAAATCTGAAAAAAGTTGTATGAACTATTAGCTTCTTCCCTGACTTGTTTCGGAAGTCCATCAATAGTAGCAGCAATATCATCAGCCAGATAATTGAGAATTTCCGGAATTGGTTTATCTTTATGACCCTGAAATGAAAAAGTAACAAATTTATAGTTATTTTCTTCTTCAGTGAAAAACTGAGGTAAACAAGTTATTAATGAAGTTTTACCAATACGTCTTTGGACGTGCAATAAAGTTATTTTGACATTATTTTCAAGATTATTTTGAATTTCTTGAATCGTATTTTCTCTACCAAATAACTTTTCTTTTTCATAAATTGGCTTACCAAAAATGTAAGGATTGATTAGTTGGTTATAGTTCATAACGTAAGGATTGATTAGTTGATTATAGTTCATGTTGATTAAAGGTAAAAAAATTTCTAGGAAATAAAAAATACTATCAGTAAAAGACCAAAGATGAAGTAAAGTGCAGCAAAAATTCAAGTTACTGGACTAACACATCTAAAAATGGAGCAATATGACGTAGTGGACTAACACATCTAAAGCGGTGCGTGACGACGGATTGCTAAATTCCTTTCTTAGTCTTAATTTAAGTTGTCTTTTCATGTCGGCTCTTCGCGGTTTCGCTTTTCGACTGTCGCTGATATGAAACGCGACATGAAAAACGTTTGCGCAGCATTCCATAGGAAAGCTTTGCGAAGCGCAAAAATGCACCCTAGAAACTTGCTGGACTGACACATCTAAAATGGATAAATATATCTAGGTTGGGTTGTTTGTGAACTTCATTGCGCAGCAAAGCAAACCATGAAACTAAACCCAACATCAGTAAGGTTTAGTTGGGTTAAGGAATCGAAGCCCAACCTAGATTTTGAGGTGCGTCAGTTTACTACAGATTATTTTTTAACAGCACCCATATTTGATAATTCTTAATAAACTACCTCAAAAACGAAATACTTATTTTTACGAAACACCCTAATAGCAAACACCCTGATACTCTGTATTTATCGTAGTATGCAATGATTTGTCAAAAACGCAAAAAAGTAGATAAAAATGCACTCAACTTTACCCATTTATTGGGTATCGCTGATTGTCCTTAAAACTGTTATTCCGCCATGATTATAGCGTGATTAAAATTGTTTCCGATTATTTAGTTAAGAGACGGCACAGTAAACTAGGAATCATTTCTGGTTATTAGTTAACAGTACCTCTAACCGAACCCACAGACTGGAAATGCTGAATCGAATATTTTTCCTCCCTTGGAAAAGGGAAGCTTGAGACCTTATTTTTTGGTCAAAATGTAATTAAGGTTGACTGAGAAAATCTTTTTAAGGAGATGGGGAAACGGGGAGATCGGGGGATGGGGAGATAGAAAGGATAGGGAGTGTATTTTTTTTTGCCCAACTATGCGCCCAAAATGCGCTCCTTTTTGATTGTTCGGGAACCGTACCAGAGCTACCGAAAAACTTGCACTTTTTGAGAACTTAAAAAGGCTAAAACCTTTATTTGGTAATACTTTTAGATTTAATCAGCAAGCTGTAATTAATTTAGCGATGAACTTAGAAAGGCCATATCCCAAATTCCCTAGAGTTAAGATTTTTTCGGAAATACAGCAGTTTCCTAAATTATAATGACAATCGTACCATAGTTTTTGGCTAAATAAGTTGTCAAATATATTTTTTGTCCGGCTGAGTACACCCTGTTTCATAGTATGCTTATCCAAACATTATACGTTATTATTTGATTAAGTCAATGTTTTAGGTTTGACAAATTTCATTATATTCTTGGTTGAGATAACCACTATATTATATTGCGTTATAATGCAGCTTGTCAACTAAGTCGAAGCTTTATTATAATTTATAACTATTGTTATTTAAATAATCAAACTCGAAACAATTTTATTTTAGGTTTTATACAAAGGAACTATTTCTTTTCTAAATTTTTATTCTCATATAGCAATCTCAAATTTTCTTGTAGAAGTTGCATTGATAAATCCCATTAATGTTTGGGTTAATAGAACAAATATATGCATTTTTCTATGACAAATCATGTATGATTACTATCAGTTTTATGGTTATAAAATTGGGCAAATAAACTAATATTATAATAATTTTTCATCAAAATAACTAGGGCTGGCTGATTAAACATAAAAGCATTGACAGATAAACGTTTGCAGGATTTTACGGGCTGATTTATCGGGAACCGTAAAAGTACCAGCTTTTGGATTTATGGAGCGGAAAAAGTGAGGATTTTAGGATAATTATGACAGAAACAATAAGGGGGATTTATTAATAACCACTTCTTCTACAACTCCCCGTTTATCCTAACTTTGTCAGGAAGTTGCATAAGGACGTCCCTACATACTTCCTACCTTAACCATCAGACTTTTGAGCGCCAACCCTAACTAAATTTAAGTAGTCGTGCCAAATTAATTTCCTAGTTGAGAGAGGGAACAGAGAAAAATAATTGATAATTTATCGATAAGATTGGAGATTTATAGTAGAAATTGTAATTAATTTGGCTTATAAATTTATACAATTAATTTGGTATAAGGAATTATTTGTAATTTGCAAAAGTATATTCAATAATGGATAATTTATAATTACTTATCCCTAAAAGGAAGAGGATTGAATCAAAGGAAAAAATTGATTTTTTCCCTTTTAAAGGGGAGGCTTCAAAACCCTAATCATTTAATCATTTAATCATTTAATCATTTAATCATTTAATCATTGAATTCTTCGGTAATTCTCATATTGATGAGGTACAAAATTCTAGGTTTAAAGGAACAGGAAATCAAAAACAAAAAGATGGTTATACTTCAGGATTTTAAGAAACTATTTTCCAGGTTAATTTAGTAGTTTTTTGACACTTTTTGTTACCGTAAAAAGCCTTTAAGCTTTGTCTATTAATAGTTTTACAGCGCTTTCCGTTGCTCGTGAGGTACACATAAGGGGGCAAGATGCTGGCAATACAATATTTCCACAATTTACCCTGTAAATCACTGGTCCGAAATTTGCTGTAGATTTAATCAGCAAGCCCTCAATATTGAATTATATCATGTCCGGATAATTACTGAGAAAAAAGTCTTTTCCCTTTAAAGCTTTTTTTCCTTCTGCCTTCAGCATAGCTGCCTTCTGGCTTATTGAGGATTTTAAGAAACCCTAAATATTGAATTATATCATGTCCGGATAATTACTGAGAAAAAAACCTTTTCCCTTTGAAGCTTTCTTTTCCTTCTGCCTTCTGGCTTCTTGAGGATTTTAAGAAACCCTAAATATTAAATTATATCATGTCCGGATAATTACTGAGAAAAAAGCCTTTTCCCTTTGAAGCTTTCTTTTCCTTCTGCCTTCTACCCTCTACCTTCCTGATGATTTTAAGAAACCCTAAATATTAAATTATATCATGTCCGGATAATTACTGAGAAAAAAGCCTTTTCCCTTTGAAGCTTTCTTTTCCTTCTGCCTTCTTGAGGAGCTTGAGAAACTAAATATTAAATTATATCATGTCCGGATAATTACTGAGAAAAAAGCCTTTTCCCTTTGAAGCTTTCTTTTCCTTCTGCCTTCTACCCTCTACCTTCTGCCTTCTTGAGGAGCTTGAGAAACTAAATATTAAATTATATCATGTCCGGATAATTACTGAGAAAAAACTGTAGGAGTTTAGTCTCCAAACCCAAACACCAAAAAATTTGAAGAGCCAACCCCTATTGTAAAATCTGGCAACTTAATTTACGATTTCCATAGAACCCCTAATCGTATCTTTACAAAGGTGTGTTTTTATGCCAAAGAAGTAAGTCAGGAGTCAACCCACCCCTAACCCCTCCCAGGAGGGGAAATAGGGAAAAAGCTAGAATTAGAGGCTTATATTCACCATCTCCCCATCTCCCCATCTCCCCATCTCCCCATCTCCCCATCTCCCCATCTCCCCATCTCCCCATCTCCCCATCTCCTTAAAAATAATTTTTCAGCCAACCCTAAATATTTGTTATTATTCGCCTTCCCATTCCTTAACATCTCCATTAAAGGTTTTAGTAAGAGGTTGCAGAAAATTAATTACAGGCTGTATATTCTCTTTAACTTGCTCCCATTTTCCCCTAGTAATTTTAGTAATCAATAAATTCATTAATATCTCTCGATCTGTAGCTTTGGCAACTTTGTTATCTTCATTCTCTTCAAATTTTTCCCTAACAAAGTCTTTCATTAAAGAAGAAGAAAAATCATATTTATTTCCTGGCACAAGTTTATAGATCAATCCTTTTTCTTGAAGACCATCCAATACGCTACGATTACGAATAAATTCTTTGTCTATACCATCAACAGAATAATGTTTTCCTCCTACATCACCTTTAGAAATGTCTATGACAATTAACTTCAAAATTTTTTGCTCATCCTCTTGGATATTTTTCCAAATATCCTGAAAAAAGTCGTCAGCATAATCTCTTAGCTGTGTATTGACAATCTCCTGAAAAATTTGGTCAGCATAACCTGTTAGTTTTTTATTTAAAGTATCAAGAGCTGCTGAATCAAAGCGGGAAAATACATTCCCTGTAAATTGAAGTAAACCTGGATACCCACCAGTCATTTCTAAAACTTCTTCTTCATAGATATTTTCCGGAATTGAAATAAAGAAATGACTATCAGATTTAAAAAAATAATTATTAATATCTTTTTTACTAAAAGGTTTTAAAGGCAAATAGGAATAATGATTATACCAAGGAGAACCTGCACGAGTAATTGTTGGACCTAATTCATGTAATTTTTGAAAGGTAGTTACAACATTTGAGAAATATTGACTTTCTTTACTATGAACAGCCAAATTACGCATTCCACTTAAAAACTCTTCCATTTCTTTAGACTTTTCAAAGTCTTTTTCATACTCTTCTTTTCTACGAATAATTGCATGATAATCATCTAATAACAATAATAAAAATTTATTTTTTTCCCCAATCTTTTTGAGAATTTGTCGTATACTACTTATTCTTATTTCATCATCTAATAACCGATCAATTTCAATTTGCAAATCTTCATAGTCTTGAGTTTGATTTTTTAGTTCTTCTAAAACTCTTCTCCAAAAATTATTTATGGTAAATATATAACCTTCACAGTTGTGATAAACAATAAAAACTTCCGAAAAATCCAATTGTCTTTCTTCCCAACATTGAGGAGATTTTATATAGTTAAGTAAAGATGTTTTACCTATACCAGAGCTACCATGAATACTAATAAGACCACGATTAATAATTTGGTCAAAAATTGTGTTGAGTTCGTATTCTCTGCCGACAAACTTATCTGGGGGAACAGGTTTATTAGGAAAGAATTTATTTGCTGGCATAACCATAACTTAAATAAATTATTTTATTTCTGATTTTACTATAGCAATCCTAATTTTATTCCCGGACAAAGTTTCATTCTTTTTAGGTAATTAATGAATACTTAACTGGGAACAAGTGAGAGTTTAATTTTTTTTATTTACTTTTTGATTTATCACAACTTATTTAGGATTACTGTATAGTTTTTAACTATAGCAAAAAATTAAAGGTAGCTGAGTTTTGGGGAGTGTGGGAAGTGTGGGGAGTGTGGGGAGTGTGGGAAGTGTGGGGAGTGTGGGAAGTGTGGGGAGTGTGGGGAGAAAAATAATTGTTACCACGTAACAGACTTTGAATCTTGGTAACTATATGTGAAGTCTATTGGGCTTTTCTGGATTAGATTTTAGCTGTGTATGATTAGCAAAATTTTTAATCTTTGTCAAGCTACAAATTGCTAAATGCTAAATAAAAAGTCAAGGGAAATGCCTACCTAAAACAAGATTTCATTTTTTATTTATATTTAATTTAAACTTCAGATAAACTTGCGATCGCGCTCCCAATCAAGATTTGAAAATTATAATTCATATCTAATTCTGTTTATTTTTGGCGAATATCATAGTTTTGATAAATTGTAAAACAACTTTAGCTAATGGTGCTTCGACTTTTTCGGACTTAACTTATGCTGTTTAAAAAAAACTCCTAGAGCTGATTAAAATTAATTAAATATCTGGAAATGCTGGGCAATTATTTTTCCCTATTTTGTTGAGTGTATTGATTATTTCTTCTCTTTGTTCACGCAATATCAATACCTCAAATTCATCCTTATACCAATCTTCTAGACGTAGTTTAATCTGAGGAAGTTGAGAATAATGATTTGATATTTGACAATATGATCTGACAGCTTCTTGATAATAATATTCACTGCTTTGGCTTTTAGCTTTTTTGTCATAAAACTTATTTATTTGTTCTAATTGCTGGAACAAATATTTTTTGTTTTGTTGATCGTCAAGTGAATAGCTAGGACATTTATTTTCTGACTGATTTTGTTTAAAAATTTCATTAATTAACTTTCTTTTTTCTGCTTTAAGCAAGCCACTATTTGGTGAAATTAACTTAGTTATCTCTTCAGTTATCTTGCCATAGTTACCCGTAACAGAACACCAAGTTTGTATAGCTTCCTTAAATTTTGTGTTCTTAACTTTTTCCTGTCCATGCTGGTAAAATAATTCATAAAATTCTCCATAAACTTCATCGGAACTAGGGCATTGCTCATTTTGAATTTTATCCTGTATAAATTTGTTGATAATTTCTAATTGCTCTTCTGAAGCCACTGATGCTATTTTACTCTTTACTTCCGTGAGTAAATAATTACATATAGGAGGTATTCTAAAACGATTCCATGATTGGGAAATAACAGCAATAATAACTACACATACTGACAATAAAGAGATAAAAGAATAAACTTGGTTAGGTCCTTGAGAATTATTTTTTCCATCTTGTGTATCCATTTTGTTATTGTTATTTGTTTTAGATATATTTCGACTTGTTTGGGAAATTTTCTTTATTGATAGTCTTTTTTTATCAGATAAAGGATAATTATTCAACTTGTCTGGGAAATTTTCTTTAATTGAAAGTTTTTCTTCATCAGATAAAGGATAATTATTCAACAGCCAAAGTCGAACTAATTCTACTTTAATTTTATAACCTGTACCTTATTTTTCTATAAAGCCATATTCTACTAAACGTTTTGCTGCTTCCCTAAGAAAGAATTTAGGTTGCTGCATAAAGTTAGATAAATTACTTGATTTTTAGCTTGAATATAATTGGAAATTATATCAGAGTATTTTTGGTAGCCAAATATTGGGCTTCCTATCAATTTAAATTTAATATTTGGTATATCATATTTTTTTATATTTGTCAAAATACAAATTGCTAAAGAAAAAGGCAGGTAAAATACCTACCTGAAACAAGATTTTATTTTTTAATTTATGTTTAATTACAACTAAGATAATATTGCGATCGCACTCCCAACCAAGGTTTGAAAATTATGTATTACAGCAATAGTAATTCTATTAAGAGTTACGCAGAGATAACATAAATAGGGTTTCAAACTATAGCGCTATAGTTTTTGAACTCTATATGTACTTTTGGGTAATTCTTATCTATAAGTAAAAGGTTATTATAATTTATTTCTAGATTATGTAACCTCTATTTGTTTAAGATATAATCCCAAAGTTTAACAAAGTAAATTTTAAGTTTTGTTGCCTCCTAACTCAATTTGAGATACTGATAATTCATAACTGATAACTGAAATGACAAGTAAAAAATGGTTCTCACGTTTTAGGTATCTCTGTTTATTTTTGGCAACTATCATAGTTTTGATAACTTGCCAAACTGGTTTAGCTGAGGCTTCGAGTTCAACTTCTACTCCTGAAAGGTTCTCTATTTTATTAGAGAATATCTGGCTCGTTGTTTGGTTCTAGTTTAGATATTTCTTTGAGCTGTCGATTAATTGATAAAAATCCTCTAGCGAAGTAGAATTTTGCTTTTCTAAAAAATTCCATTTCTCCAAATTTATCAGCACTGTTTTGAAGGCATCCGTTACAAAAACACCATAATCTTCTAAAATTACTAATTGCTCTGTTAAACTATCTATATCTTGAGACTTTGCTACTGTAAAAAAACAACTTTTTCATATATTGGTAATGAATTTAGTAAAGACGCTAATCCTCTTTGACAATGAGTAATTACTTTTTCAAAAATACTTTCTAAATCTTGATAAGTAACTTCCCATATATCTCTAGCTCTAGCATTGTTAAATAATTTAAAACATAAAACTTGAGTAAAATTAAGGATGATTAGCTGATAATTTGAGAATTGCCTCAATAGCTGCATCTTGATATTTGAGTTTTGCCGTTGGATCGATAATTAACTTTTTAACATCTGAAGTTTTTAGTAATGCAATTTTTTCCAAAGTTACTTGCCTAAAAGAGTTCTGGAAATGTTTAGAAAGCTCCTCAACAGCCTTGCCTATAACTGGTAGTAGACAAAGCTTGTTATTTCTAACAACTATCTGATTAAAATATTTGTAAAAATTGTTTGCTTTATCTTGATTAATATCATCTAAATTATCAAATTCATCTAACATTAGAACAACATTTTTATCACCTAGTGTTCCATAAACTTCTGGCAAAAATATTGGCTTAAACCACTTTAATATATCTTGATATTCAGAATTGTTATTACACGAAATACTATTCTCTTCTATCTCAAGATGATTTTTTATGTAATCCTTAATTTCTATTGCTAATTCTTCAAACAACTTTCCAATAGTTATATAGTTTTTATCTTTTAGAGAAAGTTTAATAAAAACAAAGTTTTCCAAATCTACAAAATTACTAATCTGCTCAATAACTCATGTTTTAGCAATTCGTCGCTGTCCTTGCAACAAGATAATTTACGAAGTATTGCATGATAATCATCTAATAGTAATAATAAAAATTGATCTCTTTTCCCAATCTCCTTCAGAATCTGTCGTATATCTCTTATTTCTATTGTTTCTAATTTTAATAAATCATCAATTTTGCATTGTAAATTTGCATCAATTTCAGCTTTATTTTTTAACTCAATTAACACTTCTTTCCAAAAATTATTTGTTGTAAATAAACCCTCGCAGTTGTGATAAACAATCAAAGCTTGTGAAAAATTTAATCCTTTCTCATCCCAAAAATTACGAGATTTTATTTACTTTAGTAAAGATGATTTATCCATGCCAGAACTATCATAAATAGCCACATGACCACGATTATTAATTTGGGCAAAAATTGTGTATATTTCAGATGTTCTGCCGACAAACTTATTTGGAGTAACTGGTTTATTAGGAAAGAATTTAATTGGTTCCATAATTTAGATAAATTATTTGACTTTTAGCTTTATTATAAACTTTTTATTATATCAAAATATTCATGCTAGCTAAATACTGGCCTTATTTCAAGAAAGTATTAAAATTACATAATTTCTCTCTTTTGTCAAGTTTTATCTTGAAAAAATAGGTAATATATCGTATTATTCTCAATTATAAATTAAGAGTTTCCTTTGACTAAAATTATTGAATTAAATATTAAAATAATTTCTTTTATCTAGCTTCCAGATTGCTTGTCACCCTTTAAAGTAAGTGCTACTACTTGAAAATATTTCCATTTTAAGATACTATATATTTTTGATAGTAAAAAAAACCATTAATCATACAGAAGTAATATGGCACAAACTAAATTTACAGAAGCTGACACTGAATCATTATTCGACGATCGCCAACGGGATCAACGCTTTCGCAGTTTTTGGGATCCAGAAGGCAGTCTCCACTGGGGCTATTTTGAGAATTTAGCCACTGCTCGTCCAGAAGACTTTGTACCAGCTTGCCAACGTTGGGATAGCTATATGCTGGAGCAAAGTGGTATTACTGCTGAATCCAAAGTCCTGGAAATAGCTTGTGGCAATGGTAAATCTGCTATCCGAATTGCTCAAGAAACAGGATGCGAGGTAGTAGGAATCGATCTAAGTAGCAGTTATATCGAAAATGCTACAGCTCAAGTTAGTGATTTGCCCTCCCTAAGAGTCAGTTTCCAAAAAGAATCAGCTACTAATCTACCTTTCAATAATGATTCCTTTACCCATGCTTGGAGTCAAGGAGCACTTTATCATATCCCAGAATTAAGTACGGCTCTAGCGGAGGCCCACCGAGTTCTCAAACTAGGTGGTATCTTTTTGTTTGATGACTTAGTTACTCCAGGAGACGAAATCAGTGAGGATAGCCGCAAGTATGTTTACGATCGGCTTTTATTTGAACCAACCTTTAGTCCAGAAACCTACGCGAAGAAACTAACTGAAATTGGATTTAAAGTTTTGCAGGTAAAAGACATGAGCGAACACCTGCACAAAAGCTATGAGTTAGTCTCTGAGCTAGCTCAGGAGGGCTATCCAGAACTGGGAGCAGCTTTTAAAAAGACCCAGGAAGCAATCGCAGCTAATGATTTAGGCTGGTCTTTTTTCCTGTGTGAGAAAGTTAAGTAATTAGTTTCAGATTCTGACAATCTCAGCTTCTGCAATAGCTTCCTGGTTCAGAAAAGCAACTAAATAGTCATTGTTTTTAAGTGGTCCAACGTTGGCTGGAGTACCAGTTAAAATCACATCCCCCGAACGTAGTGGTATGTGCTGACTAATAAAAGTAATCAAATCGGGAATAGAAAATAGCATCTGTTTAGTAGAACCTTGTTGGCGAACTTCACCGTTTACTTCAAGTTTGATTTCCAGTTCTTCTATTTCTTGGCTGGAAGCCAACTGACGAAATTTTGACAATGGACAAGCGTTCACAAAACTTTTTGCTAAGTCCCAAGGGTACTTTTTAGCCTTTAGTTCATTTTGCTTATCACGAAGAGTCAAATCTAAAGCAATACCAACATAACGAAGTGCTTCTAAGACCTGATTTTGCTCTGCTTGATACAAGTCACTGCCAAGTTGTACTGCAATCTCAGTTTCATAATCGCATCGTCCTAAATGATCGGGTAAAAATATCTTTCCTGCAAATGGGACAATGCAAGCTGGCGATTTTGTGAAAATTATAGGCTCTTTTGGTACTGGATTGTTCAGTTCTTTGGCATGGTCAGAATAATTACGGCCAACACAATAAATTGAACCAATTGTTTTTTGTATATCAGAAGAAATCATTACGCAATTAGCTTTGGATCAGATAGTTTATTATAATATTAACGGCATCTAAGGTTAAGTCTGCCAAAAAACTCATTTCATAAATTCCAAATGGGTTATATAGGTGATTTAGATGATCCTTCACCTTCTGTCTTGTCGCGATCAACCCACTACTCTATATACTTCAGCACTTACCCACAGGTTCAGACTCCCTATGTGGTTTAAAAGTATCTTGTATTTAGAGTAGTCGCAGACACAGTAAATGGACTTAGACTTGGATTTACTCATATATTGTGCTTAGTGCCCACTCTTTGTCCCACGCACTGTGATTTTTATCCCATCTACTTCCTTTGTGCAACGCAACAAAGGAGGAAAAATTTAATGTGGCTATTGTACCGCCATTTATAAGGAGGCAATTATTAAATCATGTTCACTATTTCCAAAACAGATGTTGCTAAGTTTTCAACTGAATTGATTTCTGAATATCAGCAACTACTAGAAGAAAAGCATTTTATCTACCTTGAAACTAAAGATGCCAACTTTGACTGGCAAGAATTTACTAAATTGGTCACTGGTGAAGATTTCATGCTGCAATATGGCAAACCAATCTTCCATGTTAAATATGAGCCGGAACTTCTGAATTTTTCTGATGCTCGTGGTAAGAAGCGTTTGCTTCCTCATACTGAAGCCACCGATTATCCTAATCCGCCAAAATACTTAGCACTTTGGTGTAAAAAGCCTGCTGATTGCGGTGGAGGACTAACTACTTTAGCTTATGTAGAGGGATTCGTCAATACTCTGACAGAAGCAGAAAAGAAAAAACTCATGGAGACTCAGCACTATTTTGGAGCTACTATAGGAGTCCATGCTAGTCGTACCCAAGGAGCAACTCATACTATCCTTTCTTATGATGGCAACAAGCCTACTTTGAGATTCTCTTGCAACTACATTACACATGGTGACTACAGTCCTAATCCAGATAATCTCATCCCATTTACCCCAGATCCATTTTTAGCAGAAATATCCGATCGCCTTCTCAAGTATTTTGAAGAAAATCGCTTGGCAATATTGATGGAACAATACTCATTATTGCTTTGGGATAATCGGTCTATGCTCCATTCAAGAACAACCTACAACGATCCAACTCGATTACTAGAACGTATCTTTTTAGGTTAAGATAATCTGAATTTTTCAGATATTTGGGGGAGCTATATCTATACTATAGCTCCCCATGATTCTAGATTGCTAGGACTTACGCAGAGACCATATGTATATAGCATTCAAAACTATTGCACTGGTAGTTTTTTAAATATATATATGATACCTTGGCGTAAGTCCTAATTGCAAATTTTATTGATATAACAGATGCTTTGGGCATTTTGAGGACAAGATGCCATAAAAAAACAATTATAATCTTATGGAAATTTTCAATCAATTAGAATCCAATGTGCGAAGTTACTGCCGTTTATTTCCCACGGTATTTAAGACAGCACAAGGAGCATTTATCAAAGATCGAGAAGGTCGTCAGTACCTTGACTTTCTCTGTGGTGTGGGGACTCTTAATTATGGACATAATAACCCACAAATTAAACAAAGACTATTAGATTATTTAGCGTCTGATGGTATAATACACGGACTCGATCTAGCCACCGTGGCCAAAGAAGAATTTATCCAAGCATTTGCAGAGATTATCCTCAAACCTAGGGAATTAAATTACAAAATTCAGTTTCCCGGACCTACAGGAACTAATGCTGTAGAAGCTTCTCTCAAATTAGCTCGTCAGATAACTGGACAGGAAACGGTGATTGCCTTTTCCAATGGCTATCATGGCGTAACTCTGGGTTCTTTAGCAACAACAGCCAAAGCTTCCCAGCGAGCAGCAGCCGGAATCTCTACCACTGGCGTCACCTTTATACCATATCATGGGTATTTGGGGTCAAATATTGATACGACAGAGTATTTGGACAAAGTGCTTTCTGACGTAGGTAGTGGTGTATCACTGCCAGCAGCGGTAATCGTAGAAACAATTCAGGGAGCAGGTGGAGTTAATGTGGCTAGTTTCGAGTGGTTGCGCTCCCTGGAAAAAGTCTGTCGCCAACATAATGTTCTATTAATTGCTGATGACATTCAAGTGGGATGCGGACGGACAGGTTCCTTTTTTAGTTTTGAAGAAGTTGGCATTTCTCCTGATATTGTCACCCTTTCCAAATCCTTGAGTGGTTTTGGTTTGCCTTTCTCATTGGTATTAATAAAACCAGAATTAGATAGATGGAAACCTGGTCAACACAGTGGCACATTCAGAGGACCTAACTTAGCCTTTGTTACTGCTAAGGCTGCCTTGGATATCTACTGGCAAGATGACAGTTTGTCCTCTGCTGTCAAACATAAAGGAACAATTATGAAATCCCGATTAGAAAAAATGGCCAAAAACTATCAGGAAGCAGGTTTTTCTGTAAGAGGTAGGGGTATGATTCAGGGATTAGACTGCCAAGATGGTAATATAGCCGATCGAATTATTCGCAAAGCTTTTGCCAATGGGCTAATTATGGAAACAGCCGGGGCCAAAGGTCAAGTAATTCGATGTCTTCCGCCTTTAACCGTTTCCGAAGAAATATTAGATAAGGGGCTGACTATTTTAGAAGATACTGTTCAAGAAGTTATGCAGCCCACAACTTCTCAAAAATTAGTCGTTTCAGGAGCAGCAGCTAAATGAATATTCTTTCAGAAAATTCTCCAGAAGTCTTAACCCAGATTGAAAAAATTGAAAACATCTGTGGACGAGATATCGGTCATGGTATCCAGCCACTTGTGGAAGCTGCTAAGGGGGGATTACTTGGTGCTGCTCGTTCCATCGCCGAACATCCATCCCCCCATGTAGCCATTATGACAGGCTTTTTTATTCCCCATGGAACTCCTCCAGCAGCAGAAAATGATGGTCCCATTGGTTGCGCCCATTTAGCAGCAGGACTGGAAAGAGTAGGGATTCCGGTGCGTCTAGTTACAGATCCTTTATGTCTGAAGTCTGTGGAAACGGCAGCGAGGGCAGCCGGAATATCTCCTAATGTTGCTTATGATGTGGTTCCTGTAGATGCGGTGAGTAGAGAAGATGCTTCTGTTGCTGAGATTATTAAGTTATGGAAAAGTGCTGCTCCCCCTGTCTCTCATGTTATTGCCATTGAAAGAGCAGGCCCAAGTGCTGATGGTACTGTCCGCAATGTAAGTGGGAAGGATATTACTGCTCATACTGCTCCTTTGCATCTGTTATTTACTCTCAGTGAAATTATTTCTATCGGTATTGGCGATCTGGGCAATGAGTTAGGTATGGCAACCCTTTCTCCAGAGCTAATCGCCAAAACGATTAAGCGTGGAGAAATAATTGCCTGTAATATTCCTTGCAATTACCCGATAATATGCGGTGTCTCAAACTGGGGAGCCATGGGATTACTGATTGCCCTAGCTTTGCTGCGTCCTGACTGGAAAGAATCCTTAACTAAGGGATTAACTTTAGAGATGGATAAACAGATTTTAACTACTCTGGTTAATGAGGAAGCAGCAATTGATGGAGATACAGGGTTGCCTGGTTTTACCATTGAGACTTTTCCTTGGGAATTTCATGGTAAAGTGTTGGCAGAACTTTTAGAAGTAGCAAAAACTTAATATCATGTGCGGATAATTAGTGATCAAAAAAACTTCCTCCTTTTCCCTGCTGATTCCTGTAGGGGCAAACGGCCGTTTGCCCCTACGACTCCTGACTTTTCCCTAATTTATTTATACCTGTTCATCCGGACATGATATAACAGGTTTAAGTGAGTCAATTTGAAATAGCTGCAGCAATACTTTTATCTAAAATATCTAATCCTTGGTTTAAGGTGTCAATATCAATGGTAAGTGTAGACTGCAGATTAATCACTTCTTTGTTAACTCCCATTGGTTCAAAGATTAAGCCTCGTTGGAAAGCTTCCTGGCTAACTTTTTTGGCTAATCCCGTTTGTTGGCAAGCGATTCCTTGAATCAATCCTAATCCTCGGTGTTCGCCGCCTAATTCTGGGTATTTAGCGATCATTTCTTGGAGTCGTTTCTGCATCACCTCACCTTTATCTGCTATTTCTTGAGCAAAAGCATCTGTTTGCCAATACTCCTCAATAGCAGCAGTAGCCGTGACAAAAGCAAGATTGTTACCACGGAAAGTACCACTATGTTCCCCAGGTTTCCAGCAGTCTATATCTGGTCTAATTAGTACCACAGCCATTGGGTTTCCATAAGCACTTAAAGATTTAGCCAGACAAACGATATCGGGTTTAATTCCTGCCCGTTCAAAACTAAAGAAAGGACCAGTGCGACCACAACCTACTTTGATATCATCAACAATTAGTAAAATTTCTCGCTGTTGAGCAATTTGGGCTAGGCGTTTGAGCCAAGAAACGCTAGCAACATTAATTCCCCCCTCAGATTGAACAGTTTCTAAGATAATGGCTGCTGGTTTGTCCTGATTAGAAATTAAGTCATCAAGTAATTTTTCTAATTTATCGAGACCATTGTCCGTGGTGGCATTTTTATCCTCGAAGGGAAAAGTTAAAACATTATCAAGGTTAACACCCACATCCTTTTGATAGGCTGGGTTAGGTGTAACAGCAAGTGCCCCTAAAGTATGTCCATGGTAGCCTTTAGTGAAACAGATGACTGTTTTGCGTCCAGTAGCTTTACGGGCTAATTTCAAAGCCGCTTCAGCAGAGTTAGTTCCTGTCGGGCCTGTAAACATTACCTTATAGTCTAATTCTCGTGGCTTGAGAATAAACTCCTCAAACTTTTCTAGGAACTGCTGTTTAGCAGAAGTAAACATATCGAGGCTGTGGGTAATAGCATCTGATTCAATGTATTCCAGGAGACGCTTTTTGAGTTTAGGATTATTATGTCCGTAGTTGAGTGCGCCAGCACCAGACAAGAAGTCAATGTAAATGTTTCCATTCTCATCAATTAATTTATCTCCTACTGCCTTAGTGAAAATTGTAGGAAACAATCGACAATAGCTTCTAACTTGAGATTCTAGTCTCGTGAAAACACTCATTATTTAAACTTTTATTATTTTTTTCGGAATTTATAATATCATTTTTGGGTTTGATGTCGATTTTATTTTATCTTGTTATCACAATTTTCAATATTTTCTAAGCAACAGATGGCCAAACAAAAAGGTAGGTATTTTGCCTACCTAAAATTAAGATTTAATTTTTTAATTACAGCGCTTTTCAAATGAATGAACCACATCGTCATAGCCAAAATCTTGTAGGGACGTTGCATGCAACGTCCCTACTGTGGTTTACTGAAATGAAAACCGCTGTAATCAGGACTTACGCAAATCTTTAGATAAAACGGTACCCCTAGGGGGCAAATGCCATTCGCCCCTACTAGATATGGTGGTTGGTGCGTAAGTCCTGTAATGTTTAATTACAACTAAGATAAAGTTGCGATCGCGCTCCCAATCAAGGTTTAAAAATTATAATTCATCTTTAATAGACATCTCCAAAAATAAAAATTAAAATCAATTATTATCCAGAAATTATGAATTCTTCTTGCCTTTTCCCTGTTCCTTGTTTCCTCATACCTCATCAATTTTTTGCTGTAAATTTTCATCGTCTTTAACTTTATTTTTTAAGTCTGTTAAAACTTCTTGCCAAAAATTGCTTGATGTAACCAAACTGTCGCAGTTTTTATAAACAATAAAAACTTCTGAAAAATCTAACTTTTTTTCTTTCCAAAAGTTGGTAGATTGTATATATCTAAGCAAAGATGTTTTACCTATGCCAGAACTGCCATAAATAGCAACATCACCATGACGATTAACTTTATTAAAAATTGTCTGTAGTTCAGATTTTCTGCCGACAAAATAATTTGGCTCAACAGGTTCATCAGGAAAGAACTTACGTTGTCTCATAATTAGATAAATTATTTAACTTTTAGCTTTACTATAATTTCCAATTATATCAGAGTATTCACGGAAGCCAAATATTGGGCTTCGTGCAGATAAAGCTGAAAATTTATATTTTGCTTATTATAATTACAAATATCAACTCATAAATTGGCAAACAAAAAGGCAGGCAAAATACCTACCTAAAATAAAATTTTATTTTTTAATTTGTGTTTAATTACAACTAAGATAACATTGCGATCGCGCCACATCTTTATCTATTAGAAGGGTTTTTTAACCAATTTTTCGATAGTCCAGAATAACGGAGTAGGGATATTGAAACTGCTGTATAATTTTTATCAAGTCAAACTTCAAACAATAAAAATTATGAAAATTGACACTATACAGCACAGCACTTTTCAAATGAATGAACCAAGTCGCCATAACCAACATCTTGTAGTAGGGACGTTGCACCGGCAAAAATGCGTTACATGTCGCGCAGCGTTAGCGGAGCTTGGCGTCAGCCATACGTCCCTACTGTGGTTTACCGTGCAGGAAAACTACTATAATCGAGGAAAAGAAATAATTGCTGCCATTAGTGGCAAAGCAACCAACCATCTGACGACTAATGAAATTATGCAACTAACTCGTGAAAATATATATGAGTGAAATTCTAGTGGAGTGAATAAATGTCGAATAATGCTCCCTAATATGAAATAATTAAGAAATACAATAATAATTTAATTAACCAAATCTATCAATTAAATATGTCAGAACAAAATATTATTACTATCGAGCCAGGAAAACGGAGTGGAAAACCTTGTATTCGAGGTATGAGAATAACTGTCTACGACGTACTTTCCTATCTAGCTGCGGGGATGACTTATGAAGAATTATTAGAAGATTTTCCTTATTTAACAAAACAGGATATTTTAGCTTGTCTTAGCTATGCTGCTGAACGGGAACAACAAACTTTAATAGTAAACAAATGAAACTTTTATTTGACCATAATTTATCCCCTCGTTTAGTTTCGCGTTTAGCTGATATTTATCCACATTCTAGTCATCTTTATTTTTTAGGATTAGATCAAGCTAGCGATCGAGATGTCTGGGAATATGCTCGTGATAATCAATATATTATTGTCACTAAAGATACTGATTTTTATGATTTGGTAATTTTGCTTGGTTTTCCACCTAAGTTAATCTGGATTAGGGTGGGAAATTGCAAAACATCTCAAATTGAGATACTTTTACGTTCTAGGTATGATGATATCATAGCCTTGAGTCAAGATGCTAGTAATTCAGTTTTAGTTATATATTAAAAGAGGTAGACAAAATGCCTACCTGAAACAAAATTATATTGTCTAACTATTGTCGAATAGTAACTAAGATAAAATAGCGATCGCGCCACATCTTTTTTCTTAGAAGGGTTTTTTAAGCAACTTTTGGATAGTCCAGAATTTAGGAAGTAGGAGTAGTGAGACTGCTGTATAATTTTTATCAACTATTATGAGTAAAATTATAGTCGATAGTAATGTCATCTTAGATATTCTTACTTCTCGGTTTTAACTAGAAGTAATGATTCAAGCAATTCTTACAGTTATGAAGTAAATTTATGATCCCCCTAAATCCCCCTTCTCAAGGGGTACTTCCAGTTCCCCCCTTCTCAAGCTATGCCTTACTCACATATTTCTTAACATAAAGTTTGACAAAATAGACAAGTTGTGTTTATGTCTCAGAGAGGCTTTTTTTCTAGAAAAGTGTATTGAAAAATACACGCGCTTAGTGAGAACAGTAGACAAAATTCTTACTTCCCACACCCCCCACACCCCCCACCCTCCCCACCCTCTCCACAAGGGTTTCAAGAGTTGTGAGTAATGGATAGCTTCTCAAGGGAAGTTAGGGGGGATCTCCAGAACTGTACCTCACAAGAAAAGGGACATGCTATATCCATTATCCATTAACTTTTTGCTGCTCTATTTGATTTAAAATTAAGTAAATTATTCAGAATACCAAACCAAAAAGGCGCTCCCTGAGAAATAGCAATAATACTTATAATCCATCCTGTAACAGCTTTAATAATATTAGGAAAATTCAACGGTATCAACTGTTCTTTTAATGGTTCTGAAAAATTCCATCCAATAGGCAAATTATCAATTTTATCTAAAGCTTTAAAAGTAGTCATTAATTGGTCTTGAAGACAATTTTCAAATTCCGTTTCACTATTGAACTCAGAACATAAATTTGATTCATAGTTTGAGACTATTACTTCTGTTATTTTATTGCTTAGATTTGAGGCAATTTCGCTTTTTGATAGATTATCAATAATATTTACTGTATCAATATTGAACATCAAAACAATTATTACAGATAATATAATAGCAATATTTTTGCTCTCTCTATCGTAAATTTCTAAAACATATTCTATTGACCTATTATACCAAGATTGAAGTTGTTGCTCTAAATATTTAAGTTGTTCTTCTTGATCTGAAAATCTATTCATAGCTGTTCGTGCCATGGCAGAAAACTCTCGTTTTATTTTTTCAGAAAAACAATCACTCTTATTAATATCTGCCATGATTTTGGTTAATTCATATTTATTATAGAAATCTCCATCTTCATAATTTAATTTTTCTGCTACCAGAGTAATTAAATTAGCAATAAATTCTTGAGCAGGTATTAATTCTATTTCCCTAGATTTTGATAATTTTTCTGCCTCCGATTTTTCTCCTTTTTTTTGTTCTTCCTGTAATGATTGAGATGAATTAATAGGCAAAATTAAATATCTGTCAAAAAATATTTCTGTCAGAGAAAAACTATCGTAGGATTCCCCTTTTTTTTGTTCTTCCCCGAACAAGACATAAATAAATTCTTTTAATTTCTTAGCTTTTAAGTTAAAGAATATTCTTTCCTGAATTACAAGAATTATAAAACTTGAAGCCAAATAAATAAAAGTGAGAGTAATTGCAATGTTGATGATAGTCGATAAAGTCATTATAGTTATTAGGTAAGCATTCAGCCGTCAGCCATAAGCTATCAGCGCTTATATACAAACTTGCTTAATTTTTCAATACAATAATTAACCTAATTTTTGGTATTTGTCAAGCTAGAAATTGCCAAATAAAAAGGCAGGCAAAATACCTACCTGAAATTATGATTTAATTTTGAAATTTATCAGGGGTTACGCAAAAGCACTATTATAGAACCCCTAAGTGTATCTTTGCACGCATTAGGGGTTTTTGGTACAGGAGTCAGGAGTCAGAAGTCAGAGAAATAATATAGGGAAAAAAAGTAGAAAAATGCCTCTAGCTCCCCACACTTCCCACCCTCCCCATCTATTAAAAAAATAGATCCGGTTAGGGGTTCTATATATAATCTGGGTGCGTTACGGTGGCACTTTTTCCGTTCCGGAATGCTCCGCAAATATGTCGCGTAGCGTTAGTGGAGCTTTGCTTTAGCAAAACACACCCGACCAATAGCATTTATGTGTAAGTCAGGACTTACGCAGCTAGGCTAGATATAGTGCTTTAAACTATGGAGGAATAGTTTTTTTACTCCATATATAGTACCTCCCGTGTAAGTCCTGTAAGTGCTATTTATGTTTAATTACAACTAAAAAACATTGCGATCGCACTTCCAACCCAGGTATGTAAACTATTTCCTACAGCAGTAATAATACTGTTAGTAAAAGGTAAACTATCAATCACCATTACCAAACACAATAACATCATGTAATAAATAGAATACTTAAATAGCGATCGCGCCACATCTTTATTATCAGGTTCATGCAACAACTGCCAAGCTTTCTGAATAAAAATCGCTCCCAGGTAAGTCGCCAATACTCCATAAAGCATTCCACTCGCGTGCAACGGATAAACTAACAAAAGCGTCATCGGAATCAAAATTAGAGTGTAAACCCAAATCTGTTTAGCTGTTTCTTCATTTCCCTCAATCACAGGTAACATCGGCACTCCAACTTCCTGATATTCATCACGAATATAAATTGCCAACGCCCAAAAATGAGGAGGAGTCCAGATAAAAATAATAGCAAACAGTAACCAAGCTGCCCAATTCAACTCCCCTGTAACCGCTGCCCAACCTACCAATGGAGGAATAGCACCAGCAGCACCACCGATGACAATATTTTGGACACTGTTACGTTTTAACCAGTGAGTATAAATAGCAACATAAAAAACTATTCCCGACATTGCCAACAGTGCAGCTAATAAATTGGCAAAAACAGTCAGCAAAGTAAAAGATATCGCTGCCAAAGTCAAAGCAAAAATCAGAGCATGACGGGGTTGAACTCTCCCGGAAGGAATGGGACGCCAGCGAGTACGTTCCATAATGTAGTCAATATCGCTGTCATAAATAC
Source organism: Okeania sp. (assembly GCF_035285525.1). Taxonomy (GTDB): domain Bacteria; phylum Cyanobacteriota; class Cyanobacteriia; order Cyanobacteriales; family Microcoleaceae; genus Trichodesmium. Next base: position 452 of record NZ_JAYKGW010000006.1, on the reverse strand, counting down.
AGTTGATTGCATTAGCAGCACCAGAAGCTAATGTACCACCGATTAATGTCACGAACAAAAGCAAGGGAGAAACTTCCCCTTTTGCTCCCAACCACATTCCCGCTGCGGTTGTTATTAAGAGCAGTAGAATAATCCGGGGTTTTGTCAGTTGATAATAGCTTTTAATTACTTGGAGGATATTATCGTGATGTCGTGGAAGACGATGAGAAATAACTTCTTGCATAGATCTTTAATTTGTTAATTTTTTCTTGAAACTGGTTATTGTTTCCGTTATCTATATTAGTTTCTACAAGATTTAGAATCCCCCTAAATCCCCCTTTGAAAAGGGGACTTTGAACATTCTCCCCCCCCCTTACAAAGGGGGATTTTTTCTTAACTCCCCCCTTACAAAGGGGGATTTTTTCTTAACTCCCCCCTTACAAAGGGGGATTTTTTCTTAACTCCCCCCTTAC
>NZ_JAYKGW010000005.1:0-61646 GCF_035285525.1 Okeania sp. | reverse complement strand
CTTTGAAAAATCACCAATATTTTCATTGTCTAAGAGCTACCTAAAAAAAATCCCAGCATCAAAATAATTTACCCAGAAGCAATGCCAGAAAGATTTTCATTTTGTGAAGCTCCGGGAAATGGTTGTTTTTCCTAATCAAATCTTTCCATCTATCTCTCCTTTGAAAAATCACCAATATTTTCATTGTCTAAGAGCTACCTAAAAAAAATCGGCGCGCCGAAGAATTTAGGGGTTGCATCCTGACAATTTTTCTGATATCATAATATTTAACTGGGGTTGTTCGTCTATACGCATGACTTTTTATTCAACCTATTTTCCTAGGCCAAAATTTGCGTTTTGTTAAGCTCCTAGAAATGGTAGTTTTTCTCTCCTCAAATCTTTCCATCTATTTCTCCTAAGTAGAAGAGTACGAATATTTTCCTGAGTGTGAAGCTCCCAAAAAATTCGCCGTGTCAAAGAATTTTCAGTTGCTTTCTCACAAAAGAAGTTCGATAAGTTTTCGACAGTCGGCAGTCAGCTTTTTTCTAAATCTTCAAAATTAGAATCTACTGAAAAGAATGAAATATTAGGAAGTTATAGAACTATGTTCCGCGAGAGCGATAGAACTCCGTTCCGCTTCGCGATCGCTAAATCCATATTTTCCCATCATTAAATTTTTCCATCTAAGCTCCTCAATGGAAAATCACCAACATTGTCATTCTCTGAAACTCCCGAAAAAAAAAATCCGCGCGTCGAAGGATTTAGGGGTTGCGTTCTCAGAATTTTTCTGATATGATAATATTTAACTGGGTTTGTTCGTCTATACGCATGACTTTTTATTCAACTTAATTTTATGGCCAGGAGACAATCAAATATTCGGGAATTTTCTCAAGAGCAATACCAGAAATATTTTCATTTTATGAAGCACCCATGAATAGTGTTTCTTCCTCTTCAAATCTTTCCATACCACTCTTGAGCAGAAAATTATCAGTATTCTCATTCTCTGAAGCTCCTGAAAAAATCCGCGCATCGAAGGATTTAGGGGTTGCGCCCTGACAATTTTTCTGATATGATAATATTTAACTGGGTTTGTTCGCCTATACACATGACTTTTTATTCAACAAAAGATAGTTTTGAGGGAGATCGCCTCTTCAGCTATTAATTTTCTACCTAAATTACCAATCCTTAAAAGATGAAATATTAGAGAGGGATAAAACTCCGTTCCGCTTCGCGATCGCTATTTCTATATATTAAAGAAAGTGAGAATTTAGGAATAAATAAAGGGTGAAATTTAAAGAGCGATCGCTTATCGAATGTTTTGAGAAAGTCAGTTAAATCAAGCAATATTTTTGTCAGGATAATTTCAGATTGTGAACTTTAATATTTATTCCTTTTTCAGATTGAGAATAATTTTTTATTTACTAATCTTCAGTTATTAAATCTATCTAGGTTTGCTAGACTTCGAGAAATATTAGATTGGAAAATTTTCCTCAGAGGATTAGTAAGTTTGCGATATATATTTTGTCCGTAAATCCACAATATTGAGCAAGCAACTAAACTTATTATTTTAACTAATAGGGTTGTTTTCCAGAAAAAAATAAATAGTAAAACTATCCATAAAAGAAGCCCACTTAAGAGCAAAAATAAGAGTATTATCTGTTTAATTGTAGAGGAATTTAACTGATTATCTGATATCATTATTACTCTTAGAGATATTATTAAAACAACTAAAAAATAAAAATTAATACTTAAATTTTCTATATCTAGAAAAATATTACGCCAATCATTACGGGTTATACGACGATATTTGATAAAGCTATAAAGTAAGGAAAATTGTAAATATATATCCAAAGTTTGAAACAGAGATAGCCATTTTTTACTAGGATTAATAGAATTAATTGCTGGATTAATAAATTCTTGTTTGACTCTATTATAATTTTCTTGTTTTCTCTCTGATTTTTCTAAAATTGCCAAATAGCTATCAATTTCTTTTTCTTTGCTTTTGGGAAAGTTTTTTAACTCTAAAAAATCTTTTTTATCAAGCAATAGTATCGCACACAAAGGAATAACTATTCTTGGGTCAAGATTATACTGATAAATTTCTTCAGGAGTACATTTAGAACAAACCAACCAAGCTACTCTTGCCATAGTTTCTCTTTCTGATTTTGGAAAATGAACTGCTATCCATTCCCAATCTTTTAAATTAAATTCCTTATCAACTTTTGCCATATTTCCTACTTCTAGAAAACTTAATTATTTAAACTCCTAAATTCCGCAATATTTAAAGCAGCTAACCTCTGAATATTCTCATCAGAATGATATAGTAAATTATTTAAAACTTCTCTCGAATAGGGAGTACCAATTTTCACTAAATCTCTCATTGCTGTTTCCGAACCTTTCTCTGCCAAACCCTTCAATAAAGAAACTGTAATATCTCCCATATTAATAAGTGCTAAACGAGCATCTTCCAAATCAATATCCATATAATAATTAAACAAAATATTCGCCGCTTGTGGCAAATTTGTTTTAGATAAAGCCTTAATAGATGCTTTACGAACTTCTAAAGATTCAGAATTTTTCAAAGCATTTTCTAGAAACTCAAAAACAACTTTTCCCCTACCTCTTTCCCGAACATCAGAAGCGACTGCTCCAAAAGCTCTAGCTAAATTTTCATCATAATTTACTTCTGCCAATTTTTGCTTAAACTCTTCAATAATTTTCTCTACCAAAATAGGAGAAACTTCTTAAGCATCGGCTAAACATTCAAAAGCTATGAGAGAATCTTCGTGATAAATAACTTCTATTAAATTCGTACTATTCCCGGCAAAACCACACCAAAGTTTAACAGTTTCTCGCCAACGTTCGGGGTCATTTTTAAACCTTTCTATTAACTCATTTTCTCTATCTCTCAAAGCTGTTGCTGCAAAATATTCTTGCAAAGTTAAATGAGCAAATTGATATTTATCTCCTCTTTCAATTTCCAATAATAATCCACTACGTTCGACAATTTCTTTTAATATTGATTGAGTATCTGTTTCAGGATTAAGATTCAAATTAGGTAAAATTTTTCTAATTTGTTTTAAGACAATTTGATAATCTAAACTTAAGTCATTTTTTTGTTGTTTACTAGCATTATCTTGAGCAAATAAAGCCAAATGTTGTAAAACTCTCCGTTTATGAGCGCTCTCTTTATATTGATTAAAATTATTCTGCCATTGATTCAATAAAATATGAGTAGATTCTTGATAAAAATCTGACCGAGACTGAGGCAAAATAAAGGCAGGTTGAGTATAAAGATGAGCAACAATAGTCAACATTAAAGGATTTCTTGCTAACTCCATAATTAGAGGTCTATCTCTCAAAGTTTGTATGAGTTGATCGATAGATTTTTCGGGTGGCATTTCCGATTTCCATGCTTCTAAAAAGAGTCGCATTTGTCTGTCGCTAAATTCTTTAATATCTAATGTTTTATCGACTGATTTGGCAAAATCATTCCGATAAACTGCTGCCCGACAAGTAATAATTGTTCGACATTTATCGTATTTATCTAATAAGTCATTAATAGCTTTTACAACTTCAGTGCGAATCAAACTTTTCACTTCATCTAAGCCATCAAATAATAGAAATAATTTTCCTTTTTTGAGATTTTGTTCGACAAAAGAATTAGCTTTTGGAAAATCATCCCTATCTAAAGCTTCTACTAATTTCTGTTTTAATGCTTCGATATTGAGGGCAGAAATTTCTATTTCATTGAGGCGATATAATTCTAATAAAATCGGCACATATTCATTGGAGGAACTGTTTAATTTTTGACTCGCCCAAGAAAGAACCAGATATTTTAATAAAAGTGTTTTTCCAGAACCAGGTTGCCCCTTAATAGTCAAACGATGATATTTTTTAATCTCAGAAAAATTAATTGGTTCATTATTAGCTTTTTCCAAAAATTGCAAATCCACATAAACTTCTTATAGACTTAAAGGACGATTTGGACGAAAAGGAATTTTGAGTTTTTCGTGTTTATTAATGAGACCTTTTTTATAGCGTCTTAGAGAGTAATTCCAAAATAATTCCAGACCAGAAATTTGATTGTATAACCAGTCCCCAAAAGTATTAGTTAAATTAGTTGCCCAACCTTGTATAGCTTCTTTAAAAATAAACAGTATCAAAAATACTATTGCAGCAAACCAAGACAACCCATAAAATAAATCATCCTTTATTCTTTCCCAGAGATTACTATCTTTTGCCTCTTTGAGTTTTGTGTATTCTTCCTCATAAATTTTAGTAATTTCTGGAGTACTTAAACCCACAGAATTTTTCTCATATAAATCAATCATTAACCTACTATCCATTGCCTTATCATTTTCAACATGACGTTCAGCATAATCTTTAATTTCTTGAATTAAACTTTCCCGACTTTGAACATTAGGTGTAGGTGTCTGAGTGTAACTAGGTAATATCCAACTCCAAGACAATATAATAGTTAAAGTTAGTAAAAACAAACTAATCGAAACCAGTCGGTTAAATTTGTGTCTAAAAAGTTGAATGTAAGAGAAATTAGATTTAGACATATTAAATTAAAATCAGAACTTAGAAATCATAAATCAGAAGTTTAATTTTTACTTTTTTGTTCTGCTAAAGCTAGAAAAAATATTTAACTGATAACTGTCAATGCAGTTACTTTGTCAGAATTTAACTAATTAAAAAGCATGATTTTATAGCTAATTATGTTGATAATAAATTTAACAATTATGATTATAGAAAATTTGTAGCAAAATACCTAATTATTTAATTATTAATTCTTCGGTAAAAACCTGTTAACTATCAACTATTGCTTTTAGTAAGTTTAGTAAGTGATAAAAGCTTTATTGACTGAGAAACGAAAAATCTTACTACAAAAATCAACTCTAAAGTCTATATTCATTTAAACCCCATCTTTGATCAAAAGATTTTATCGCTGTTTCCATAGCATTCCGCAGGAATAGCTGATGGCTAATACCATTTCTCATGCATGAATGCTATATATGATTGGATGGAGAAGTGTGGGAGATGTGGGGAGAGAAAAAGCCGGAAAAATAATTACTAACCGACTAATAATTCTCAAAAAAAACTTTTAATCTTAGTAACTATTAACTGTTGAAGTATTGCTGAAGTATAGCATTATTTTTGGTAATTGGTATAATAGCTGTTTGCCCAGCATTCCCCAGGAAATGCTGATAATATTATCTTGAAGTCAGAAATTATTATTGATATATTTCAGATAATTTTTTAAGATAAATAAATAGCTTTTCAATTAATATAGTAATCTTAAAATAGCTTGTAATATTTTATCGTAGGGGTTTACTCTCCAAACCCAATCATAGAGAACAAACCCATACAGTTTTTATCACAAATCGTTGAGGATTATTATATGAATTTTCTTAAACAAATTTTGAATTAACTCATCAAAAAGCTGATAGCTGATTGCTAATAGCTAAAAGCTTTATTCAAACACAGGAGGCCAAAGTTCAACAATAGATAATTCCCACTCACCAAATAATTCAGGAATAGTCAAAATATCTCCATTTTTTAACTCTATTTCTTCACTATTAGGACGATAAATAATAACTATTTCTTTGTCAGGATCGATCAATATTCCTACTTCTACTCCTAACTCTAAATACTTCTTTATTTTCTGTTTTAAAGGTTTAATTCTATCACTTTGAGACTTAATTTCTACTACTAAATCTGGCACCAACTCCCCAAAATAACGAACACTTTTTTTCAAACGTTGGGCACGAACAAAAGAAACATCAGGAACCTTTAAATTAGTATCTGGAAGAATAAAAGCACCACTAGAATCAAACACACGTCCGAGACGACGCGGGTAAACCCAATTACCTAATAATCTAATTAATTGAACGCCAACTTCACTAGAAATAATATCCGACGGACTCATAACTAATATCTTTCCTTCATCTAATTCTAATTGATAATCTAAATCTAATTTATTAAGATTATCTTGCAGTATTTCTAAATCTTTAACTGTGAGATTTGACATATAATAATCCTATCTAAGTTGTAATATTTTGTGGGAAATCAGGAGTTAGAATTTTAAAAATTTTCACCTCAGATTAACTGTTATAAAAATTGTTAAAACCAATTTAGGAATGCTGTAAACATTCAGCTATTAGCTTTGAGCAATTTTATTCAAACCTAAAGGAGGAAGTTTAAGTTAATATATTTGAAGTCTACTTTTTTCGTCAAGATTAATTTTGATTTAATTAATAAAGCTTTGATATAAAACTAAAAAGTAAACATTCAGCAGTCAGCTATTGCTTTTAGTTTGAGATAAAAGCTTTATGATAACATTCCCGAAAAATCAGAAATTTTTCTGACTACAAAATTTAGCTTTTAAGCCTATATTCGTTTAAATTTCCTCCTTTAGGATTGAGGTTTTTCTTGCTAATAGCTGAATGCTTACACTAAAAAATAACTGATAGCTGTTACTTTTAGTTGTTAAACTTAGTTATTAAAAATTAAATCTTACTTAATAAAAAAGCCAACTTTCCAGTCTATATTCATTATAAACCTCCTCCTAAAAATTGAGGTTTTATTGCTGATAGCTGAATGCTTACTATAAAAGGGAATAGAAAACAAGTCTCTATTCCCTAATTAATAATTATAATTCCTCAGAGCTAATAGCTAATAGCTGATAGCTGATAGCTGATAGCTGAATACTTAATTAATTTGCAATTCTCAATAATTCCACATCAAAAATCAGAGTAGCATTAGGAGGTATTACCCCACCCGCACCGCTAGCACCATATCCTAATTCTGGTGGAATAGTCAACTTACGACGCTCACCAACCTTCATACTACCTACACCTTCATCCCAACCTTTAATAACTTGGCCGACACCAACTTTAAAAGAGAAAGGTTGATTGCGATCGCGAGAACTATCAAACTTAGTACCATTTTCTAAAGTACCAGTATAGTGAACCACAACTGTGTTACCTTTTTGAGGAGTAGCGCCATCTCCTTCTTGCAAAACTACATATTTAAGACCAGATTCAGTAGTAACTTCTTCGTTATTTTGAGCCATAATATTTTCCGTTGTTGTTGTTGAATTTAGTTTAGTATTTTCTGCTATTTGCTCTTGAGTTCCTGATGTATTTTGAGTAGCAACTACACCTTTTTCAGAACCTGTAATTTGAGCAATAAGCAAAATTAAACCACAGATTATTACTACTACCAAACTAATAATAATTGCTCGCAAAATTAATCCTCCTAATTTAAGTCAAAATTTAAAAGTGAAAATTCAAAAGTTATCAGCCGATCACTGAATACTTAAGATTATAGCTAGTATATTCTAGAGCTACAGTTTAGTAAAAGTATAGCCAAATATAGGCATAGTAAATTCCACATTTCACACCTCTCAATTTTAGTTCTCTGCTGAAAATCTAACTTTTAAATTTTGAATTTTGAATTAATCTAACGCCAGTTACGATTTTCCAAATCTCGTATTTGACGCTCCAAACGGTCTAAACGGCCTCGTAGTTCGTCTAATTCTGATTGACGAGGCACTCCTATATCCTGCATAACATTTCGCATTTGTCGCTGCATTTGAGCTTCCCAGTTTCCCTGTTCTGACTTAAGTTGTTCCATAATATCATCAACAAAAGTCTTAGCTTGTTCTGAATTGATAGTACCATCTTTAACCCATTGATTAGTTACTTCCTGTATTTTTTCTGCTACTAGGGAAGTTGTACCAATGCCTATCATTAAAAGTTGTTGAAGTAAATTTTCTGTATTATTCATATTTTTTTACCTGTTTTAATCTTGATTATAGTAATTATACTCTTTATCTAGGAAATAGGAAATAGGAAATAGGAAATAGGGAGTAGGGAGTAGGGATTAGTAAATTTTGAAGCAAAAAATATAGGATTGCTATATTACGAGTAAAAATATTTCTCTTTGACAACAAAGATAATTTATCGCCTAAAATCAAAAATGTTATTAAGCTATTTACTCTTAGTATGTAGGTAAAAAAAATACAACTACGTTATTGCTACTGGAGCGGAGTGGAAGGAAGCAATCTTAAAGGTTTTAATTACTTTAATATTTCCTTATATAGTGGTGTTTATTCGCACCTATATACTTAACTCCTGAGCTAATAACTAATAAATAAATCCAGATACTTTATCAACTAAAATCAAAAATGTTATTCAGTTATTTACTCTAAATATTAAGCTGATAACTGATAAATAAATCCAGATAATTTATCAACTAAAATCAAAAATGTTATTCAGTTATTTACTCTAAATCCTAAGCTGATAAATGAAGAATCCAGGGATTTTAATCCCTGGATCAAAGCTGAACTCCAAGGGACTTGAAGCTCTGAGCTGTGAAATTTATTTCAGGGCTTCTAATAACTTATTTTCTTCTGATACTGACTTTTCTTCAAATACTGCCAAATCAAACCAGAAAGTTGTACCAACACCAACTTCACTTACTAAATTAACCTTACTATGATGCTTATCAATAATATTCCTAACAATAGACAAACCTAAACCCGTTCCTTCCAAAGTATGAACCCGATTTTCTACTCGGAAAAACCTCTCAAAAATAGCTTCTTGGTCTTCAGGATCGATACCACTTCCCGTGTCAGAAATTTCAATTCTAACAAACCGATGAGAATTATTTTTAGGTTGTAAATGTAGTTCTATTGGTCGAGGTGGAGGAGGAGAAACTATCCATCCTCCTTCTTCAATTTGTTGAGCTTCAATATTAGTATTTTCTAACTCAGATTCTAACAAATAAGCCCTAATAACTATTCGACCTCCTGGTTCCGTAAACTTCATAGCATTGCCTACTAAATTAGCAAATACTTGTAACAATAAATCATAATGACCAACCACAAAAGGTAAATTAGGTTCTATATCATAATTTAACTCTATTCCTTTATCTTTAGCATTAAGTTGATAAGTTCTTAAAGTTTGTTCTATTGGTTGAGAAATATCAACAGCATTGAGATGATAAATCAAACAAGATTCTAAACGACTTAAATCTAATACATCATTAACCAAACGAGTCAAACGATCTGTTTCGTGATTAGCAGTTTCCAGAAATTCTCGTCTTTCCACTTCACTTAAATCTTCCCCATATTCATACAAAGTTTCAATAAAAGACTTAATATTAAATAGAGGAGTTCTTAACTCATGGGAGACATTACTAATAAACTGACTTTTAGCTTCATTTAATTCTACTTCCCTAGTAATATCTTGCACAGTCATCGCAATTCCTTTCAGACTGTTTCGGTATGGAGAAAAATGATCTTTTCCTAATTTATTTTCATAAAGTGTACATTCATTAACCACAGGAAAATCGTCAGAATTACAACCATTATAACCATCATAAATACAATTTTCACAAAGAGATTCTTTACCTGATGCTTTATGTAAAATAACAGTTGTTAATAAAATTCTAATAGTACGTTTATTCGGTTCATCTAAAGTACAACGATACTCACCTCCTTCTATTTTTCCTGTAGCTATTTGCTCAAGTGGTCTATTTAATTCTATTTGTGCAGTTACAGGCAAAATATCCGTTATTTTTCCACCAATAACATTTTTTTCTTCCCAACTAAAAATGCGTCGAGCAGTTGGATTAACTAAAATTAATTGTAAATTAGCATCTAATAATAAAGCACCATCAGCAATAGTCGAAACTAAAGTTTCCAATTTAGCTTTTTCGGCTGTTAATTGTTCAATATTTTGCTTCTTATAACTTTCTAATTGTTCCCCCATTTCATTAAAGCTAAAAATCAGTTCCCCTAATTCTCCTCCAAAGGGTAAATCTATCCTTTGTTTAAAATTTCCCTGAGCAATATTTTTCACACCTTCCGATAATTCCTTAATTGGTTTAGTAATAATCAAAGCATTAAATACTGCCCCTAAAATTACCATTGCCCAGATAGAAACAAATACTGCTAAAGTTACATCTCTAGTCAGATTTGAAGAAACAACAACCGTAGGATTAGGATTAATTCCAACTGCCAAAACTCCTAAATATTTACCATCATTAATTAAAGGAACAAAAACATCAGTTAATTGAGCATTAGGAGTCAAATGTTGTCGAATCAAAGGTAAAGCAGAAAAATTTTTGGCTTCTATATTGGCCATAAAATCTTCTGGCAGTTGAATCCGACGACGTAGAGTAAGGGACGTTTTTACCTCAGATTCTGAGAAGGGAAGACCCAAGAAAATTTTTCCTTCTTCATCGGCGTAAAGCATATAACGTACACTAGAGGTACTCTTGTAGAAAAGTTTGGAAAAACGGGCCACTTCGTTACGGTTGCCTTCTGCTAGAAGTGGAGCGATATTAGCTGCTAATAATAGACCCAGGTCTCGACCATAACGGGTATCATTGAGGCGAGCATCTTCTTGAATGGTATTTACTGCCCAGAAACTGAAGCTACTCATTAGCAAAGATACCATTAGGGTGATAACTGCCATGAGTTTAGTTTGGAGGGTAAACTCTGCCCACCAGTTAGCAATTATTTCTCCGATTTTTTTGAGGAGGGGAAGCATTTTTTTCAGTTATCAGTTATCAGTTATCAGCTTTTTTCAGTTAACAGCTTTTTTCAGTTAACAGCTTTAACAGTTAACAGCTTTAACAGTTAACAGTTGTCAGTTATCAGCTTTTTTCAGTTAACAACTTTAGCAATTAACAGTTTTTTTCAGTTAACAGCTTTTTTCAGTTAACAGCTTTTTTCAGTTAACAGCTTTAACAGTTAACAGTTGTCAGTTATCAGCTTTTTTCAGTTAACAGTTTTTTCAGTTATCAGTTATCAGCTTTTTTCAATTAACAACTTTAACAATTAATAGTTTTTTTCAGTTTAAGCTATCAAAAACAATATACTTTTCTATAAATTTCATTTTTTCTTGCAAAAAAATAAACCAAAACTTAAGCATAACTTGTATATTTTGTCAAGCTTTATCTTAAACAATATCTAAGTAATAGATAGCTTTCCAAGGGGAATTTAGGGATACTCCTAAATTAGTTATCCACTATCTATTATTAATTATCTATTATTCATTATTCAAAATATAGAAAAAGTGAAATGTCTGACCAAAACAAGACACCAATAGTTGATACTCTGAAAAATCTCACCCAAAAATCTCACGCTCCTTTCTATGCACCAGGACATAAACAAGGAAAAGCCATTCCCCGATCACTCACTAAATTATTAGGTAAAAAAGTCTTTTCAGCAGACTTACCAGAATTACCAGAATTAGATAACCTATTCGCACCAGAAGGTATAATTCAAGAAGCTCAAGAATTAGCAGCAGAAACCTTCGGCGCATTACACACCAGATTTCTAGTTAACGGTTCCACTACAGGAATTATCGCCTCAATTCTAGCTACTTGTGGAAATGGACAAAAAATCATCTTACCTCGGAATATTCATCAATCTGTAATTTCCGGCTTAATTCTATCTGGAGCAATGCCAATTTTTATCCATCCAGAATATAATCCTGATTGGGATATACCTCTTAACATTACTCCCCAATCTATAGGCCAAACTTTAGCCAAACATCCCGATGCCAAAGCAGTAATGATAGTGTATCCTACTTATCATGGTATTTGTGGAGATATTGTAGCGATCGCCCAAGAAGTCCATAAATATAACATTCCTTTATTAGTAGATGAAGCTCATGGACCTCACTTTGCCTTTCATCCAGAATTACCAATACCAGCATTATTTGGTGGAGCAGACTTAACAGTACAGTCAACTCATAAAACTCTAGGAGCAATGACTCAAGCATCCATGCTTCATATTGGTAGTAATCGTATCGATCTTTACCGACTTGAACAAGCATTACAGATATTACAATCTAGTAGTCCAAGTTATTTACTTCTAGCTTCCCTGGATGCTGCTCGACAACAAATGGCATTATTTGGAGAGGAACTAATGAGTCAAACTCTAGAATTAGCTAAAAATGCTAGAAATAGAATTAGTCAACTCTCGAATTATTCAATATTTGATTTAAAAGGAAGGAAAAAAAAGAAAGAAGAAATAAATTTAACTTGCTTATCAGGAGATTCTAATTTATTAGAAAATGAGGTGAAAGAAAAGATTGAAAAATCAGGAGAAATCTTTCCAAATTCTAACTTTTCAAGTGATAATTATTTTCACAAAGAATTTATTGCTCTTGACCAAACAAGATTAACTATTAAAGTCTCTGATATTGGATTAAGTGGCTATGAAGCTGATGAAATTTTGCATCAAGAATTAGGTGTAACCTGTGAGTTACCCAGCTTCCAAAATCTGACATTTATTATTTCTCTAGGAAATACAAAAACAGATATCAATCAATTAGTAACTGGTTTAATTAGTTTAAGAAATAAAAGTCAGATTAACTTACCTAATAAACAGAAAACAAAACTTAACTTTGAGGTGACAGATTTTTCCATACCAGTCTCTCCTAGAGATGCTTTTTTTGCCCAGAAAGATTGTTTGCCCATAGAAAAATCTGTAGGAAATATTAGTGCCGAATTAATTGCTCCCTATCCACCAGGAATTCCAGTATTAATACCTGGAGAAATTATTAGAGAAAAACATCTTCAAATACTTGAAAAAGTGCAGACATTAGGTGGGATAATAACAGGATGTAGTGACCCTAATCTGACAACTATCAAAGTCTCTAAATTTTAGTTTTAACTATAATAAATTATCAATTAATAGACATATTAGCAAATCAGAAATTAGAAGTCAGAAGTTATAAAGTTTGTTTTCTTAACTAATCACAGAAAAAATATGCCCTTTAAATGCAAATGCACAACGGCTTAACTACTTGAAAATTTCTAGGGCTTCCTGAATAAAGTCTTTTTGCTAAAGTTATAAGTCAGAAGTTATAAAGTTTGTCTTCTTAACTAATCACAGAAAAAATATCCCATTTAAATGCACAAACCCTTAATTATTTATTATTAATTACTAATTATTAATTATTAATTATCTATGCCTTCCCAATTTTGGCCTTATGTTACCCCAGGTATCCCAGATGACTTATTTGAACGTTTACCTGGCATTCCCATGAGTAAGCGAGAAGTCCGCTTACTGATAATATCTTATTTACGATTACAATCAGATTCAGTAGTATGGGACATTGGTGCAGGAACAGGAACCATACCAGTAGAAATTGGCTTGATGTGTCCTCAAGGTCGAGTTATTGCTATAGAAAGAGACCAAGAAGTAGCAAATTTAATTAGGAGAAATTGTTATCACTTTGAAGTAGAAAATGTCTCAGTAGTTGAGGGTAATGCTCCCGAATGTCTTGATAGTTTGACTGATTCACCTAACCGTGTCTGTGTAGAAGGAGGTCGTTATATCAAACTTATATTACAAGAAGTTTGGCAAAGATTATTACCCCAGGGTCGAATTATTGCTACTGCTGCTAATCTAGAAAGTCTTTATGCTATTTCGGAAAGTTTTGCTAATTTACAAGTTAGGAATGTAGAGGTAGTACAGTCAGCAGTAAATCGTCTAGAGACTAGGGGTATAAATCAAACTTTGGCGGCGATTGATCCTATATTTATTTTGAGTGGAGAAAAAATAAATTAATTTCTTCATCAACTTCAAGTTAAACAAAAATTAACTAAACTAATAAGATGGATAAAAATTTTTTGGGGGAATCAATCAGACCAAAAGTAGTTTGTTGTAGTAATGATTCAGTTCAAGAAACAATTCCGACTGATAACTGATAACTGAAATGACCCCAAGAAAATCTACAAATAGAAAAAAATTGAAGCGGTATTTCTGAAGTAACATTCACACTAAAAACAGCTATAGCTATCAAGTTTAGTTAAGTCTATAGCTGTTAATTTATGAGGATATTAAATTCGACACCACAATTTTTGATCAAACAAGTTTATAATATAAGGTTTAAGTTAGTAAAATTATGTCTTGGGCTAGAATAATTAGTGGATTGGTAGCGATCGCCCTAGCTTTGGGAATGATTATTTTTGGAGGTTGGTGGTTTACAGTAGGCATAGGGGTCATAGTTTGCCTAGGCCAGCTCGAATATTTTCAACTAGCTCGTGCTAAAGGTATTGCACCAGCAGCCAAAACTACTCTAGCACTAAGTCAAGTAATGATATTAGTAGCAGCCGTAAATCCGAATCTAGTAGATGCCACATTTACATTAGCAGGAACTATAATTTGTTTTTATCTATTATTTCAACCAAAGTTAGCAACTATAGCTGACATAGCATCATCAATCTTAGGTTTATTTTATGGTGGATATTTACCAAGTTATTGGATTAGACTCAGAGTTGGACTGGAAGCTCAATTACAAACATCCCAAATAACTTTAGAAAATTACAAGTATATTTCATGGATAGACCCTTTGAGTTGGCCTTCGAGTTTAACATTTACTCTACTAGGTTTTTGTTGTATCTGGGCTGCTGATATAGGTGCTTATTTTGTCGGCAAGTTTTTTGGTAAAATTAGACTTTCGGAAATTAGCCCGAAAAAGACTGTGGAGGGTGCAGTATTTGGAGTTTTAGGTAGTGTAGTAGTTGCTACAATAGGTTCTTGGTACTTAGATTGGCCGATTTATCCTTGGACAGGTACTTTCCTGGGTTTAGTAGTAGGTATTGCTAGTCTACTGGGAGACTTAACTGAATCTATGATGAAACGAGATGCGGGTGTTAAAGATTCTGGACAACTGATACCTGGACATGGAGGGATTCTTGACCGCACTGACAGTTATGTTTTTACTGCACCTCTTGTCTATTATTTTATTACTTTACTTTTACCACTTCTGAAAGTTTTAAATTAAGAGAAAGGCAAAGGACAGAAGGCAGAGGGCGGAAGGCGGAAGGCAGAAGGGAAATAAAGGTTTAAAGGAAGATGTTTTTTTATTAGTGATTATCTGGATATGATATTATAGATAGTCTGTCTATTTTGTCAAACTTTATCTTAAGAAAGATGTGGTTCATTAATTGATAATGAATAATAAATAGCTTTGAAATGGGGCGGTTTTATTATACTTTAGTGTTTTGCCAGAAAGTTGACTGAAAAACCCGCCCCTACGCTGTTGGTTTTCTGTTGACTGGAAATGGGGCGGTTTTATTATACTTTAGTGTTTTGCCAGAAAGTTGACTGAAAAACCCGCCCCTACGGTGTTGGTTTTCTGTTGACTGGAAATGGGGCGGGTTTATTATACTTTAGTATTTTGCCAGAAAGTTGACTGAAAAACCCGCCCCTACAATCTTTCTTTTGATATTTAAAAAATACTGAAATCACATTTTAGTTGAATTTATTTAGGGCTTGCTGATTAAATATAGAAGCATTAATATATAAAGGTTTCAGGGTTTTTAGGTGTCAAAAAGTGCCAATTTTTAGGCTATTGAAGTACGGTACGGTTCCCGATAAATCGGTGAAAAATCAAAAATTGAGCATTTTTGGCTGACTATGATAGAAAAATCACTCTTCCCCCACATTCCGACCAACTCCTCTGTAACTCCTATCCCTCTTAACTCCTAACTACTCCCTACTCCCTACTCCCTACTCCCTACCTCCACAAAAAAAACTTTCCATACGGAAACCCTATTTAGGGATTAACTATTAATTTACCTACACAAACAAGTTGACCAGAATCTAATTTTAATTCCTGTAATTCAACATCGGAACCTAAATCAACTTTAATATTATCAGAAAAGGAATTACTAGACTTTTGTGAAACTAAGAGATTAAAATTTTCTAGTAACAATTCACAGCTACTAGCAAGTTTCAAATCTGTATGTAAACTTAAGGGAATTTTAGCATTAAATTGAGACAAAAGATTAGCAAAAAAATTTAGATGACCTCTAGATATTTCAGCTTTCTGATCGTGTAAAGTAATAGGTGTTTCTAAAACTTCTATAAAATCAGGCACTAATAGTGGGGTTAAAAACTCCATAATAGCCTCAACTAAAAGATGAGATTTCAAACTAGCATTAAAGTCCGATTCTAGCAATTTAATATGACAAAATATCGGAAAAGACTTTAATATTTTTAATGGTTTACCTTTGATAACTTGACCAATATTAATCCTAATGTCAGTAGCAGACAAATTCACTTCAGTTAAATGTAATCCTTGAAAAATAACATGAGAAGCAACAACAGAAACTAGAGGAATTTTACCAGTCAGAATTTGGCGATCGCCACCTTCGATATTAACCTTTAATTTTTCTACCTGTTCTAGTTGAGACTTTAACCAAAATTTGCAGGCAGGAGAGAGAAATTTACTAACAATTCTACTTTTTATTTTAGTTGATATTTTATCTTGACTTTCAACAACATTAAAATTATGATTTTGATGCAATTCTGGTGATTTTTTATTCATCAAATAAACTATTAAATTAGTAATTAAAAAGTTGATACAGCCGACTCCACTAGAGATGAGGTAGACCTCCATAAGGGCTTTCCGGCCTGCATAAAAACATTTAATTCTGAATATCTGTACTTCATATACCTGGCATCTGTTGTAACTAATAGCTAATAGCTTTTTACACAGAATTTCCCAGGAAATGCTGACTTAAATTTTTACCAAATAATTAATAATTATTGCTTTGCTGATTAAATATGAAAGCATTAACATACTAATGGTTTTAGCAACTTTAGATAGATCGGGAAAAAGTAACAGCTTTTAGGTCAAAAAGGTTAAAAAAGTTAGCAATAAATGCCTCACCTTTGACAGAAAAATTAAAAGACAATTCTTCTGTACGGACGTTTCACTGCGCGATACGTTTGCGGAGCATTCCGGAACGGAAAACGCATTTTTGTTATGCAACGTCCTTACTATTCTATAACTCTGATTCATCCTAACTCTGTACGGACGTTTCACTGCGCGACATGTTTGCGGAGCATTCCGGAACGGAAAACGCATTTTTGTTATGCAACGTCCTTACGACTCCCTACTTCTATTGGTTGATTGGATGTGGTTAGGGAACCCATCCATCCCAGTATTCGGGAAACTCCGCTTTTTAGCGCAGGGTTTAATGTCGGATCAAGCGCCGAAAACGACCACTACTCCCTACTCCCTACCTTAAAATTATATAAAACTAATATCAAATAATACTCCTATTGCCTAAATATATAGACTATCATTTTAAACAGGCAGATTATTTTGAGATTTTCTCTGTTCCCTAAAATAGGAAATTACTTTTATTATGAACTCAGAATAACTTTTGGCGCTATCAGAAGAATATGGGTGAAAGATTACAAAAAATATTATCTCAGTGGGGGATAGCCTCCCGACGTCAAGCTGAACAAATGATTATAGCTGGACGAGTCAAGGTTAATGATCAAGTTGTCCAACTAGGTGCAAGAGCTATACCAAACTTGGACAAAATCGAAGTAGATGGTTTGTCTGTGAAACCGGAAGATCGGCCAGAACATATATACTTATTGCTAAATAAACCTATAGGAGTAATTTCGACTTGTGCAGAACCTAGCAAACGTAGTAAAGTTTTAGATATCTTAAGTATAGAACTGCGAAATGGAAAAGGTATTCATCCCGTAGGACGTTTAGATGCAGATTCTACAGGGGCATTACTTCTCACCAATGATGGCCGCGTAACTTATGCTTTAACTCATCCTAAACATTGTCTTCCCAAAACCTATCAAGTATTGGTAGAAGGTCATCCCCAAGAGTCAGTATTAGAATTGTGGCGTCAAGGTATTATTTTATCTGGTAAAAAAACTTTACCAGCTCAGGTTAAAGTTTTAAAAGAATATAATGGCACTCAAACTTTTTTGGAAGTAATTATTTCCGAAGGCAGAAATCGCCAAATTCGTAGAATTGCAGAAAGATTAGGATATCCTGTACTTAAACTACACCGTACTGCAATTGGCCAAATTAAGTTACAGCTACCAGGAGAATCAGTTTTACCTACTGGCCATTATCGACCCTTACAGCATTTTGAAGTTGACTTTTTGAATGCTCAAATTATCAAATCTCAATTCTGCTAAAAGTTCTCTTGATCACCATTCAGTTCCTCCCTATTAGCTATTAATTTATTGAGTTTAGAGCAGGGATTAGTATAGAGAGAATAAAAAGAAAAAAACTGATCTTGACCACGAGAAGTGTATATTTATTATTTATTTATACAATAGCTAAAAACTAACTACGAGCTAGCTAAAGGCTCTTACTTTTATATAAATTAATGAATATATGAAGGAGTCAATAAATGTCCATAGACAAAAAACAAACCATAAACGTTTAGATGCTGTATTTTCGGAATTATCAATCCTAAATAATAACTCTAACGTAATTTGGTAACCATTTCCTGAGGAATGCTGCGCCAACAGCTATTAGCAGTTAGCCATCAGCTCAAGTGCAATAAAATGAATGGCAAGCACTCCTTTAAATTCTACTTTTCAACCATATATATGGCTGGAAAATTATAGATTTACTTCAAAATATAATAGCTGATAGCTGACGGCTGAATGCTTAAGTAATTTGTAGCTAACTTTTTTCCAAAAAAGATAACTTTTACAACCAGACAAACTATAGTTTATATACAATTAAGTTAAAGCGATGGTGAATTTGACAGGAATCAAAAACTTGAAAAAAAGCTTTTCTTTACCCTTAAAACAAGATATTAATCAAACACCAGAATTATCTTTTGAAGAAGAACAAATTCAGGCATTAAAAGATATAGGGAATAAATTAAAAATGTTTAGAGATAAACATTCAATCAGTTTAGAAAAAGTCGCAATAATGACAATGATTAGAATCAATTTATTAGAAGCGATAGAAGAAGGTAATTTAGAACCACTGCCAGAGCCGGTTTATATCCAAGGTATGATTAAGCGATATGCTGATGCTATAGGGTTAGATGGAGAGGAGCTAGCTAATTTATTTCCGACTGTCAAAACTCAGGAAATTGCGAAAAAATCTATTCCGAATTTATCAAGACTTCACCTACGGCCATATCATCTTTACTTACTGTATATATTGCTTATTGTTTTGTCGGTTCGTTCCTTATCTTATGTAATTAATAATACTAATATATTAGTGAAAGAAGAGGAAGTTAATAATACTAATATATTAGTGAAAGAAGAGGAAATTATTAACACTAATGTATTAGTGAAAGAAGAGAAAATTATTAATACTAAGAAACAACAATCTGAACCAGAAAATCAAAAAGATTTGTTAGATAAAACTACAGCACAAAAGCCTGAAAAAACAGAGGAAAAACAACCTGTTTTGGTAAATATAGTTGCCAAAGAGGAATCTTGGGTATCTATAGAGATAGATGGAAAACTAGCATTTGAAGGAACTTTAACTCAAGGTACTCAGAAAACTTGGTCTGCTCAAAAACAACTGGTTTTCTTTACTGGTAATGCTGGAGGAATACTAATATCTGATAGTAAAGAAAAAAATATCCAACTGGGAAAAGTGGGTGAAATTAAAGAAGTTGTTTTTACTCCTCAATAATGCTTAAATTTCCCAGTCTAAATAGGATATTGTTGATTTTTGCAGATGTCTATTAATATGTAAGCGTTCAGCTATTAACTGTCAGCTCAAGCGCAATAAAAATCTTAAGCTTAAGTAAGGAGACTACTTAAACAAATATAAGCCTAAAAACTGGCTTTTGTAGTAATTTTTCGTTCTAAAATGAAAAAGCTTTGATCATAAACTCAAACCAATAGCTAATAGCTGACGGCTGTTTGCGCAGCATTCCGGAGGAAATGCGAAAATTAGTATACAAGGCTACTGAAAATTAAACAGTATTATGTATCTTTACTTTCATCTTGATTTTTGGGGGTACGGCCATAAATGTCTGTAACCTCTCTGAGGCGATCGCTTATCTCTGAGGTTAAAGCTCCTGCTTGGTAGCGCCAACACCAGTTACCATCAGGAATACCAGGCTGATTCATAATAGCCTCTTCTCCTAACCCTAAAATATCTTGTAGAGGAAAAATTGCCATACAAGCGACAGAAGACATAGCTAAACGAATTAAATCCCAATGAATGCCATTACCCCAAGTACCACCGAGAAAACGATGAACTCTTTCTTGTTCTTCAGCAGAACGCTTATTGAACCAGCCCACAGTAGTATTATTATCGTGAGTTCCAGTATAAACCACCCAATTAGGAGAATTATAGTTAAAGGGTAAATAGGGATTATCGCTATCTGAGTCAAAAGCAAAATGGAGAATCTTCATACCGGGAAATTCAAACTTATCCCGTAACTCTTCCACATCAGGAGTAATAACTCCTAAATCTTCAGCAATAATTGGTAGTGTACCCAACTTTTCTTTAATAGCAGTAAAGAAAGCCTCACCTGGAGCTGTAACCCATTCACCATTTCTAGCTGTAGTTTCACCTTGGGGTACTGCCCAATAAGCAGCCAAACCTCGAAAATGGTCAATTCTAATCAGATCAACCATATCTAACATAGACTGAATGCGTTGTACCCACCAAAGAAAATGGTCCTCTTCTAATTTTTCCCATTCATAAACTGGATTACCCCATAGTTGACCATCCTCACTAAAATAATCTGGGGGAACGCCAGCCATCAAATATACTTCGTATGTTTCTGGATCTAAAGAGAATATTTCTGGATGCGCCCAAACATCAGAACTATCATGGGAAACATATATAGGAATGTCGCCAAAAATTTCAATTCCTTGTTCATTAGCATAACTTTTTAATTTATCCCATTGCTGAAAGAATAGAAATTGTAGAAATTTATGGTATAGAATTTCATCAGCTAGACGTTCTTGCCATTCTGCTAATGCTGCTGGTTGACGATGGGCAATATTTTTATCCCAAGTATGCCAACTAGCTCCTTCGTGAGCTTCTTTCAAAGCCATAAAAAAAGCATAATCATCTAACCAAAAAGCTTTACTGGTGTAAAATTCTTTAAATGCCTCTTGCTGTTCTTCAGAAGCGTCTTTTTGAAAGTTTTGGTAAGCAGTTTTCAGCAAAGTTCCCTTAAATTGGACAACTGAATCAAAATCTACCCGATCGCTGGGAAACTCCGGTATGTTAGAGATGTCCTCCTCAGAAAGCAATCCTTGGTCTTTTAACTTATCTGGACTAATAAGTAGAGGGTTTCCTGCGATGGCTGAATAACACTGATAGGGAGAATTTCCAAAACCTGTTGGCCCTAGAGGGAGAACTTGCCAAATTTTTTGTCCACTGTCTTGCAAAAAACCGACAAAATTGTATGCTTCTTGGCCTAAGTCACCAATTCCAAAGGGACTGGGGAAAGAAGTTGGATGAAGTAAAATACCGCTAGCTCTTGAAAATGGCATAGTTAAACCTAGAAAATACTAATCAAAAAAAAATTGCTGACACTAGAGGCCAGCTTAGAATTAATTTTACGATGTGGAGAGTATTTTTTGATGGTTAAAATTTTTAGGACTTACACGGGAGGAACCCGGTTTCTGCGATAAAGCGGGTTTCTGGGTTCCTAATTTGAAGGAGAATTTTCTACATCGACTGAATATTTTTTACAAGAGTCAGAAGTAAATAATTCTTTTATATCTAACAATAATTTATCGCACATCTGATCTAAAGGTAAATCATTAGGGTCGTAACCAAAAGGATTTTCTATTTCTATTCCTATTTCTTCAATTCCTAATAGAGTAAAACTAATTACTCCTACAGCAGGAATAGTCATCCAAGATAACTGAGCTACTAATTGAAAAGGTAAAGCAAAGCAATAAAGAAATAATAAATGTTTTAAGTGTATTGCATAAGCTGGTGGGATAGGTGTCTTTAAAATTCTTTCACAAACACCCAAATCTTTTACCATAGAATCTAAGGTTTGGTTATAGGTAGAAAGCTGAATACTATCTATATAATTTTGGTCATATAGTTTAGAGAAATAATCTCCAATCCATTTAGCTATTCTCAAAGGAATATGATTAACTTCTTTCAGTTCTAAATATTGATGTTCGCTAATAACTGATTGAAGTTTTTCATCTAGAGCTTCACTTCTCAAGTGTAGTTTTGTACCGATTAAAAATCCTACTAGAAGTTGAATTACTGCTTTTTTTTCCTCTGTATCTGTTGGATTTTTTTCAGGAATATTTACCCATATTTGTCTTGACAAAGAGCGACTTGAAGTTATGGTGCTACCAACTACTTTTCGACCTTCCCAAAATCTGTCATAAGATGTATTAGTTCTAAAAACTAACAATAAACCCAATACGACACTAGGAATTAAAATACCTAAAGCTGATTGATTTATCCAAGTAAATCCATTTTTATAAAAGATAGTTATTATTGCAGAAAAAATCATTGCAATTACTACTCTTTGCCAAATTTGAGGTATAACGGAGCCTTTTAAGGTTAACAGTGATTGGAGCCAATTTTTTTGATCGACAGTCATTTTATTTATCAGTTATTAGTTATTAGTTATTAGTATAGCAATGTTCGCACCTAATATTTATAGGACTTACGCATAAAAGCTATTGGTAGGGTGTGTTAGTGGCAGCGCCACGCACCAATACTCTATATATAGTGGCTCCCGTCCAAGTCCTGATTTACACATAATTTTTTGTACATCTTTTCTAGACTGTACTTTGAGCTGGACATTATAAATACCTGAGCGCTCATTGCTATAGCTCTTCTTGAAGTCAGAGGCTAGAAATACTGAAGTTTATTTTCTCTTTTGAAGTAGTTGATTTTTCTTAAACTGTAAGCATTCTGGATCGTCAGCATTTAGCCAGCTATTTATTTTAGTTTGAGATAAAAGCTTGATTAGTTTAGTTAAATTTAATCTTACTATCAAAGCCGACTTTAAAGCTTATATTCATTTAAAAACATTTGTATAGATAAAAGCTATGAGTTATTAACTTATCCTGTTTGGAAGGATAAATTAATATCCAAAAAGTGAAATCTAAAGAAAAAGATCGTCTAATAGCTGAATGCTTACCTCTCATATTAATGAAAACTGCTATAAATATTCTTTGGGAGATTTAGAAATCAATAATTCTTCAATATCAAACAATAGTTTATCACACATCTTGTCTAATGGTAAATCATTAGGATCGTAACCAAAAGGATTTTCTATTTCTAATCCTATTGCTTCAATTCCTAATAGGGCAAAACTAATTACTCCCACAGCGGGAATAGTAGTCCAAGATAACTGAGCTACTACTTGAAAGGGTAAAGCAAAACAGTAAAGAAATAATAAATGTTTTAAGTGAATTGCATAGGCTAGTGGTATAGGTGTATTTAAAATTCTTTCACAGGCAGTTTCATCTTTTACCATTGAGTCTAAAATTTGATTGTAGGTAGAAAGCTGAATACTGTCTATATAATTAAGGTTATATAACTGATGGAAATAATCACCAATCCATTTAGTTATTCTCAGAGGAATATGATTAACTTCTGTCAGTTCTAGATATTGATTTTCGCTAATAATTGACTGAAGTTTTTGATCTATATTTTCATTTCTCAAGTGTAGTTTTGTACCAATTAAAAATCCTGCTAAAAGTCGAATTACTGCTTTTTTTTCTTCTGTATCTGCTGGAGTTTTTTCAGGAACATTTACCCATATTTGCCTTGACAAAGAGCGACATGAAACTATGATGCCACCAACAACTTTTCGTCCTTCCCAAAATCTGTCATAAGATGTATTAGTTCTAAAAACTAATAATAAACCTAAGACGACACTAGGAATTAAACTAACTAAAGTTGGCTGATGTATCCAAGTTAATCCACTCTTATAAATGATAGTAATTATTAAGGCAAAAATCATTGTAATTAATACTTTTGGCCAGATTTGAGGTATGACAGAACCTTTTATAGTGAGCAGTAGTTGAACCCAGTTTTTTTGACGAAAAATCATAGTTATTTGATTTAGTGCAATGGAATAAAGAATAAAAAAATATGTAAGCATTTCCTACGGAATGCTACGCAAGCAGCTATTAGCTGTCAGCTATCAGCAATTAGTGATTATTTAGTGGAAAGAAGCAATTTACTTCTTACTTCTTACTTTTGAATTCTTACTTCTTACTTTTGAATTTATTTAACCAGGGCTGAAGCAAGTGTATTTCTGATTATTTGATTCAACTACTTGTTTGACTTGAATAATATGTTTATTAATCACTTTCTTTACCTCATTTTTGACATTATCGGACATTGAAGATAACCATTGATCAATATCAACATCCATCCATTTTTCATCGGAGTTATTGGTAACAACAAAGTCAAGAAAACGACTCATATTTGCTGCACCTGCTGTTTCACTAACTTCTTTCATCATCAAGTAACTTAAACCATAAAAAGGTTCGTAACCTTGTTGAAAATATTGTTCCCATCCATTCCAATTTAAGTTATTACGGGTTAACATTTTCTCAGCAAAAACAGTAGCTAAACCTTCTGCATAACAATCAAGTAATTCTGCATTTAATAGGTGAAATATTTCGTGAGCTAATTGACCGTGGAAAGCATATTCAGATGGTTTACGACTTAAATATATAGTAAATTTTGCTTGATTTGGATCATCAAGTGAAGTTAAAGCAGTTGTATTTAAGTTTAAATTAACCTTTTTTACTGGTATTTTGGGTTGACCGTAAAGTTCCTGACTATAATTAAATCCTGATTGGACAAAAGAATAAATTTTAGGATTATCAAAAATAGGATCTAATGCTGTTATTTCGGGTGAGGAAATAAGTTGAGCATAAACTTTGGAAAATGTGAAATTAGGAAAGTATAGAAAAATTATGAGGGAAAAAGTTAATATTAATAAAAATTTGATCCGGGAAATAATTAACATAGTTTTTATTAAATATTTTTGTGCTGTAATACTGAACTGGAAGAGAACTTAATTCCTCTGTCGGAGCTGGTGCTGCTAAATCTCCTGGTAAAAATATACGAGCGCTGACTGCAACCATAGCTAGTAAAAATATGATTACTACGATTAATGGAGCAATATATTGACGAAAAATTTGCATGGTTATTTTTGACCCATATTGAATATTTCAAAATTAATTAAACATTCTACTATAAATCTCCAATCTTATCCATAAATTATCAATTATTTCTCCCTATTCCCACCTTCTGTGTTCCCTGTTCCTTATTTCAATAAAAACAGGACTTACGCACGCGCAAGGTATTTTTATCATGGCGCGACTCGCAGTGCAAGCGACAGCGTTATGCGGAGTGCAAAACCCACGTTAACGGTCCGCGACATGTTTGCGGAACATGACCTCATGAAAGCAATCCCAAATGGCTAAAACTCCTCGATCATGGGTAAGTCCTGAAGAAATTAATTTGGCAAGATTATCGCAATGTGCGCACTTAATATTTACAAATTGCCGGAGGTGTCCAATAGCTAAAAACCTTATATTATTAAGCTATTCATTCTTCCTCCATACCTGTTCCCTGTTCCATGCGCGCAGCGCTATACTGAGTGGATTGAGATTTGGAGACTAAACCCTATGATAAAATGTTAAAACCAATTTAAGATTGCTATAGTTTAAGAGGAAGAAAATAATCAATGGCAGGTGCTAATCTGAATACAAGTTTGTATTTTGTTGAACAAATTACACCCTGGGATGTGTATAAACATGGTATCGACAAAATGCTTGTTCATCAAAAAACAAAATATCAGGAAATGTTTATAGTCGAAGGTGTTTATGGCAAAGCTTTAATATTAGATGGTAAGTGGCAGTCTTGCACTGAAGATGAATTTCTTTACCATGAATGTTTAGTGCATCCACCTATGATTTTTCATGGTTCTCCACGGAAAGTCTTAGTGTTTGGAGGAGCAGAAGGAGCAACAGTACGAGAGGTTTTACGCTGGAAAACTGTTGAGCAAGTAGTTATGGTTGACATAGATGGGGAAGTTGTAGAAGCTTGCAAAAAGTATTTTCCGGAAATGCACCAAAATGTTTTTGAAGATCCCCGTTTAGAATTAATCATTGATGATGCTCAGAATTTTTTAGAGTCTTCTTTAGAAACTTGGGATGTAATTATTTCCGATCTGACAGATCCTATTGAAGAAGGTCTTTCTTTTCCTTTATTTACTCAGGAATACTTTCAAAAAATTCGCAACATTTTGTCTGCTGACGGCTTATTTATAATACAAGCAGGTTCAATATCTCCTCCTGAAATGTATCTTCATGTCCGTGTAGTCAAGACTTTACAAACTGTGTTTAATTATGTTCATTCGGTAGCGCCTTACGCTACAAGTTATGGTTGTCCACTGGGGTTTGTGGTTAGTTCTGATCGAGAATTTTCTCTTCAAGTAAACCCAGAAAAAGTAGACAGTTTATTGTTAGAAAAAACTACAGGTGGTTTTAAGCTGATGGATGGTATTTCTTTATTGGGTATGTCACGAATACCTTTGAATTTACGACAAGCGATCGCCGCAGAAACTCAGATATACACTTTGAAAAATCCACCGCAAGATATTAAGGTTTGAGATAGAACCGAATTTGGGAGACGGGGAGATGGAGAGATGGAGAGATGGGGGGATGGGGGGATGGGGAGATGGGGAGATGGGGGGATGGGGGGATGGGGAGATGGGGAGATGGGGAGATAAAGAAACCCGGTTTCTTTAAGAAACCGGGTTTCTAGACCTAGTTTCTAGACCTATATCCATCTATCTCTGTGTCACCGTGTCTCCCCTTCCCTGCGTCCTCATTTGCTATTTCCTAAAAAAATAGATAACACTCAGGATGAATTAACTGTGGACTAACCGAATTAACATTATTTGGAGTAGATGTCAGAGTTACTTGACCAGATTCATTTATCACCCAACCCATTGCCTGACGAATCTCTGGTAACTGCTGATTTTCTTGCCGACGGTAAACCACCACTGGTTTTTGATAATGAGAGATGCCAATGTCTTCTGGTGTATTAGTTTCCCATTCGACAATTCCCCTCAATATTGTCAATGGTTGAGTAGGATCTGGGGGTAGACCTCCTTTACCTGTAATCACAAAAGAACTTCCTTCGGTTGTTGCTCTACATAAATTATTTGCCACTAATGACTCAACATCTATCACCGTCGTCGATAATTTTACTATTCCTTGAGTCGGATCTACCTGGGTATTTAATTCTACTGAACCATCAATACCTAAATCTGAAGTGGCAGTAATTTGACTACTGTTATCAAGAAACACTCCTTCTCCACTAATAAAAATATTACCACCTTGACCTTCTATCGCATTAGCACTAATATTGCTACCGTCTGAACTAATTAAAAATTTACTCTCAATCTGAATATTTCCACCTGTCGCCGTATTCGTAGCATTAGTGGTAATTTGACTTTGATTTTGCAGATTAATTTTTGACCCTTGGATGCTAATGTTGCCTCGGTTTCCAGCAGTGGTTTCTGCACTCAGAGTACCGTTATTGAGTTCAATAGATGAAGCATTAATAGAAAGGGCACCTGCTGCTTCACTACCAGAACTGCTGACAGTAATGACAGCATCATTACTAAGACTGAGAGTCGGGGTACTAATATTGATATTTCCTCCTGCTCCCGTAGCTCCTAACTCACTGCTAGCAGTAATAGCACTCTTGTTACCAAAAACAGAATTAACTCCAGAAAGGGTAACGTTATCAGTGGCATTAATAGTAAGATTACCAGCTCTACCACTGCCTTCAGTAGTTGTACTAACTTTAGCTCCATCTAAAATTGTTAAGCGTTCTGTTTGAATCAGAGTATTACCCCCATCTGCTTGACCTTGACCTATAGAGAATATGGTTAAATCCTCGACACCAGCAAGTATACTCGTTGAGAGAACCCCACGATCATCACCACCATCCAGCTCAATATCTTTAGCTATTATAGTCAAGTTTCCACCTTTACCTTTACCTGATGTACCTGCTCTAATTTGGGCACCGTTGCTCAGATGGAGGCGTCCAGTTTCAATGTTTAAGTTACCACCATTGCCACTACTAACAGACTCAGGAAATAGATTAAATAAATCTTCTACAGATACTTGAATACTACTAGGAAATGGTCGATTACCAGAACTTCCTTGTAAATTAATTTCTGTTGCTGTGATTTTTATATTCCCACTGTTTCCTACTCCAGATGTTCCAGCTCTGATTTGTCCTCCGTTTTCTAGGTTCAGACTTTGGGTCTCAATTATGAGATCTCCTCCTTTACCTCCAGTTCCAAAAACAGAAGTAAAAAAACTACTGGGTCCATCTTCAAAGGTTCCTTTTATTGTTATGTCTGTGGCTTTGATTTTCAGTTCTCCACTATTTCCTAGACCAAATGTTCCTGTTCCTATTTGCGCTCCATCTTCTAAAAGAATGCGATCGCTATCGATAGTTAGTTTCCCACTATTTCCTGTTGCATCTGGTACGACGATAGCTAAAATTGCACTGGGATATTGATCGTTTAAAATTTGCAGTATTAGTTGTTGTTCTGGTATCGGTGAGCTTCCTGGTATTGTACCTCTGGCTTCTATTTCTTCAGCATTTACTGTCAGATTTCCTCCTTGTCCTGCACCTGATACATTTGCTCCTATTTGTCCTCCGTTGAATAGTTGCAGTTTTTGAGTATTGATGGTGACATCTCCTCCTTTCCCTTTTGCTCCTGGTAAAACGTCTGTAAATAAACCACTTAGGTTTTGACCGTCTGATGATGCTCCGATTATTACTATTTCCTTGGCGTTTACTGTGAGTTCTCCACTTGTTCCTGCATAAAATGTTGCTGTACTGATTTGTCCTCCGTTTGTGAGTGTTAAAGTTGGAGTTTCGATTGTGATCGTTGCTCCATTGCCTGTTGCACCTGGTTCAACATTGGCATCTACTAGGCTATCATTTACTTCTATTGATTCGGTGGCAGTTAATGAGACATTGTTTCCTGGTTGAGTTCCTAATGTGTTAGCGAGGATTGTTGATTTTTCTGTGATTTGTATTTGTTTTGCTTGTATTTGTATTGTGCCGCTTCCTTCTCCACTGGCATCAACTATTGCATTATTTTTGAGTTGAATATTATTAAATTTTTTTACTTCTGAATAGTCAAAAATATAATTATTTTCTGTATTTTCTAGTTGAATTAAACTCTGATTATCGACGCTACCGATTTCGATTCTGCCTTGTTCTGCGCTTAGTTTTCCACCATCAATTATGACGTTATTTCCTACTAAACCTAGAGTTTTTCCTGTGGGAATTTCTAGCCCTGTTACTGCGGATTGGTTAGTAATATTTCCTCTATAATTTGTTATTTGATTAAAAAATAAAGCTGATGGTGCTACAGATAATAGGTTAGTATTTTGAGGGTTGGTTGAACTGAATCTACCATTTTCTCCTAATTGAATTTCATCGGCTGTTGTGGCGATAAATGAACCTCGAATATCTAGGGTAGAATTAGGTCCGAAAAAGATACCATTGGGATTGACTAAAAATAAATTTGCTACTCCATCTACTCCTAATTTTCCTAAAATATTGCTAGGATTATTACCTGTAATTCTAGTTAATATATTTTCAATTCCAATTGGGTTAGTGAAATAGACACTTTGATTTTTTTGTATGTTAAATTCTTGCAAACTGTGGAATAAATTCGAGCCTCTAATCGCGCCACCTTCTATTTGTTTTTTGAATCGTTCGACATTTCTGATTTTGGTGTTTTCTTGACCTAATGTTTGGTCTGGTATTATTTGAGAATTAACTGGTTTTTGAAGCCAAAAAGTTGATACAATT
Organism: Okeania sp.; assembly: GCF_035285525.1. Classification (GTDB taxonomy): domain Bacteria; phylum Cyanobacteriota; class Cyanobacteriia; order Cyanobacteriales; family Microcoleaceae; genus Trichodesmium. The sequence continues at coordinate 32,004 of NZ_JAYKGW010000005.1, read as the reverse complement.
AACCAGATTCCAGATGTAAAACTAATTTGTGTGAATAAAGATTTTAATTTCATGGTTATCAGTTATTATACATAGGACTTACACAAAGAAACCCGGTTTCTAAGACAGGACTTACGCAGCGACCCTAGATATAGTGCCTAAAACTATTGCGCAATAGTTTTTTAACTCTACATATAGCACCTTTGCATAAGTCCTGTAAGATAAATCGTTGTTTTGAGCAGTAATAATCTACCCTCGTACCGGGTTTCTGGATTCAGATGGCTTTAGCCCTGATACAGTTTTACAGCGATTTTCATTTCAGTAAACCACAGTAGGGACGCCCTGATGCAACGTCCCTACAAGATTTTGGTTATGGTGATGTGGTTCATCGAGAGTGAAAAGCGCTGTAAAAAAATCAATAGTTACGCAAAGCGACCAAGAAACCGGGTTTATTGCCGCGATCTTGTTGCTCCAACCAAAAACTTCGTTAATAAACCCGGTTTCTGTGTAATTCCTAATTCTATCAAATTTGTTGGCAATAGAAGTCTTATAATACAGCGGTTTTGATATCGGCAAACCACAGTAGGGACGCCCTTATGCAAAATCCCTACTGGATTTTGGTTATGGCTCCGGTGGTTCATCAAGAGTGAAAAACAACGAGAATCAAAACCAATAGCTGACGGCTGAATGCCTACATATTTATGCACCCTAAATATAGTATTTTAAAAGTAGAAAAGCTCTAATATTTTAATGTAGTAGATGTTGGTAATATAAAAGATTAGGAATTGCTTAATTAACTAATTATTGAAATTAATCTACTAACTTGATCGAGTTTTTTTCACATCAATTTTCCAGAAAATTTAACTCTTTTTCTTATCTTTGACTAGACTGTATTTCTTCTGAAAAATCAAATATTTGGCTATCTGCAATTTCTCCTAATCCTATTGACTGAAAAAGTTTTTTCCAAGCCTGAGGATAAGCTGAACGAGATTTTTCTAAAGTAGTTATTGTTTCACTCCAGACCGATAATTCAGCATATAGTTTAGCTTTTTCTAATGGGTTTTCTTCAAGCTTTTGTAGTTTAACTTTAACTTCAGAAGTTAAAGAAGTACGTTGTAACCATCCTTGAATATAGTAATCTAAGCTAGGTTTGTCTGGATCGCAAGTTATACCAAAATACCAAACATAAGTATTGTCAGGTTGTAGCTCAACAGTTTTTGGCAAATTTACTTTGATAATTCCAGCAGATTGGGGCAAAGATATATTAGTTTCATATATTGGATCTATGTTTTCATTTGTCAAATCATACAGAACAAATTCTGCGTTTTGTTTATTAGTTTTGGGAACATATAGATAAACAGTTGGGTGAGAACTAACTGTTGTACCTATATTATTTTCTGGCATTACAGCAGTTAAACCTATTCCTAATTTTTCTGTGATTATAGGACTACATGGACCCCGAGACCCACCAGCTCTCTTTCTAGCTGGCGCCCTTTTTCGACTTGGGGGGGTTGGAAATTCTACTGCAAGCAATTTCTCATTTAATTTCACCTGAGTTTTTAATGTAGGTTGCTGGAGATTAACTGGAGGAGATAATACCAGAAAACTTAGGAAGGAAAGTCCGAAAAAGCATTGTAAAAACATTGCAAGAAATCACTACCTTATTAATTAAAATTATATAAATCTTAGCATTTCCCTAAGTAATTCTAATTAGGGCTTGCTGAAAAAGTCTTTTAGTAGTGAGGAGGATCCAGAATCCAGCAATCCTGCAATCCAGGAGGAATAGGAATCATAGAAGAAGTAGCCAGAAGAATTTTTAGAGTGATTTTCTACCCCTCGAAATGCCCAAAATGCTCTCCTGAATTTAACTTGAGACACCTAAAAGCTGATACTTTATTAGTACCTGAAAATGCTACAACCTTTACCTATCAAAACTTTGATATTTTTATACGAAAACCTTAGCTATAGCATATAGTTTTTTACTAGACCCAGAAACCTGGTTTCTTATAGAAGCAAATAAATAGTCTGTCGGCGCTGAAAAAGTCAAAAATTATCACGAAATAACCCTAGTTTTCTTTATGCATTATCACCCTCATCTTCTCCCTGTTTTAATGCAGTTATGACTGCTTGTTGACTAATATTTTGATAAATTTTCTGGAAATAATCCATAACAATATCAGTCGATGCACCTAAAGAAATTTTTCCTAAAACATCTAAAATTGTTTCATTACTTGGAGATGGTGTAATTACTATTAAGGAAGAATCTAATTGTTGATTATATTCCCATATTTGCTCAAGTTTTATATTTTCTGGAATAACTGAAGTTGCATATATTGAGTTAGTAACTGATTGCTGTTCTTGAGTTTTTTCAGATTTTATTTGTTCCGTTTCTGTGGCTTTTTCATATTCACTTTGACCACGTTTTTGACGAAGTTCTGCTAATATTTTTTCTTGGGTACGACCCCGTAATTGAAATAATAAAAATGGGTCGTCACTGAAGCGATCGCCTAATAAATAATATACTGCTGCGATATGTTTACAAACTCTAGCTTTGTCTGGGCAATCACATCGAGAATGAATTTCTTCTAAGGTAAAAGGAAATAATCTTAAACCATTAGCAGCAAAAACTTCTTCTATATTTTGAGGCATTTCTCCTGCTAATAATTTGGCAGTAAAAATTGCTCTTTCTGACAAAGTTTGAATGATATAATTCCAATCTTCATCAGAGAAAGTATCTAACCATAAAGATAGTTTGTATGGTTCGGGTGCTGTTCCTTGAACTTGAGCAATAATTCTTTGTTCTTTAAATTTTAGACTCAAAACATTACCTTGTCTGGCATAATTTCTGGCTCTTTCTAATCGTTTTTTAAAGCGATAAGAATTTAACAAGTCTATCCATTGTTGAGTCCACCATTCTTTGTCACTTTGTAAGTTCATTTCCGTTATTAGTTAAAAAGCTATATTTTCTGGTAGGGGTTTGGTCTCCAAACCCCTACTCTTCTTCAATTACTTTATTTCTATCAAATATTAATAAATTTCTCAACTGTTCTGTATCTAGTTCAGTTAACCATTGTTCACCTGTACCAACAACTTGCTCTGCCAACTCTTTTTTACTTTCAATTATATCGTGTATTTTCTCTTCTAAAGTTCCGGTACAAACAAATTTATGTACCTGAACATTCCGAGTTTGACCAATTCTAAATACCCGATCTGTTGCCTGATTTTCTACTGCCGGATTCCACCATCTATCAAAGTGAAAAACATGATTTGCACGAGTCAAATTTAAACCTGTTCCTCCAGCTTTTAATGATAAAATCATTATCGGCGGACCTTGAGGATCTAATTGAAATTGGTCTACCATTTCTTCTCTTTTATTTTTGCGGGTAGCTCCATATAAATACAATATTTCTCTACCTAAAATTTTCTGTAAATAAGGTTGTAAAATTTTTCCCCATTCAGCAAATTGAGTAAAGATAATTGCTCGTTCTCCTTGAGACATTATTTCTTCTAACATTGCTCCTATTCGTTGTAATTTTCCAGAATTTTCATCACTTATTTCTACTTTTTTCTTACTGCCTTTTTTAATTTGTAAAAGTACAGGATGATTACAGAGTTGTTTCAGTTTTACTAATAAGGCTAAAATTTTTCCTTTTCGTTGAATACCATCAGCAGCTTCAATTTCTGCTAAAGAATTTTCCACTATATTTTGATATAGTTTTGCTTGTTCATTTGCTAAAGGGCAAAAGATAGTATTTTCTTGTTTTTCTGGTAAATCTTGAATAATATCTTTGTCAGTTTTGAGACGACGCAAAATGAAAGGTTGAACTAAAGAACGCAAAGTTTGTAATGAATTTGTATCTCCATATTTTTCGATAGGAATAGCAAACCGACGCTGGAAAAATTGCTTTTGACCTAAATATCCAGGATTCAAAAAATCTAAAATTGACCAAAGTTCTGAAAGACGATTTTCTACGGGAGTTCCTGTTAAAGCCATTCTAAAAGATGCGTCTAATTTTCTAACTGCTTGAGATTGTTTTGCATCTGGATTTTTAATATTTTGCGCTTCATCAACTATTACTGACTGCCATTTTATTGTCTGTAATATTTTCTCATCTCGATGCAATAAAGCATAACTGGTTATAACTAAATGTTTGTCTTTTACTGCTTTAGCAAATTCTTTACCTTTAGCACGTTTATCACCATGATGAACTATTAATTTTAAAGTAGGTCCGAATTTTTTTACTTCTCTTTCCCAGTTACCTAATACGGAGGTAGGGCAAACTAATAATGTGGGTGATTCGAGTGCTTCTTTTTCTTGTTGATTGAGCAAAAATGCTATAGTTTGAATAGTGTTATGACAAAGAATATTATTTGCTACAAAGTTATGATGTTTACTTATTTCAAAGTCATAAACCCATCCCTCATATTCTATATCTTCGATAGATTCTATCTGACAATAATAGACTTCTTGATTGAGTAATTTTTGTAGGCGAGTTTTCTGAATTTCTAGTTCCAAAATATTCAATAAAGAATAAGCTTCTAAAGTTTTAGTCGTCCATTTAGAAGGTTTAAGTTGACGATATTCTTCTTCCGCAGTTCCACTAATAATATGTTCGATACTGTTAATAACTTTCTCTAAACTAGCAGGAGAAAATTCTTGGGAACCGTCAATATAAATTTTACTATGTATTCCTAAATGTAGCAGTGGTAGTTTAGTTTTATTGGCTACTTCGGCGACTATATCCGAAGCAGGGATTCCTTCAACATTTGAGTTAGCTTTTTTATCACAGATTGACTTAAGTTTTTCTTGTTTTTCTAGTTGATTAAATCCTATTTCTTGTAAAAAACGACGTGCTGAGTTACCGCTAAATGTACCAATATAATAAGTACGAAAAATTCCAGTACCATTAGTAGCTCGTTTTTGTTTAGGAGATATTGTCATCCAAATTCCAAAACGTCTAAGTAGGATAGATAATTGTTGAATAAGTAGAGATGATGCTGTAGAAATTTCAACATTTCCTATAGTTTTATTTGCCGAACCTTCCGCATCAAAATAATTCCTGAGAAAAATTCTAATACTTTCTAAGTCAGCTTGCATAATAAATGAAGGAATAGTTTTATCAAGCGATCGCTTCCCCCACTTATATCCTTTTCCTTCTAAAAATTTCCGATATTCTACACTATGTATGATAAGTTGGTAACAATCTTTTTTATCACTATAGGGACGAATAGCAGGACGATTTATTTTAATACCATATCTTTTACTTAAGTTTTCAAGAGTCTTTAGTAATTCTGCCAAAAGTGGTTTATTTTTTTGGGAGATAACTACTCCTCTCATATCAGGTGCTTCATATCCTTCAGCTATTTGCCAAGCAAGAAATTTGACTAAATCTTTATCCTGTGCTTTCCCATCCCAAACCAATTTTGCAGGTACACAAACATAATCTCCCACCTGAAAATCATTTTTCCAACTATCGCGAATAAATAATTTATGACTTTTCGTAATAACAATACTGCTCTTATCTTTCAACCTCACCCTTCGTAACTTTTCTCGTACCTGCTGCCTATATAACCGCCGAATAGGAGCCACCACAATTTTTCCTGTTGTCTCATCCAGAGAATTTACCAATAATTCCCGATTTGGTTTTGCCCAAAACCCTTCCCCATCAAATTCGGCCTCACCCGCATAAACTTGCCAAATTTCCTCCGCTTGCAATACCATACTATTTATATTTAATTCTGTATCATGCGATACGCATTTTCCCAATCCCATGCTATCCGCCAAACAAGCACCTAAACCCCAACGTTCCAGAAAAGTTAGCCAACTAACACCCCGTGCTTGATATTCCCGCAGTTCGCCCTGAAAATTCTCAGGTGTAGGAATCTCTTCCAAGGAACGATTATTAGTCAAAGTATCCAAAAGTTCCTGAAGTTGTCCCCCAGTTTCAAAATTAACAACAGGCAACTTTTCCACAGTCTGAGTATCCCCAGTCGCTAACCGTAAAGCATCTTCCAAAGATAAAGCCATTTGGTCTTGACGAGTAGCAAAGAAATTTTGTGCTGCTCGGACATCTTGAGGTTGCAGTTCCACCCATTCCCCATTAACTTCTACCAAAGGACTATCCTTAGCCACTAATTTGTCAAATTCAGCCTTAGTTAATTTCTGGCCTCCAATAGATAATTGCCACTGAAAATTGAGAAGACTTTTCAACCCCAGTCTTTCAGTTTTTTTCGTTTTTGGAGCAGTGGCCTGAATACTGAGGCCCAAACGAGACGCCCATCCTTCTCGGTTCGCCAAACTAGGCGGTAAAATTACCCCCAGTCCACTGTCAGTAAACCGCGAACTTCCACTTTTAATAAATTCATAAGCTTGTTGTGGAGTTAGTAGACAATATTGGGGAGTTGCTTCTTGTAAACTAGGTTCAATAATTGGATAAATTCTTGATGCTAAACCTAAACCTTTTAGCAGAGTTTCTTGAGGAAGTTCAATTGTTTTTCCTTGATAATTTAAACTTGCTACAGGATTTTCCCAAATAGTTTTCGCATCAACAAAAAATTCTGGGTTATCGACTGCTTGGAGACAATATTCGAGTTGCCATTTTTGGGAATTATTAGATGGAGAGTAGAGACGGAAACAAGTAATAAATTTCTTTTCTGTAGTTTGAAATTCTTGTAAAGGAGATTTCCAATTATCAAGTATTCTGCTAATTTGTTGTGTTTCTTTGGTAGCAGGTAATTTTAAACTAGATTTTCCTAATAAGGATTTCAACCATTGTCTAATTGAGGGATGTAATGAAGTAGTTTTTATTAGAGATATTTCGGTTGATAGTTGTCGAATTTGTGTGTCTATTATATTTTTTAAGAAATCTTGAATAATTTCTTGACTAGATTGAACTAAGGGAAATTTTGCAGAATTATTTTCAGTAATTATTTGTAAATTTTGGAGATTTTCTAGAGAAAGATGTGATTGCCAATCAAGGTTATATGTACGACAAACCAGAGGCATTTGTAGAGTAAAATTTTTCAGTCTAGTTTGGTCTTTAGAACTATCAAGTAAAGGTTGCCAAGTTGCAATAAATTCTTGATTTAATGTTTGTTCAATAGAAGGTAAAAATTTACATCTTGCTAATAAATCGAGACTCCATCGAGCCACATGAGACCAAAACTTTAAATCTCCACCAATGAAAGATTCAGTAGTTTTTCCCAAAGGAATAGATTGTAAAAATTTGATTGCTTCTAGAGGTTCTAGACAAATTCCTTCTATTTGCCAGGGATAAAAATATAACTTTTCGGAAATTTCTGATAAATTAGTGCCAGAATGAATAGGATATATTTTTTGGTTAGATTCTGATAATTTTGTAGGAATAGCTAAAGTTTTAATTGTAGATTTTTTATCCTTTTTCAAAGAGAAATTGGTATTTTCCTCAGATAATTTCAACAGTTCATCCAAAGTTATTGCATAAGGATTATTAGTAATATTTTCTATTTCACCAGCATCATCTTCTGTGATTTTTTGCCAAGCTTCTCCCCAAACAAATAAAGAACTAGGTTGTTGATTTTCGGTCAGCCAAAAACTATGTAAAATTGCCATCTTAAAAATTTGTAAAAAAGGTTATATTCTGAATTTATGCAAAGAAACCCGGTTTGTACAATAAATCATTGTTTTTAACAATAAACACTTAGGAGAAACCGGGTTTCTGGGTTCGCCTCCGTCAGCCCTAAGTGTAAATCTTTGAAAATAAAAAACGGCATCCAAGTTAAAATAACTAGATGCAAAATTCATCATTGGCGATGAACAGTAAGTAGGATTATTATAGCGGTTTATTTTTGTAGCAGAGGCATCTTGCCTGTAATAGCTGATTTGAGGCGCTCACAGGGATTATGCCATGGATACACGGATTAATAGGCATAACGAAACTAAACAACAATCTTTCTCCCCTACTTCTGACTTCGGCAATATTACTTAAGTAGGATTTTTAATGCCATGAAAATCCATCCACATTTCTGTGGATGGCCTCCTGGGTTTATTTTTCTTCTATATGGGTTTAAGATTCAGACGATTCAAGAATAAGCGCCTGTATCTCTTCTTCTAAAAACCGTATTTCTTTCTTGATCTTGGTTTTATGTTCATGATTTTCGGCTAACAGCTTTTCTAGTCTTTTGCCCTGAGTTCCCACATAATCCAAGTGTGATTTTTCTAGTGCTTTTAAGCGCTCAAGAATTTTCCCAGTAGTTTTTGGTTCGCTTGATTTGCGAGCTTCCGCAGCCCACGTCTCCACAAGTTCGCTTTGACTCATTCCCAACGACTTCCCTATCTGTTTTAAAGTTCGTTTCGTTGTAGGAGTTACTGTCAAGTGCAGACCTGTCTTTTTCTCATCTCTTAAAGGTTTTCCAGCCATTATTCTGTCCTATGTTGTCCATTTGTACGTTCGTAGAATTATTTTAATCGAACCCCTTGACATATTCATAAAACGCCTGTAAGATATAAAAATCAAATAACAAGCGTTTAATTAAAAAGGGGGTGAGGCCAAAGACAGTCATTACTATATTTTGTAGATTCCAAATCTTGATAAAAGCCATTTTGAACTGAAAAATTTCTTACCAGCAGTCTAGATTTTTAGTCCCAACTCTCTGAGTGCGGATATACTGCACACCGGGATTGGAACGGCGCTCGTAAAATTATGCTACGAGCTTTGCAGGCAACAGCCATCACTTTAACTGGTGATGCTTACAGATTCAAGGTGAATAGCTTTGAGTAGGTTAAATGTTGCACATAGACTGTTTTCCTTGAAGCTTATGTGTTATGAACAAAAATTTAGTTAAACCAAATTCCATCTACTTTCCAGATCCAGGAAAAGAAACTCTCGATCGCTTTCCTACCTGGACTAAATCGCTGGTTGATATTTACCGAAAAACAAATACACCTAGTTTTTCTTTAAAGGATAGTTTCCAGGACATTCAGTCCATGATGTTTGCTGCTGCCCACTCTTATCTTATTGAGGGGTATTTGCTTGCACAACTTCAACTTGATACTCGTTTTGAAGAAACTAAGGGCAAAAAATGGAATTTTCGGACTTACTGCAGAGAACATTATCCTAAGAGTTGGAGGTATGTTCAGCACGTCATTAAAGCTGCTAGGATTGGTTGGGAACTACTATGTCATGGGTTTAAAAACATCCCATCTAACGTTAGTCAATGTTCTGCTTTAGCTTCAACTTTCAAGAAAACTAAAGAAGGTCTTCCAGACATTATAGGAAGTTGGGAGTGGGTCATAGATTATGCCAAAGCAACTAAGAAGAAAATCACGACTGAGATAATAGATTCTTTGGTGAATCCTAATCACGAGAAGAAAACTACAAAGGTTCCATTGCCTTGGGATTTATGGAATAAGTTCGCTGAGAAGGCAGCTATTGAAGAACATAATGGAGTAAAACTGCTAGAAAGTTTAGTAAGAGAGTATGTAGAAAGTTCTCCAGCTACAACAGCAGAAGAAATAGATTCAGAGACTAAAGACGAGAAGAAGAAGGTTTATCGAACTCTTCAAACTCCAGAAGAATATGTCAAATGGGAACGGGAAGTCATAAACCGTATAGAAAAAGCTAACGAAGAAGCTAATGATTACTACCACTACAACACAACCTAGAACACTTCAGGACTTTAAGCAAGCTAGCGATCGCTTCTCCTCCTAGAAAGGGTTAGGGGTGGGTTGACTCCTGACTCCTCCCTAACTATTCAATTCATGCTACATTAAAAGATGAAAACCTAAAATGGGCGGCTAAAAATGATTACAGAAACATCTCCCAAAGCCGAGTCACTCACCGAGGTCACTCCAGAGTGGGAACCACCGATGCCACCTACAGACTTAATCTTTGATGATGGAGAAACCTTGGAAAGCAACCGTCACCGTATTGCCATGAATCTTCTGATAGATTCATTATATCAACATTGGTCAGACCGTAACGATTTTTTTGCGGGTGGCAATATGTTTATTTATTACAGTAGCACTCAAGCCAAAAATCGTGACTTCAAAGGCCCTGATTTCTTTGTGGTCTTGGATGTTGATGGCAAAACAGATCGTCAAGGATGGGTAGTTTGGCAAGAACAAGGGCGTTATCCAGATGTGATAGTTGAACTCACGTCTCCTTCGACTGCTAGTGTAGATATTGGCGAAAAAAAGGATATTTATGAGCGAACATTCCATACCCAAAATTATTTTATCTTTAATCCATTTGAACCGAGTTCGTTACAGGGATGGCATCTGCAAAATAAGCAATATCAAGATTTACAACCTAATGAACGAGGATGGTTGTGGTGCGATCAATTAGGGTTATGGTTAGGTACTTGGGAAGGAAATATTCTGCAAGAGTCAGGAGTATGGTTAAGATTTTATGATTCCCAAGGAAACTTAGTATTAACCGCTGCCGAACGAGAGCATCAACGGGCTGACCAACAACAGCAACTTGCTCAACAAGAGCGTCAACGAGCTGACCAACAACAGCAAATTGCTCAACAAGAGCGTCAACTTGCCGAACGTCTGGCTGCTAAACTAAAAGAGTTAGGATTAGATCCGGATTCTGTTTAATTCCAGAAAACATGGGTAATATCAAATCCGGTAGTATCGCTATAATTCGCTCGCAGTAGGGGTTTGGTCTCCAAAGCCTCTACATACTGGGCTTTTCGATCTTTTCTGATGCTATAATTTTATTCTCCAAAGCCAGCGGATTTGATATAACGACTAGCTCGATGGAGACCTACGCAGAAACCGGGTTGATTAAGGAAATTTGTTGGTTTGAATACCAAAAATTATGATGATCAACCCGGTTTCTTATTTGGTTGGCATAATTTTGGTAATGAGAATCTAAAAGTAGAAATAAATACCCGATGACTCCTCAAGGATTAAAATCCTTGGCTCATAGCTGAAGTCATCTGAAGATGACTAAATTATCAGAAATTATGCACAACATGAAACTATGCACAATTTATGAATTTATGTAAATTTTTGAGATGGTACTTGACAGCGGAGAAAACATTAGCTAGATTTAACGATATCTACTACCTGCAAAATATACAATCTTAAATCTCTAATGTTTAACGGAAAATTAGTCTGCGTCACGGGTTTGCCCCGCGCAGGCTCAACTTTAACCTGTCAACTCCTGGCAGAACACCCAGAAATCTACTGTGATGGTATGAGTTCACCCCTGTTGCCGACTCTGCAAGCTATTAGGGCGCATTTGAGTGATAACAATTTTTTTCTGGCTCAGTTAGATGGGGAATTTGAAACTGTATATGCAAGATTACAATGTGCTTGTCGTGCTTTTGCTAAAGCATGGTGGTCGGAAATCGACTCTCAGATGGTAGTAGACAAACATCGGGGTTGGTTAAATCAAGTAGAATTAGCTTTAGAATTAGACCCAGATGTAAAAATGGTGGTGTGTGTCCGGGAGTTAGGACAAATTTTAGCATCTATTGAAACCCAACATCAAAAAACAGTATGGTTGGATTTCCCAGATGACTTGGCTTCTCTGTCTCCCTACGGACGTGCTGATGCTTTACTGGGGAAAAAAGGGGTGGTGGGCGGACCATTGCGATCGCTGCAAGGGATACAAGATATGAACCAATCTTGCCAACAACGAATGTATTTTCTGGTATTCGAGCATTTAATGTCCGAACCAGTAGCAACAATGAAAGATTTGTTTACTTGGTTGGGGGTGGGAAATTATGAACTCGATCCGAATAACTTGGTAGTACAACCAGGGGAGGCGGATAGTTTCTATCGGTTTAAATATCTTCATCGTACTTATACTCAGGTCAAAGCACCAGAACGTCATTGGGTGTCACCGCGGATTGAAGCGGAGCTAAGGAGTAATTACCGATGGTATTATGAGTTGTTCTATCCGGGATTACTTCAGAGTTAACCTCCCAACCCTACAACTATTCCCCCCAACCCCACAACCCCACAACTATCCCCCCCAACCCCCCTTTGAAAGGGGGGAGTTAGGGAAGGGAGAAGAGAAGATTGCTCCCCTCTCAAAAGTAGGAGAGGGGTTGGGGGAGAGGTCTTCCCTAGCATCAGTAAAATTTCAGAACGTAAACGTAGGGTTGGGAAACCAAACCCCTAGAGACGTTACCTTCAACGTCCCCCTAAGTACAACAATTAATTACTCAGGAGAATTAACACAAATGGCTATATTTCAAGTAACAAAAGCCAAAGATAATGGTACAGGAAAAACTAAAGGAACTCTCAGTAAAGCAATTTTGGATGCCAATAACAGCCCAGGGGACGATACTATCGTTATCAAGAAGAATGTCACATTATCTGGTGAAATGATTCAACTCATTGATAGTAATATTGCCATAACAGGGGACGATCCAAAGACAGGTAAGGTGGAAACAGCTACTATTAGTGGTGACAATAAATACCGTCCATTGTTCGTCAAGTCAGGAACAGTGGATATTAACAACTTAACTCTAACTAAAGGTAAAGCACAGGGGGGAAACAGTAAGCTAGGAGGCGGTGGCGCCGGAATGGGTGGTGCCCTATTTATCTATGATGGTAATGTTTCTGTAGATAATGTTAAATTTAGTAAAAATCAGGCAATAGGTGGAAATTCTGGTGATGAGACTGCTAGCAATGTAGGTGGCGGTATATTTACTACGAGGTTGTCTGAGAATAATGGTGCTGATGATATAAGTGATTACGGTGATGGCTATGGTGGCGACGGTGGCTTCCTTGGCAACGGTGGTAAGGGTGTAGGTAGCAGCTACGGCGGCTACTACGGCTTGGCTGGCAGTGGCTTCGGTGGTTCCGGTGGCTTCGGAGGCGACGGTGGCGACGGTACGGGTGGCATCGGCGACGGTGGCTACACCTACGGTGGCAGTGGCTACGGTGGCGACGGTGGCTTTGGTGGTGGCGGAGGCCGTGGCTTTGGTGGCTACGGTGGCTACGACTTCGGCTATTACGGCGGCTATTACAGCTATTACGGTTACTACTACTACGGCTATTACTACGGTGAATACAGTGGCTACGGTGGCAGTGGTTCCGGTGGCGACGGTGGCTTTGGTGGTGGCGGAGGCGGTGGCTTCGGAGGCTCAGGTAGCTACGATGGTGTTGGCGTTGGAGGCTATGGTGGCTACGGCGGTGGCAATGGTGGTAACTCCAGTGGCTACACTACCTATGGTGGCTCCGGTGGCGATGGACTGGGTGGAGCTGTATTCATCCGTTCCGGCAGTCTAAATATTTCCCAAAGTACCTTGAGTAATAATAAGGCAAATGGTGGCTCTGGTGTAAGCAATGGAGAAGGTCTCGGTGGTGCAATATTTGCTATGAAACTCACTGATGAAAACCCGGATGGTAGCGACCAAGGAATGCCAACTTCTCTGCCTACTGTTACTATTGATGAGGCTACTACATTCTCTTCTAATAATGCTGTTGATGCTGACAAAAATGGTTCTGCTCCAGACAACATTGCATCAGGGGATGACCAAGACAACGATGACTTATTTGGCAGCACAATAACTCGCGGTAACGGTGTCAGTAACGAACCAGTCCGTTTTGATTTTAATGATGATGGAGTAGCAGACATTCTCTGGCGGAATGGAAAAACCGGAGGTAACGAGATTTGGTTCCTGGATGATGGCGAAACCAGCGATACAGCTAATCCAGGAAAGCAAAGTAAAGCTTGGGATGTCGCTGGAGTTGATGATTTTAATAATGATGGAGTAGCAGACATTCTCTGGCGCAATGGCAAGAAAGGAACTAACCAAATTTGGTTCATGGATGATGACGGGAAAAAGAGCTATACAGCTAATCCAGGAAAACAAAGTAAAGCTTGGGATGTCGCTGGAGTTGATGATTTTAATGATGATGGAGTAGCAGACATTCTCTGGCGTAATGGCAAGAAAGGAACTAACCAGATTTGGTTCATGGATGATGACGGGAAAAAGAGCTATACAGCTAATCCAGGAAAACAAAGTAAAGCTTGGGATGTCGCTGGAGTAGAGGATTTTAATAATGATGGAGTACCAGATATTCTCTGGCGAAATGGCAAGAAAGGAGCTAATCAAATTTGGTTCATGGATGATGATGGCAAAAAGAGCTATACAGCTAATCCAGGAAAGCAAAGTAAAGCTTGGGATGTCGCTGGAGTAGAGGATTTTAATGATGATGGAGTAGCAGACATTCTCTGGCGCAATGGAAAAACCGGAGCTAACGAGATTTGGTTCATGGATGATGACGGGAAAACAAGCTATACAGCTAATCCAGGAAAGCAAACTAAAGCTTGGGATGTCGCTGGAGTTGCCGATTACAATAATGATGGAATAGCAGATATATTGTGGCGCAATGGAAACAATGGAGCTAACCAAATTTGGTTCATGGATGATGACGGTACATTAGACAGTAGTGTTGATCTGGCAAATCTAGGTACAGCTTGGGATGCAGTCGGAATGTAATTGACATTTGACTTCTGAACTTTGACAGTGGTTTTCTGACACGGTAAACCACAGTAGGGACGTTCCATGGAACGTCCCTACAATATTTTGGTCATGGCTCCGGTGGTTCATCAAGAAAGAAAAGCGCTGTAATGAAAATTGCGATATGGAAATTACCAAATCAGAGCTTATATCAAATCCCTTGGCTTTTGAGAAATGGTATTATACCATCAATGTTGGCGAAAACTCATAGGTTGTAGAGGGTACGGTTCCCGAAAAATTGGAGACTAAACCCCTACGGAGAGCGAATTTTACCGATACTACCATACCTGATTTTTGACATTTGACATTTTATTTGTGATATTTGACTTCTGATTTATAATTGCCCCATTAAGAATCCCCAAGAATGCTACGATTTCCTAAAGAAGCGAAAGAATAAGGAAAAAAAATTGGATGGAAGAGATAAACAAATCCATATCCTTTGATGGAAGGGACATTCGACTAAAAGTCGGTGTATTTGCGCCTCAAGCTGGTGGTGCTGTGATGATAGAATCAGGAGATACAGCAGTATTAGTCACAGCTACTACAGCCAAAGCCAGAGAAGGAATAGACTTTCTACCTCTTTTGGTGGACTACGAAGAAAGACTCTACGCTGGAGGGAAAATTCCGGGCGGCTTTTTGCGTCGGGAAGGTCGTCCTCCAGAAAAGGTGACTCTTACAGGTCGTTTAATTGATAGACCTCTACGCCCCCTATTTCCTAGTTGGTTGCGGGATGATATTCAAATTGTGGCCACAACATTGTCTATGGACGAGGAAGTACCACCAGATGTCCTAGCTGTTACAGGTAGTTCGGTGGCCGTATTGTTGGCCAGATTACCATTTTATGGCCCAATGGCTGCGGTACGGGTAGGTTTAGTGGGAGACGATTTTATCATAAATCCTACTTATCGTGAAGTAAAAAATGGTGATTTAGATTTGGTGGTTGCTGGTTCTCCCCACGGAGTAATAATGGTAGAAGCAGGGGCAAATCAATTGCCAGAACAAGACATCATTGAAGCAATTGATTTTGGTTATGAAGCAGTTTGTGACCTGATTCAAGCTCAACGAGAAATTATTGCGGAAATGGGTATTGAACTAGCATCACTAGAAGCACCCAAAGTAGTAGACCCCACTTTAGAAGACTATATTAAGGAAAAAGCAACAGAATCTATTAAACAGATTTTGTCTGAATACGATTTGGATAAAAATCAGCGGGATGAGAAACTTGATGCAATTAAAGAAACTCTGGCAGAAGCGATCGCTGAACTTCCGGAAGAAGAAGCACTCAGAGTAATGGTTGAATCTGACAATATGGCTTTAGGTAATACTTTTAAGGGTGTTACTAAAAAGCTGATGCGTAAACAAATTATTGACGAAGGTATCCGAGTTGATGGTCGGAAATTAGATGAAGTTCGTCCGGTTTCTTGTCGGGTAGGAGTCTTACCACCAAGAGTTCACGGTAGTTCTCTATTTAATCGCGGTTTGACTCAAGTAATGTCTGCTGTGACTTTGGGAACTCCTGGTGATGCTCAAGAATTAGCAGATGACTTACATCCCCAAGACGAAAAACGTTATTTGCACCATTATAACTTCCCTCCTTTTTCCGTCGGAGAAACTAAACCATTGCGATCGCCTGGTCGTCGGGAAATAGGTCACGGTGCTTTAGCAGAACGTGCATTATTTCCTGTCATACCTGCAAGCGATATTTTTCCTTATGTGATTCGGGTGGTTTCCGAAGTTCTGTCTTCCAATGGTTCAACTTCTATGGGTTCTGTTTGTGCTTCCACTCTTGGTTTAATGGATGCAGGAGTTCCTATTATTAAACCTGTGAGTGGAGCTGCAATGGGTTTAATTAAAGAAGATGAGGAAGTTCGTATCCTGACAGATATCCAAGGTATAGAAGACTTTTTGGGTGATATGGATTTCAAAGTTGCTGGTACTGATAGTGGAATTACAGCATTACAAATGGATATGAAAATCACAGGTTTATCCATACAAATTATTGCTGAAGCTATTCATCAAGCTAAACCAGCACGGATACATATTCTAGAAAAAATGTTGAGTGTTATCAACGAACCTCGTCCGGATATGTCACCTTATGCACCGCGACTTTTAACTTTCAAGATAGATCCAGAAATGATCGGTTTAGTCATCGGACCTGGTGGTAAGACTATTAAAGGTATTACTGAGGAAACCGGAGTCAAAATTGATATTGATGATGATGGTACCGTAACTATTGCAGCAGCGGATGGTGAAAAAGCTAAACAAGCGTGCAATATTATTCAAGGAATGACCAAGAAACTGAATCCTGGAGATGTTTATGTTGGTCGCGTGACTCGAATTATTCCTATCGGTGCTTTTGTGGAAGTATTTGCTGGCAAAGAAGGAATGGTTCACATATCTCAAATTGCAGATTATCGCGTGGGTAAAGTAGAAGATGAATTAGCAATCGGAGATGAAGTCATTGTTAAAGTCCGAGAAATAGATGCTAAGGGTCGAGTAAATTTAACTCGCTTGAATATTCACCCCGATGAAGCTGCTGCTGCTCGTGCTAATGCAATGAATTTATAGTTAACAAGTCATTTTAGTTATCAGTTATCAGTACCTCATATCATGTCCGGTAGCATCGGTATTGTATAGAGAAGGTCTTTTCAGTTATCAGTTATTCTCCTAGGTCGGTGCTGCGCTTTTCATGTCGCGCAGCGAAACAGTAGAGAGTGAACCTCCGACCAAAGTCGGAGGCTTGAAATACTGATTTCTCGGCAACCGTGTTAAAATTTTTTCATCCCCAAACAAGGGGAGGCTTTATACCTCTTTTTTGATTAAGAAGGAAGGAAGAAGGAAGAACCTTTAAGAGAAGAAAAAACTTGATCAGGACTTACGCAAGGCAACGCAATTTTATCATTGCGTCAGCGCAGCTTTGCGATAACAAGCGACAGGGTTTTGCGCTTCCCATTACCTCAGAAAATGGGGGGCATTCTGGACTGAAAGCAATCTCAAATGCCTAAAACTTCTTGATCATGGGTAAGTCCTGCTTATATGACGGTAGATATTTTTCCAACTTTTACACGCACGGTGCGTGTATAAAATCAAGGTAGAAATGGCATAAAAGCTTCTTTCTGCTTTCCTTCCACCAAAGTCTAATTATTTAACTGGACATGATATAACCCACCCCTAACCCCTCTCAGGAGGGGAAAAGGTAAAGCTTTTTTTTGATTACACATGTAATATTATTGAAATATAGCAATTATAAATTAATTGTGATAGGTTTTAATGATGATTAAATTGAACTAAAGATTTTATAATTTCTGTAAACTGCCAATCTAACGGCGTTCCTACCCCAATCTCAGACTCTGATAGCTCCTATCTCTAACTCCTTTCATTTGGTGGCGTCCCTACCTAAATACCACCAAATTAATATAACTAAAATCTAAGCTGCAGAAGTAAACTGAATAATATAATATAACATTCACTTAGTTTGGAAAATTAGGATTCTACCATTAGTATTAACAAAAACTCTCAGCTTGGTGGAGGCTTAGAGACCAAACTTCTACGGTATGGAATTAAATAGTACCGATACTAGATGGATTTGATATAATTAATTAAACCTACTATATACTCGTTACATTTACTTATGATCACCTACTTAGGAGAAATATTATGCCATCAGAACAAGATGAACGAATTAAGCAATTATTTATAATGGAAGCAGAAGAACATTTAGTAACTTTAGAAAATGGGTTGGTAGATTTGAAGTCTACTATGACAGATTCTGAAACTATTAATGATATGTTTAGAGCTGCTCACTCTGTCAAAGGTGGAGCTGCTATGTTGGGAATGCACAGTGTACAAAAAGTAGCTCATCGTTTAGAAGATTGTTTCAAAATAATTCGAGAAAATCCGGTTGATATTGACCAAACAATAGAATCTCAATTTTTAAAAGGATATGATACTCTTAAAGATTTAGTAGAACGCCTCCAAGGTCCTTATGGTTTAAGAGAAGAAGAAGGAGAAAAAATAGTAGAAAATGCTTTACCTATTTTTACAGAGTTAGAAACTAATTTGAATAGTCTCGTTAATGGTAGAAATATTCCTAAATCTACTACTACTTCTATTGGAAATAAAAATATACCAGCTAATTTTGCTCATCAGGTCAAAGAGAAATTAAAGGAAATGTTGGAGTTGTTTAAGAAAGGTGATACTCCAGAGACCAGAGAACAATTAAAAGAGGGTTGTAATGGTTTGTTGAAGTTGAATGAAAATACAGAAATTTGGCGGACTTTGGTTACTGCTTCTCAAGCAGCTCTGACTAATTCTAAGTTATCTTACCTGGTGTTAGCACCTATAATTATTAAAGAGCTGAATACTGCTGGTGAGTTAATTGCAGCCAGAAAGGTTGAAGAAATAGTTTTAAGTAAAGATTTAAAAGA
Source organism: Okeania sp. (assembly GCF_035285525.1). GTDB lineage: Bacteria > Cyanobacteriota > Cyanobacteriia > Cyanobacteriales > Microcoleaceae > Trichodesmium. The sequence continues at coordinate 13,126 of NZ_JAYKGW010000005.1, read as the reverse complement.
AATTGCAACTTGTCCAGAAGAGACAACTTTTGAAGAGGAAAAAATAATATTACCACAAGACCCGAAAGAGGTAGTGAAGTTAATTATTAAAAATTTTGATAGTAAGCAACAGGAAGCGATCGCTAGAATATTAGTTAAGCACGTTAAGTCGTCTAAAAAGAATGGTTAATGATCATAAGTTTTAGGTAAGCAAACAGCCGTCAGCTATTAGCTAACAGCTATTTTTTTTAGTTTGTAATAAAAGCTTTATTATTCAGAATAAAATATTCTCAAATTGAGGTATTGATAACTGATAACTGTTAAATGAAATGACCTTTTTATTATTGTCAAAAATTACCAAAAAAAGAGGTATAAAGCCTCCCCCTTTTTCGGGGATGAAAAAATTTTAACACGGTTCCCGAGAAATCAGTATTCCGATAAATTCGGAGGTTCACTTTCTACTGATAACTGATAACTGAAATGACTGTTCCTGTACTAATAACTCTAACAATAATGGTGGATATGCCGATTTTTAACCACTGATGATTTTTAGCTGACATTCCGCACGTCAAAATGTACTACGAATCCAGAATCCAGGAGTCAGAATCCAGGAGTCAGAATTTCCTACTCCATGAAGAGCAAACAGGAGAAAGTTATATTAGTCAACAATTAAGTAGGGTTGGCTGAATTATTTATCAAAGTTTTTACGGGCATTGGTTTCAGCCTTTGCAGATACTAATAAAGTACCAACTTTTAGGTAATTCTAGTTCCAAAATGTAGGATTTTGGGCATTTCGAGAGGTAGAAAATAAAGGGAAGATTCTTCTGGCTACCTCTTTTATGATTCTTCTTCACATACGGATTCTGGATTCTGGATTCTAACTCCTAATTTGATACTACATCTTGTCGTGCGGGATATGGGTTTTAGGGTAAGATTTTGATACACAAATAAAATAGGATTGCTATATATATGTCTGAAAATCAACTTTTATTAGCACCGGGTACTCTCTGGGAAAGACTCAAACAACAAACTGAATATGCTCTGGAATGTGGCGCACTCCAACCGATACCCACAGAATATGAATTTGTAGAACAAGATAATATTCGTTTCTTGGTGCGTATTTTATCTAATTTATCCCGTAAAGATGAAGCTAAAAAACAGCAGGAAAAAAAGAAGGTTGTCACTGGCAAAAATTTTAATCCTTTTAAACCTTATGAGGAGGATTTATTTGTTGCAGATATTTCTCAAACTCATCTGTGTCTGCTGAATAAATATAATGTTGTTGATTATCATTTGCTCATTGTTACTAGAGAATTTGAAGAACAGGAAAATTTACTTAATTTGTCAGATTTTCAAGCTTTGGGTTCCTGTATGGGGGAGTTTGAAGGTTTAGCTTTTTATAACTCTGGGAAAACTGCGGGTGCGAGTCAACGTCATAAACATTTGCAAATGGTTCCTCTTCCTTTGGTATCAGATGAAGAAAAAGTGCCGATAGATAAAGCGATCGCTACTGCTAAATTTAATAACGGAATAGGTGTTACGTCTTATTTTCCTTTTCGACACGCTATAGCAAAGTTAGATCCTGGTTGGGTAAATTCTCCGTTTGAATCTGCTGCCAAAATATTAGAATTTTATTTCTGTTTACTTAAAGCAGTCGGGATAGAAGGTAGTGATGGGATGAGTGGAAAACAGTCTAGTGATTATAATCTTTTAGTGACACGAGAATGGATGTTTGTTGTGCCGCGCTCATATCCAGATTTTCAGTCTATTTCTGTGAATAGTTTAGGTTTTTCTGGTGCTTTGTTAGTAAAAAATCAAGAACAAATGAAAATTCTTAAGGAGCAAAAACCTTTAACTATTTTGCGTCATGTTGCTCCTTTGTAAAAATACAGTGTTTTCTGTTGTTATGAGCATACATTCTAAATAAGGTTCTATGACATCTTTAATATTTTCTATAGGACTTACGCAAAGGGACTATATATAGCGTACCGATGGGTGACAATGACGTTAACTCACCCTACTAATAGCGTTTATGCGTAAGTCTTGTTCTATTAATATTGTCATGGCGAGGTGGTCAGAAATTAGTTAAACGGTTCAGGAAAATATTAAGTTAGCCGCAGCTATCTCTTTCCTGATATTATCAATGACAAAATAGAGGCAATTTATTCCTAGAAATTTAGGGTATTGAGATGGCTTCAGGGGGATGCTTGAAAAAACAACTCAAACAACTTTTTCCACTCTCCCTTCGCCATCACAAATTGGTAAATCAACATTACATTTTTTTCGACCCACCTCCCAATGACGAATATAGATGAAAAAATCCATTCAAAATTTTGTTAATAACTGATAAATGAAATAACTTTTTTTCAATTATTCATGTACCACCACAGGAGTTCCTACAGACGCCCATTCAAATAACCATTTTGCATGATTGACTGCTACATTTGTGCAACCGTGACTAACTGGAGTACCGAACTTATTATGCCAGTAAGCACCATGAATAGCCATTCCCCCATCATAATACATAGTATAGGGAACGTCAGGCACATCGTAACCTGGTCCTGTCATTCTCGTAGTGCGATATTTTGTTTGTACTTTAAAAGTACCCAACCGTGTAGGGGTTGACGCTTTACCTGTGGAAACTATGACTGCATAAACCGCTTTATTTCCTTCCCAAGCTATTAATCTTTGGTTAGATAAATCAATTGAAATCCAACGTTTGTCAGATTCTTGTAACTCTAACATTCTGGTGGCAATTAAATTTTCCCATTGACTAGCTTCTGTTGTTATTGAGTAGGAAAAAAAACTTGTAATAGTTAGTGCTGCACTAACAAAGACTTTAATTATTAGTCTGGAAGTAAGTAAATTTTTCATGTTTATACCTCTCTTAAAAAAGAAAAATTTTGGTCTAATTTTGATTAATATTATTTTAATTAGTGTTCTCGACTAATTTCAGCAGTCAGCTCATCCTTGGGAATGCTATGCAAACAGCTTTTTAATGAATTACAGCAATTTCGGAGGCGCGTGAGGTACAAAATTTTATTATTTGTTAAAGACTTCCAGTCTCCTAGTAACTCTGGTAACACAACCTTCCAGGTTGTTACAGCCTTCAAGGCTGTGTTACCAAGACTGTTAATTCTACTAAATTTTTAACTAAAGAGTTGAAACCAGAAACACAAGTTTGAGTTGTCAACTCAAGGTAATTAAGCTAAGAGCTGAATGCTAAATGCTTACCAACTAATTATTTTTTGAAAGTTGTTTAACTAGAAGTTTCGCTTGTTGAGCGATCGCTTCCCAATCTTCAGTAATTATTAAATTTTTCGGAAATAGCTTCCCTGATAAACCTACAGCAATTGCACCAGCATCAATAAATTCTTTAGCATTTTCTAAAGTTACTCCACCAGTAGGAATTAAGGGAATATTTCCTAAAGGGCCTTGTAAACTTTTAATATAATTGGCGTATCCAACTGCTGAAATTGGATATACTTTAACACAAGTAGCTCCAGTTTGCCAAGCAGTAACTATTTCTGTGGGAGAAAGAGCGCCGGGAATGATAGGTACACCAGCTATTTTTGCTGTTTGAATCATAGCATAATTAGTATGTGGAGTAAAGAGAAATTCACAACCAATTTTAACTGCTTTTTGTAAATCTTCTAGAGTTAATAATGTACCTGTGCCAATGGTACAATTCGGTAATTCGGAGCGGAGCAAAGTAATTAATTCAATTGCTCGATCAGTATTCCAAGTAATTTCTATTATCCGAATACCTCCAGCAGCAACAGCTTTTGCCATTTGCTGAGCCAGCTCCATTTTGGAAGTGCGAATCACCGCAATTATGGGATTTTTTTCTAATGTTTTTAACCAACTATCCATTATAACAATCCTATTTTATTGTAGGGGTTTGATTTCCAAATCCTTTTGCACTTGGAGAAAGGAGACTAAACCCCTACGTTTTTTCTCACTAATAATTTTTGATGACTATGTCAATTATTAATTATTTTGCACTTGGGGAAAGGAGACCAAACCCCTACAGTTTTTTCTCACCAATAATTTCTGATAGCTATATAAATTATCAATTATTAATTATCCATTATCCATTATTAATTATTAATAATTAATTATCCATATTGCTAATCCACCTCCTCTACCTCTAGCAGCAATAAATTTTTCTTGAATTACAAAGTAGGAAAAAAAAGCTTGTTTGCTAATACTTTCTGTCGGAAATTTATTTTCACTTTTTTGACCACCCCGAATATATCCAGAATAAAGTTTTATCCCAAATAATTTGACTGTAATTTTGGTAAAATCAAAAGCTAGAATATTTTTTTTATCAATAAACTTAGTGAGTCCGGAAAGAGATAATTTTAAACCAGCAAATTCTACAGTATTTTCTACTCTACCGATTTCTAATTCTTGAGGTATTTGAGAATTTTTGAGAGGGGAAAAATAGGAAAGTGTAATTTTGATAAGATTAGGAATATAGCGTCCATCTCCTAATAAAACACCAGCTCTTTTTTTAGTTTTTTTCGTACCAGTAATAAAACATAATTGCCAATTACCTGATAGTTGTTCAATTTTATAGATATGCTTCTCCTTTTTTGAGAGTTTTTCAATTTCAAGCAGTGCGGACACAACAGCATCAGGAGACGGTTTATCAGAGGAATTTTGGATGAATGAATTAATTGCTGTTTCTATTATGAATAAATTTTCCATTATATTAATTAATAGTTAGTTTTATAGGACTTACGCACGCGCAACGTATTTCTGTCATTGCGGTACTCGAAGCACAAGCGACAGCGTTTCGCTCCGTGACATGAATGGGTCGCATTCCCTCATGATAGCAATCTCAAGCCAAGAAAATTGCGTTCCTTATGGCTTTAGTCCTCTTTTATTTATTAGGATTTACGCAGAAGCACCATATCTAGCAGGGGGAAATGCCATTTGCCATCTACAGATAAGGTATTGTCTAAGAGTTTGCATAACTCCTGATCTTATCAGGACTTGCGCAAATAACCAAGAAAACTAGTTTATTGCTATGATTATTAGATATCTTCAGAAAAGAGGGAGTAGAGAGTAGAGGGAAAGAAGTGATAATTTATATACTAGAATTAATTTGATTTTTGATTATCACCAGATGTCTATTGTTGTTCAAACCAAGAAATTGCGATTATGGCAGCGAACCCTTAACTGGAAACAGTTGGAAAAGTGTTTCCAGCTCTAACAGGACTAAAGCCATGAGGAACAAAATTTGAAGGCTTGAGATGGCTTCGCTCCTCGCGAGCAATGACAGAAATACGTTGCGCATGGGTCAGTCCTATCTAAGATTCATCATCAGTCTATGTCCTAAGCGCCAAGGCGGTTGCTATACAGCACATTGTAGGGCAAATGATGTACGCAGTAAATAGTGAAAAGATTGTAGTGGACTGTTTCATCTAAATAAAACTGTGCAGAGCGATTGTCTCCCCGGTCTCCCTTGTCTCCCCCTACTCCCTACTCCCTCTTTTTTGACTTTTTACTTGCGCTACGCACAATAGCCTCTAAAATAGATTATAGTATATTATAGGAGGGTTAACTTTGATTGAAAATAATAACTATTCATCCCCTTCGGTAGCAACAATTTCTCGTCAAGAATTACGAGAATTAGTTCGATCACAACTTCAAGCTCTATTAGAACAAGATAACTTATCTGGAGCTAAAGCTATGTTAGTTCCAGTGCAACCACCGGATATTGCTGAAGCCATCGAAGGTTTACCAGAAACAATGCAAGTCATTGCTTTTCGGTTACTTTCCAAAGCAGAAGCGATCGCCGTTTATGAACAATTAGACTCCAGTGTACAACAGTCTCTATGCGAAAAATTCAAGCGCCAAGAAGTCATAGATATTGTTGATAAAATGTCCCCTGATGACCGCGTTAAACTATTTGAAGAACTACCAGCAAGTGTTGTTCGGAGTTTATTAGGTCTACTCAGTCCTGCTGAACGGAAAGCTACCGCCCAACTTTTGGGTTACAATGCGGGTACTGCGGGACGAATAATGACCCCGGAATATATCTCCCTCAAAGAAGAATATACAGTTGCCCAAAGTTTAGAACGTATTCGCTCATTAGCTCACGTTACCGAAACAGTTTATTCTCTCTATGTCACTGATACTAACCGTCACCTCACAGGTATTGTCTCACTGCGAGATTTAGTTACCTCCCAGTTAGACCAAACTATCAGTGAAATCATAAATCGTGATTTTGTCTCCGTGCAAACTGGTACTGACCAGGAAGAAGTTGCCCATATTATTCAACGTTATGATTTTTTGGCAGTACCAGTGGTAGATAGCGAACAACGACTGGTGGGTATCATTACCGTTGATGATGTTCTGGATATTTTGCAACAGGAAACCACTGAAGATATTTATGCTTTGGGTGGGGTACAGTCTGATGGTGATAATTATTTCCAGGTAAGTTTGTTTACTGCTGCTCGTAGAAGAGTAGTTTGGTTATTTGTGTTATTGTTGACCAATAGTGTCACAGGTGGAATCATTACAGCACAAGAAGATGTTCTGCAAAGGGTAGTTGCTTTAGCAGCGTTTATTCCATTATTGACTGGTACTGGTGGCAATGTGGGGGCCCAGTCTTCAACCGTTGTCATTCGGGGTATGAATACTGATGAAATCTGGAAAATAGGACCATTAAAAGTGATTCTGCGTGAAGCTGCTGCTGGTGCAATCCTGGGAATTATTCTGGGTTTATTGGCAACAGTTTGGGCGTACTTTTTTATTATCAATGGCAATTTAGAAGTATCTGTGACGGTGGGAGTAAGTTTAGTTGCTATCTCAATTTTAGCTTCTGTTGCTGGTTCTTCTTTACCATTCCTGTTTCGTTCTTTTGGGTTAGACCCCGCATTAATGTCAGCACCATTTATTACAACTGCTGTTGATGTTTTGGGTGTTTTGATTTATTTCAATTTGGCACGAATAATTTTACAAATATGAACAAGTTTTGCCGTGGGTGGAAAGAAGCGATCGCTAACATTACTGATAAATAGGAGCGAATATATAGCAATGTGCGCACTGACAGCAATTTCGGAGGCGCGTGAGGTACAAAATTTTATTTAGTAATTTTAGTAACACAACCTTCGGTGGTTGTTACAGCAAAGGAAGGCTGAACTGCAGTAAGTGTTAAGTGTACCTCACCATCCTCATGCATTGCTATAATATTTACAAATTGCAGGAGGTGTCCAAGCAGTTCATAGTCTTATATTATCGGCAATTTATTCTCCCTATTGCCAAATGAGCTGTTGCCTGCGCACAGAGCTATACAGCATATTTCGCACAAATGATCAAATTATTCTAGTGCGGGCATCTTGCCCGCGATGCTTGCACCTCACAAGTAATAGGAAGCGCTGAATCACTAATAGACATTTCCAGAAAAGAGGGAAGACTTAACTGGGAACAGGGAAGAAGAATTGATTTAATTTTTTATTTTTGCAAATATCTAATAATTGAAAATATTAGGACTTACGCACCCGCAACGTATTTCTGTCATGGCGCGACTTGCAGCACCAGCGACAGCGTTTTGGGCTTCGCATAACGCATGTTAACGCTCCGCGACATGAATGCTACGCATTCGGGACTGAAAGCAATCTCAAGCCAAGAAAATTGCTTTCCTCATGGCTTTAGTCCTGATATGTTAGGATATCTAATCAGGACTTACGCAGAAACTGGGTTTATCAACAAAATCTCGTGGTTTGAACTGAACCCATAAACCCGGTTTCTAGGCTCGTACCGGGTTTCTTTGCATAAGTCCTACTAATTAATTTTGCTGATCAACTCATAACTGACAACTAACAACTACAGGACTTACGCCAAGGTACTATATATAGAGTCAAAAAACTATTGCGTATGGGGTTGCACCATATTTAGGGTTGCTGCGTAAGTCCTGAACTAACAACTAATAACTGATAACTGATAACTGAAAATGCGTCTTTTAGAAATCTTTGAATATATTTTTCTTGCTGCTTCTGCCTTCGGAATTTTTGCTAATTATATGTTTAATAAATCAATTATTTATCCAGTAGAATTTATTTTTATATCTTTAGTTTTAAATCTCTTTAACAGACGAAAGTTGGCAGCACAAAATCAAACTATTAAACTTGATAATTCTCGAAAATTAGAGGAATATCAGCAGTCAATTTCTGAAACTATTTTTGAGCTACAAAATAGTATACATTCTTTTGGCTCGATCACTAAAGGATTAGAAATTGTTCAGGAAGAAGAAAAGTTAAAACCTTTGTTAACAACAATTAAAAATTTGTCGAAGCGATTAGATATTCAAGAACAAACTTTGAAGCTATTGCAAACAGAATTAGAATTAACTTCTCGACAGTTTAAACAACGACCAGAATTGCAACAAGTTCAGGATTTAACCAGTGTAATTATTGATTTACAACAGTTTATTAATAAGTTGCCAGAATGGAGTAGTTTAAAACAAAAACAATTTCAAAAATTGGAGGAAAAAGTTAATCAAGCTTTGTCTAAAATTGAAGGAAATATAGCAGTAGAAAAAAAAGAACCTGAATAATTGTCGAGTATGCCCAGTGTTCAGCAATTAATAATTAATAATTATCCCTTCTTTAAAGAAGGGGATTGACAAACCCCATGAAAATTTTTGATTTATCCCCGAACAAGGGGAGGCTTCAAGGCGCGAATTGTTGAATGAATAATTATTGACTATTAATTATTAATTATTAATTATTAATTATTCGGTAATTCCTTAATACTTGCGTTCAAGACTGAATGCACTTTTAGTCCTTTGGCATACTTGGTGTCAAGATATACAGTTCCAGATAGTGCTTTTTGCAATGCAATAGTTGAGTTTTATAGTATCTTGTATGGCCAATACTACTTTAGTGGTGAGTAGAAAAATTAACGCCTGTAACTATTAGACATTTCCAAAAATAAAAAATTAAATCAATTCTGGTACATAAATTATCAATTCTTTCTTCCTATTGCCCCCATACCCATTCCCTCCTTTCGCCAACAGACTTTTTTTAGCAAACTTTACAGGACTTACGCAAAGGCACTGTATATAGAGTATTGGTGCGTTACACTACCGCTTTACATGTCCCGTAGCGTTTCGGCGCTTGAGCCGACATATAAAGCGGAGCTTTGCGGAACGCAAAACACACCCTACCAATAGCGTTTATACGTAAGTCTTACTTTATTTATATTTATAATTTTAGAGACAAAAGCTGATTCCAGCAAATATACATACTTGACTCTTTTTGTCAAGTTTTATGTGAAAAAGGATGTTGATAAAGCATAGCTTTCTAAGGAAGGGGATAACAAAAATTATCCCTTTCTCAAGGGGATTATAAATGTACCTCATAACTGCAGAAATTGCTATAATATAAAATTGAAGAAAAGATAAAACTCTTATTCTCCAATAAAATCATCCAATATTGATGAAATGGCTATCAGAGAACTCTATCTTTGAGTTTTCAGTTGACAGAAAAGTTAATAATACTAACAGAAACTATATTAAATTAGGAGAGAAAAATGCGTAGTAAACGCTCTAAACCTTGGATTCATCGTAACTCACGTTTTATTATTGCTGGTATCGCAGCAGTTGGTGTTGCGATCACAGCTTATCTTACTATAGAAAAATTAACCGGAGGAACAGTAGTTTGTCCTGTGGATGGTTGTGATAATGTCCTCAATAGTGAATATGCCACTATTTTAGGTTTACCTTTGGCTTTGTTTGGCTTTTTAGCTTACGTTAGTATGGGCACAATGGCGATCGCTCCTTGGTTAATTAATTCAGACTCCCAAAAGCAATTACGTTCGCAACTAGAAAACTGGAGTTGGTTATTTATGTTTGTGGGTAGCGTATCCATGACCATCTTCAGCAGCTATCTGATGTATATCATGGCATTTGAGATTGAGTCTCTTTGTCTTTACTGCACAGGTTCAGCTATTTGTTCTCTCAGTCTATTAATTTTAACATTAATAGGTCGTAACTGGGAAGACATTGGGCAGTTAATTTTTACTGCTATTATTGTCGGGATGGTTACTTTGGTAGGAATATTTGCAGTTTATTCTCCAATTTATAGCGCTACTGCTAGCACAGAAAATACTTATGGAGTTACAACTGCTTCCACTCCAGCAAAAGTTGCATTAGCAGAACATTTAACCGAAGTCGGTGCAAAAATGTATGGCGCTTATTGGTGCAGTCATTGTCAGGAGCAAAAGAATTTGTTTGGTAAAGAAGCTGTTAGTAAAATCAACTATATTGAGTGCGATCCTAAAGGCAAAAATTCTCAAACCCAACTATGTGTTGAAGCTAGTATTAAGGCATATCCAACTTGGGAAATTAATGGTAAAGTTCAAGAGGGAGTGGTTTCTATGGAAAATTTAGCCAAGTTATCAGGTTATAAGGGACCTACTAATTTTTAATCATCCTTTATTAAATAAACATTTGGCCTGTAATAGCTTGATTACAAGCTTGATAAAATTTGTTATTAGAGTTTATATTGTAGGGGCGAATGGCTATTTGCCTCTACTAGACTGACGCACCTAAAATGGTGCATGGGGTAGGGACGGGTTAAAAATTAATGAATAATGAAATCAGATTTCCTACTTGCTTACTATTTCTCAGTTTTAACCAGAAGTAATTATTAATTATTAATTATTAATTATTAATTACTTCCCCTTGTTCCCTATTCACTACAATTTAGATGTTTAATTCCCCATTCGTGCAATTGATTAATCATAGGTTGAAGACTTTTGCCTAGAGAAGTTAAAGAATATTCAACCTTCGGAGGAACCTGCAAATAAACTTCCCGATGAACAATACCATCTGCTTCCATTTCTCGTAATTGTTGAGTCAACATTTTTTGAGTAACACCTTTGAGAGAGCGATGCAGTTCATTAAAACGTTTCACTCCATTAAATAGTTCTTTAATAATCAAAAGTTTCCAACGTCCATTAATCAACTTAAGAGTAAGTTCTGCTGGACAATTTCTCTTCTTCTTTGCAGTTTGGACATTCATAGTATCTTTTTGGGTACTATCTTACTTTAAAGTGCGTACTATACATGATAACCCGATTTAAGCTATAATACATCTGTTGAAACAAAATCTATTAAATAGAGATTTTGTATCCAGAGATTAATTTCAGAGAGAAAAACATCATGGCCGAACCCGTTATTGCAGACAATAAACCAGTAGTTATTGAACAACTTGAAGTGGGCACTTACTATTGGTGTGCCTGTGGTCAGTCCAAAACTCACCCGGATAAACCATATTGTGATGGTTCCCATGCTGGAACTGAGTTTACTCCTGTAGCATTTGAGATAACAGAGTCACAGACAGTAGCACTTTGTAATTGCAAGAAAACTGGTAATCCTCCTTATTGCGATGGGACTCACGCTAAACTATAAGTAAAATATTTATTCGTTAATGCTGCATAATCAGACAATGATTTTGACTGAAAAATTTCTTCTGCAAAATCAAGATTTTGCAGCATTATTTTTATAGGAAATAAACAATTAGATATCTCCAAAAATAAAAAATTAAATCAATTATCGGACAGAAATCATCTATTCTTTTCCCCTACTCCCTACTCCCTATTCCCTACTCCCTCTTTTCTGGAGATGTCTATTAAATATAACAGCGGTTTTCATCAAATATTTGGTACAGATATTACCCTAATTATCCAAATTTTTTCAGGTAAACTATAAGATAAATAACTAAAATTTCATCCATACAAAAAAATCAAAAATTATAACAGGAGCTAATAATAATGTCTCAATTACAACAAGTAGAAAACGTGAAAATCCGAAAAGCTGAAGCAAGAGGACACGCAAATTATGGCTGGCTCGACACTCATCATACATTTTCCTTTGCCTACTATTTTGACCCTGAGTACATGGGTTTCCGTTCCCTAAGAGTAATTAATGAGGATACAGTTACTCCTGGTGATGGTTTTGGAACTCATGGACACCGAGATATGGAAATTATTACTTATGTTTTAGACGGAGCATTAGAACATAAAGATACTATTGGTGAAGGTGGTGTATTGTACCGAGGAGATATACAACACATAACTGCGGGTACGGGAATTATGCACAGTGAATATAACCACTCAAAATCAGAGAATGTTCACTTTTTACAAATTTGGATACAGCCAAATTCTAAGGGTTTAAAACCAACATATAATCAACATTCTTTTGAAGTAGAAAAAAACTCTGGCAAATTAAATTTAGTTGTTGCTAAAGACGGTAGAAATAGCGCAATAAAAGTCAATCAAGATGTGGATTTATTTGCCAGTGTTTTGAAAGACGGAGATAGCATTGATTATGCTTTTGAAAATAACCGTTATGGATGGATACAAGTTGCTCGTGGAGAAGTAGATATTGAGGTAGATAATAATGATAAATTCTCTCTAAAAGCTGGTGATGGAGTTGCTTTAAGTGAAATTAAAAAGGTATCTATTTCAACTACTTCAAATGGAGAAATCTTGTTATTTGATTTAGCATAATATATGTGAAATGAATAGGATTTACCCATGAACGCTATTTGTTTGTAGGGTGTGTTTTCTGCGCTTGAACGGACATGGAAAGCGGAGCATTTCCTATAGAAACCCTAAACGGATCTATAAAATTAGCTGGGAAGTAGGGGAGTAAGGGAGTCGGGGAGTCGGGGAGATGGTGGATAATGGGGGATATTTTTATACTTTTTTCTCTATTCTATTTCTTTAAATTCTGACTCCTGACTCCTGTCTTTCAATTCTTGCTTTTGCAAAGATATGGTTAGGGTGATGGGGGTTCTATAAATACTCTTACTAAGCCAAAGATTATTTCTGACTTTATTTATTCTTAATTTTGAATGCATGAATTCTACAATTGGAATCCTTAGCTTATAGCTAAGAATTTCAACTTAGTAAACTTTGTCATCTGCTATAAATACTCTTACTAAAACAAAGATTATTTCTGACTTGGTTTAATCTTAATTTTGAATTAATTAATTCTATTTCCACTCTCCTTGCACTACAAATGGTGCCCAATAAAAGGGTGCTTTCCACTGTTGAGAACTCAACATTTCTAACTGAGTTTCTCTCATTGCCTCTACAGGATTTTTCCCTTTTTCTAACATTTTCT
>NZ_JAYKGW010000004.1:0-10064 GCF_035285525.1 Okeania sp. | reverse complement strand
ATCAAAATAGAAACCAAATCAGAGGCAAAACTAGAGGCAAAATTAGAAGTGATTCCTAAGTTGTTAAAAAAAGGCTTCTCTGTTCAAAAAATTGCCGAAATTTGAGAACTAGAAGTTGAGCAAATACCAAAAGTTATTGGTAACTTAAATTAACTTAAATTATAGGTTGGGTTGAGGCAACGAAACCCAACATACTTGTAAAAAAAAGGCTTTTCTGTTCAAAAAATTGCCGAAATTTGAGAACTAGAAGTTGAGCAAATACCAAAAGTTATTAGTAACTTAAATCAACTTAAATTAACTTAAACTGTAGGTTGGGTTGAGGCAACGAAATCCAACAAAAAAGAAACTTAATTTCTTTAAAATAATCGAATTTAAGCAAACTTATTTTCGCTGTTTCCTACTTTTAATCTAAATCAATACATCTATAAGACTACTAATAAAAAAATAATAGAAAAAGAAATTAGGGATGAAAAATTAATCAAAATAATCTTCGATTTTGAATAATAAACCAATACCACATCTAGCTAATTTGGGCATATACATTAATAATGTAGTAATGTAACCTCAAAAAAGAATAAACATGATTAACGCTAACTTTCTAGCAGACACTGACCCCCTAGTAGCCGAACTAATCCAAAAAGAATACGGACGGCAACAAGACCATCTCGAACTAATCGCCAGTGAAAATTTTACCTCACCCGCAGTAATGGCTGCCCAAGGTTCCGTACTCACCAATAAATACGCCGAAGGTCTCCCAGGTAAACGTTACTACGGTGGCTGTGAATTTATCGACGAAATCGAACAAATAGCCATAGACCGCGCCAAACAATTATTTGGAGCTGCCCATGCTAATGTACAACCTCATGCTGGAGCGCAGGCCAACCTTGCCGTATTCCTCACCTTACTACAACCAGGGGATACCATTATGGGAATGGACTTATCTCACGGTGGACATTTGACCCACGGTTCCCCAGTTAACATTTCTGGTAAATGGTTCAAAGTTCATCATTATGGTGTAAGTCAGGAAACAGAAGCGATAGATTATGACCAAGTTCTAGAACAGGCAAAAGAACATAAACCCAAACTGTTAATTTGTGGTTATTCTGCCTATTCTCAAATAATTGACTTTGAAAAATTCCGGGCGATCGCTGATGAAGTCGGAGCTTACTTATTAGCGGATATTGCTCATATCGCTGGTTTAGTAGCAACAGGTCATCATCCTAACCCAGTTCCCCACTGTGATGTGGTGACAACTACTACCCACAAAACTTTAAGAGGTCCACGAGGCGGTTTGATTTTAACCCGCGACCCAGAATTAGGGAAAAAATTGGATAAATCAGTATTTCCCGGAACTCAAGGTGGTCCTTTAGAACACGTTATTGCAGCTAAAGCAGTTGCATTTGGAGAAGCTTTAAAACCAGAATTTCAGACCTATTCCGGCCAAGTTATTGAAAATGCTGCTGCCTTAGCAACTCAACTGCAAAAACGGGGATTAAAAATAGTTTCTGGTGGTACGCAAAATCATGTTATGCTAGTGGATTTAAGATCGGTAAGTATGACTGGTAAAAAAGCAGATAAGTTAATGAGTGGAATTAACGTTACTGCTAATAAGAATACTGTACCTTTTGACCCAGAATCTCCTTTTGTTACCAGTGGCCTCCGACTAGGCTCTCCGGCAATGACAACTCGAGGACTGAAAACTGTTGAATTTACAGAAATAGGCGATATTATTGCGGAAAGATTACTCAATTCAGAAGATAAAGGGGTAGCTCAAAAGTGTCGAGACAGGGTAGCATCATTATGCGATGGTTTTCCTCTTTACCCTCATTTGATGGCTAAAGTCCCTAGTTTAGTCTAATTTTGTTTAATAACTTGATAGGGATAGATAGGAACAAAGTGATATAAATGATGATAAAACGGTAGTCACAATGACCGCCGTTTTATTGGTTACTTTTTTGAAGCCATACCAATATTACAAAAAGGAAATTTAAGATAAAGAGCTTTATCTTATCTTATATTTAAGTTAAGAGATACTGATAACTGATAACTAAAAAAAATAAGCATTCAGTTATGAGCAATCATCTATCAGCAATTAGTAATTAATAATTAGGGTTTGCGCTCAAAAGTTTGTTGGTCAGCTTAGGCAATAGTTACAGGTGTTAATTTTTCTAAATTTTTTCCACTTTGGTGAGGAAAAATCTAGAGTTTTAAAGATTAATTTAGTAATTTATTGTCACTTTGTGTTACCTAAAAAAGCCTTTAATTTTTATCTGTCAATGCTTTTAGATTTAATCAGCAAATTCTAATTACTTCTGAGCTTCGGGAAGGAAACTTATACAGTAACTTTTTATTCTTTCTCAATTTCAAGGATGGCTTTTACCTTCTTCAAAATTAATAGATAATAGCTGATAGCTAATAGCTGACGGCTGAATGCTTACCTAATAACTGATAACTGAATTTAATGATGCTATACCAACTTAACTATTTCTTATTAAATCTTAATCCTCCATTAGTTCAAGTGCCTCATTATATGTACCATTTAATTACTTTAGTTATTTCGACTTTAGTGGTACTTTTAATGACACCAATAATCAAAAAAGTTGGTCTCAAAATGGGGCTAGTCGATAATCCCGGCGGTCGTAAAATTCATCAAAAACCAATTGTTCGTTTGGGAGGAGTTTCTATTTTTTTTGGTAGCCTAATTGCTCTTTTAATTGTTTGGTGGTTAGGAGGATTTATAGATGCTAGTGGTAATATTTTACCTCCAGAAAAAGAGTTTGAAATCTGGGGAGTAACAATCGGTGGTTTAGCTTTTTTTATGATAGGTTTAGCAGACGACTTATTTAATTTATCACCACTACTGAGATTGTTTATGCAAATAATTGCTGCTAGTACAGCTTGGATAGTTGGAGTACAAATTGAGTTTTTGACTATCCCTTTTTATGGATTAGTACATATTAATATATTAAGTTTGCCTGTAACTGTAATTTGGTTGGTAGGTATGGCAAATGCTATTAATTGGATTGATGGTGTAGATGGTTTAGCTGCTGGTGTTTCAGGTATTGCAGCTTTTGTGATGTTAATTGTGAGTATATTTATGGATCAACCAGCAGCAGCTTTAATAGCAGCAGCTTTAGCAGGTGCAACATTAGGTTTTCTCCGTTATAACTTTAATCCAGCTCAAATATTTATGGGGGATGGAGGCTCTTACTATATAGGATTTACTTTAGCAGGAGTAGGAGTAATAGGTTTGGTAAAAGTAACAGCGGTTACTTCTGTTCTTTTACCATATCTAATTTTAGCAGTTCCAATTTTAGATATGTCTGCAGTAATTTTAGACCGTTTACGAAATGGGAAATCTCCTTTTATTGCTGATAAACGTCATCTACATCATCGTTTATTAGATGCTGGTTTATCTCAAAGATTGACAGTTTTTTTCATTTATTCATTAACGCTTTGGGTAGGAAGTTTAGCAATGGCTTTTTCCGGTGTTCCTAGTGGTACAATTTATGCTTTTAGTGCTACAGGTTTACTGGCTTATATAAGTTGGAAAGTCTGGAAACATAAACAAGCTTAAATTTAACAATTAATAATTATAATTAGTGTTTGCTGAAAAAGTCTTTTTTTAGGGGGAGGAGCCAGAAGCTAGAAGCCAGAAGCCAGGAGAAATAGAAATTACAGAAGAGGTAGTCAGAAGAATTATCCCTTTATTTTAGGCTAAATTATAGCAGAAAATCCTAGACTTTTTAGCTTGAAAGACTTAAAAACTGGTACTTTTTTGAGACCTAAAAATGCTAGAAGCTTTTACAGATAAAGCTTTGATATTTACTCAGCCAGACCTAATTAGGGATTGCTGAAAAAATTAGAGTGTGGGAGGGGTGGGGACTGTGGGAAGAGAAAGAAAGTAGGAGAGGTAATTTTACCTTGATTTTTCCCTGCTTGTTTATCCAAAATCCTAACTTTTTGAGCATAAATAGCTAAAAATCGGGTACTTTTTCCCAACCTAAAAAGACTAAAACCTTTATTTATAAAAACTTTTAGATTTATTCAGCAAGACCTAATTATTAATTATTTCGATAAAAATGTAGAGTCTTTAACCAGTATTCATTATTCTCCACTAAAAGTCAGGGAATATTTTTTTCCACTTATAACTCTGTACTCTCGAATAAATAAAATATTTCTTTTAAAGCATTAATCTTACTTTTTCCAATTCCACATTTTAATTTTGTAATTGGTTCTAAGGTTTTCCAATTTTGACGTGGAGCTTCAGTAATACGTTCTGTTGTTTTTGCTAATTCAATTTGTTTAAGTTTACTACTTTCAATTAAATATTTAAGTGCGGCCTGAATTTCATCTTTTGTAGCAATAGAAAGATTCACTTTCTCAGGTTTAGCTATTGGTTAAGGAGTCAGATAAAATACTTCTTTTAAAGCATTAACTTTAGCCGTCGTAATTCCACATCCTAATTTTGTGATAGGTTTAAAATCTTTCCAATACTGACGCGGAGCTTCATCAATACGATTTGTAGCTACTGGCAATTTTACTCCTTTAAGTTTGCTGCCTGATTTTTCAATTAAGTATTGAAGTGCTACTTTAATTTCATCTCTCGTCGCAGTAGAAAGATTTATTTGTGGAGTTTTTTCTCCTGACAAAATTTTGCTAATTTTCTCAGTTTCCTCACTTTCATCAGCAATAATACACCAAACTTTTTCTAAACCAGCAGCTTCAGCTACAGCAAAAATAAAAGAATTGCCAATTACTTGATATTTATCTTCTCCAACTTCTTTAACAATTACAGGTATCCAGTTTCTCCCACCAGTTTCATTCAGAACTTTTGCCGTTGATAAAATTAGAAATTCTGGAGCATTTATTTCTTCTCCAGACTCAATCTTATACATATACAAGTGCATTAAGTTACCAACATCGCTCAAACTACTCATAGTATAAAATACTCCTTAACCAAACTCTTATAATATTCTAAAACTACCCGATCTTTATAAACAGCAGGTACATGAGAAAAAGCCGATTTTGCAATAGAAGCATAATTAGGTAATTGAAATATTTTTCTATTTTTATTTGCTGAAGTATAACTTGGATAAAAATAGGGTAGTAAATCAAATTTATGATTTGGGTCTTTTTTAGTATCCTTAATCAGTTTATCAATATAAACTTGAGCCTCTTTCATTTGAGCTTCTGTAATTTTTTCACCATTGAAGAAAATAGGTAAAACCAAAGGTCCGCCATCTTTTCTATTCTATTGAACTTCAGGTATATATTTTTTGATAGCTATAGCTGCATTTTCTAGGGAAAATAAGTTGTTATGTTTGGCTGGCATTAAAACTGCATCCGCAGCATAAATTGCACTTTTACTAAAAATTCGCCAGTTGGGAGAAGAATCAATCAAGATATAATCATAGTTACTTTTTAATGGCTCTAAGATTTTACTTAACCTGGAAAATTTTATTTCGTGACGCAATTTATCTTCAGCCCAGACTTCGAGAGGTTCATCTTTAGGTATTGGAATTACATCGAAAACAACTTCTTTTTTTAGTTTATTAAATTTAGTTTTGTATGGCTTAATTACATCTATAATATTAATACTTTCATTTACCAAACATTGATTAAAGGTAGGTTTACCTGCTTGAATTGCTAGAGAAGTTGTTAGGTCTCGTTGGTCAGGGTCGAAATCTACAATCAAAACTTTTTTGCCATACAACAATGATAGAGTTGCTGCGGTATTAACTGTAGTTGTAGTTTTTCCTACCCCACCTTTACTATTATAAACTGCTACTGTTAATGCTTTTCGTGGTCTATCAATTTTTTCTTTAATTAATGTAGCAATATTAATAATATTTTCTAAATTAATTTCCAGACAAACTGTTACCGGATGAATAACTTTTCCATGCTTTCTAAATAATTGGATATGATTACCATTGCTAATTATTCCCCACTTCGCCGATCTACATTTTTCTGCTAATAAATACCGTTTTATTTGTTTATCAATCTCTTTATATCCTTTTGAACCAGCAGCTAAATTAATATTCCGAGCTTTTAATTCTACAAGCACATCTGGATTAGTTCTTGTTTGATTAAATATGTCATTTTCCCTATTCAAACGTAGAGCATGATCGACCGCTTGAGTACCAGTTCCTGTAGAAAATTCAGGTACTCTTTCATTTTCTTCAAAACCTAAAAAATTAAATAATTTAGATGCAAAAATATTACTAACTTGCGGTTCATTTGCGTCCTCTGGTAGATTGGTTAAAGCATCTACAAGGGCTTGATTTTTCGCAGCATTATCCATCCGTCGTTCTCTATAGTTAAGTTTAACTATCAGATTAGCACGACAGAGAGGCAAAAAAAATCTAAATTTTATCTTCTTAATTGAAAATTACATCTCTCTATAATTGACTTGAGTTCAAATTACATTGATCTATATGTATTTGTAGGCTCGACAAGCGGTAATTGGATTGAAATTAACATCTATAAATTGCACCCTACTAAAAGTATCAATCCACAAATGAGCACCACATTTTGCCGGGTTATGAGGACTATATACAATCCTACAAGGACCTTTAATTTCTAATTGGAAACCATAGTAATTATGGTTAGTTTGCTTGACAGAAATTACAGGCTTCAATTCCTCTTCTGGATTTTTCGCATTTTCCTTTATCTTATGTTGATTCACATGAATCATAGTAGGTTTAGTACGTTTTTCTTTACACCAATTTCCTTTCGGACCTCTTGTGCCAGGAAAAATGATTGGCATTTCTTCACCTTTAGCTCCATAAACAGGTATGTGCCAAAAGCCATTTTCCTTCCAAGCATTTTTCACTCGACCTTCGCATAATAAATCTCGTAAACGTTTCGGTGAAATACATGATAAATATGCAGCTTCAGTAGTTCCTATGATTCTTTGTTCAACCATTGCGCAATAGTTTTATTAGTCTAATAATTTTAAGTAGCAATTAAATAATACTTTGACTTATTTTCTGGCTAAAAGCTACTAACTTAATAAAATTTAATCTAGATTTTACTTATAACTTATTAAATATATTTTCAAAAAGATATTTGTAAAAAATAAGCAAAGCATCGGTGTGGCGATCGCGCTTACTATTAGACATCTCCAAAAATAAAAATTAAAATCAATTCTTATCTATAAAATAGGGTTTGCGCTTCTTCAGTCTTTTAGTAGCGGGTTTGAGCCAGCAATCCTGCAATCCTGCAATCCAGGGAGAATAGCAGTTATAAAGGAATTAGCTAGAAAAATTGTCTCTTAATTTTTCTCAAGAACAAAACTTTTTCTGTTAACTTTTTTCACCTCTTTGACCTAAAAGCTGATACTTTTTCCAGACATAAAATTGCTAAAACTTTTATCTGTCAATACTTTCATATTTTTTCAGCCAGCCCTAAATATCAATTATTTTTCCTTCTTCCATATTGAGTCGAGGAGATGTCTCTTAAATGAGAAATACTTGAGATTGTTCAGTGTGAATTTTTATAAAAAATGTTTTTCACCCGGTGCAAAATTTAAGATTTCTTCACTGTAGCTCACCTCACAATTTCACAAAGAAAGCAAACTATAGTTTTTTATTTTTTAATTCCTAATTTGAAATGAAACTTGAAGTGATAAATCTCAGGTTCTTTTTTTCTTTCTGCTATCCTAATGTAGATAAGCAATTTTAACTGCTCTTCTAATTCAAGGGCAGAAGATTCTTATAAAGTTGTTTCAGGACTAGCTCAAACCAAGTCCTTTCACTTTTTGATCTTAATTAACTGACCACAGTCGAATCCTGTGGGGCGAAGTAATTTTTAACTTTTAAATTTTGATTTTTGACTTAAATTTATGCTCAGAGCTGGAATTGTCGGACTACCCAACGTCGGAAAATCTACTTTATTTAATGCTTTAGTTGCTAATGCCAAGGCAGAAGCCGCTAACTTCCCATTTTGCACAATCGAACCCAATGTTGGTGTAGTGGCAGTGCCAGATGAGCGACTAAATGTATTGAGTAAAATCTCTAATTCTGTTCAAACTGTTCCTACCAGAATAGAATTTGTGGATATTGCTGGTTTAGTAAAAGGAGCAAGTAAAGGAGAAGGATTAGGTAATCAATTTTTATCGAATATTCGAGAAGTTGACGCCATTGTTCAAGTAGTTCGTTGTTTTGATAGTGAGGATATTATTCATGTCTCTGGTTCGGTCGATCCAGTCAGAGATATTGAAGTAATTAATTTAGAATTAGCCTTATCCGATCTAGCTCAAGTAGAACGACGAATTGAACGAACTAAAAAACAAGCTCGTACCAGTAAAGAAGCTCAGGCAGAACTAGAAGTATTAGAAAAATTAGAGGCTATTTTAAACGAAGGTAAATCAGTCAGAATGGCTGGTTTAGACGAAGAGGAATCTTTAATAATTAAGCCTTTAAATCTATTAACTTCTAAACCCATAATTTATGCTGCTAATGTTTCAGAAGATGACCTAGCAAGTGGAAATGATTGGGTGGAAAAAGTCCGAAATATTGCTGCGATAGAAAATGCTCAAGTTGTGATAATTTCCGCTCAGGTAGAATCAGAATTAATAGAATTACCAGAAGAAGAAAGAGCTGATTATTTAGAATCTTTAGGAGTAGAAGAAGGCGGATTAAAATCTCTAATTAAAGCAACTTATGAATTATTAGGATTGCGGACTTATTTTACTACTGGAGAAAAAGAAACAAAAGCTTGGACGATTAAAGTCGGAATGTTAGCTCCTCAAGCTGCTGGTGTAATTCATACAGATTTTGAAAGAGGTTTTATCCGAGCCGAAACAATTGCCTATGAGGATTTAGTAGCTACTGGTTCCATGACTGCTGCTAAGGAAAAAGGTTTATTGAGGAGTGAAGGAAAAGATTATCTTGTAAAGGAAGGGGATGTTATGCTCTTCCGATTTAATGTTTAGATTTCTGTAAAATAAGCATTCAGCAATTAGCACTCAGCAGTCAGCAAGATTGTTTTTTAAAAGTTAGTAAAGGAAATTTCCACCCAGAACTATTCCGTTCTAATTTCTGACTTTTTGTGCATTAAGGAAAATATGTCTTTTTCAGGATTGAACGTTATATTAACGTAAGCATTCAGCCGTCAGCTAACAGCTATCAAAAGAGTGCTTTTAGTTTGATATAAAAGCTTTACTAATTGAGTCATAATTAAATCTAAACTACAAAAGTTGTATATTGGATTTAAACTCTCTCCTTTTACTGAAAGCTGACAGCTAATAGCTGTTTGCGCAGCATTCCGCAGGAAATGCTTACATATTAACTAATCTCTAAAAGCTACTAAAATATTTACTTTATTTTAGAATCAAATACCTGAGATTTTAACCAGATTTGCTAAATGCTGAATGCTAAAAGCTGATAGCTAGATTAATTAAGGAGAAAAAAATGAGTATTATAGAACTTTTGACACTTTGGTTTGTCACTGCGGTTAGTTTATTTATTATTTCTCAATTGCCTACAGGAGTAGAAATTGATGATTTTAGAATTGCGTTGACTTCTTCAGCAGTTTTTGGATTGTTAAATGCTCTGGTTCGTCCGGTTTTAGTTGGTTTAGCTTTGCCTATTAAGATTGTACTTTCAGGTTTTATTTTCAGTCTACTAATGAATATGCTTATCTTTGGTTTAGCAGCTTGGTTCGTCAGTGGATTTCGTTTACGTTGGGGATTTTGGAGTGCATTAATTGGTGCTTTATCATTAGGTTTTATTAACTCTATTATTTATGAATTACTGAACCGGATAGTGGTAAGTTAAGTAAGGCAGAAGGCAGAAGGCAGAAGGGAATAGCTTTTAGAGCTACTTAACTTATTCTTGCCATAGTTAGTTTTTTGTCTCTACCTACTTAAACCAAAGTTTATATTCAAGGATTAAGTTATTGTAGAAATTCCCATACTTGTCAGGTACAAAACTCCTTGGTTTTAGGGAATAGGGAACACAGAAGGTGGGAATAGGAAATAGAATAAAAACAGATGTAATTTATGACTATCATAAACACTATATTTGTCAGCTTTCAGAAATAAAACTCCATCCTTTAAT
>NZ_JAYKGW010000003.1:0-10631 GCF_035285525.1 Okeania sp. | reverse complement strand
GACTCACCTCCTTTGTCGGGGTGCTTAAGGAAATGTATAAACGACTTTTTCTGTAAGCAACTATTGCCAATTTTCACGACTCACCTCCTTTGTCGGGGTGCTTAAGGAAATGTATAAACGACTTTTTCTGTAAGCAACTATTGCCAATTTTGATGACTCACCTCCTCTGTTGGGGTGCTTCAGGAAATGTATAAACGACTTTTTCTGTAAGCAACTATTGCCAATTTTGATGGCTCACCTCCTCTGTCGGGGTGCTTCAGGAAATGTATAAACGACTTTTTCTGTAAGCAACTATTGCCAATTTTGATGGCTCACCCCCTGTGCCGGGGTGCTTAAGGAAATGTATAAACGACTTTTTCGATCAGCAACTATTGCCAATTTTGATGACTCACCTCCTCCTCCTAAGTGTAATTATTCAACCGAAGATTATATAAAATATTGCATTAACCTTTTTCGTATAATTCTTCTTATGGCAAAATTTTACCTTTTTTTATAATCCAAAACTTCAAGTATTTCAACCAACTACCAGACTAACTACATTTCCTATTCCCTACTTAACAGAATTTAGTTTTTCTTGATGTTCAATTGGAATATTTTGAGGAGGAGATATTTTGAGAAAAGAATTATCAAAATCAACATCAGGTATTTCCACAAGAATACCCAAAGGTTCTCCATTTTTAAGACGTTGTTTTTTGCATTTAACTAAAGCCATTAAAGTTTCACGTTTTTCACCAACACACTCAAATGGTTTCTCCGTATTTGGGTCAAATAAACCTTTCCAAATATTCTCAAGTTCTGCCAGACTAAATAAATCTTTTCCTACTGCTTGAGAAGCAAAACTGTAATCCGTCATAGATTCAATTAAAGCATAAGAAAAAGCACATTTTGGACAGTTACAACACCATCGCACATCTTCTGGAGACCACTGTGCTTCATTACAAGAAGTAAGGTTATTTAAGATATTTTTGTTCCATAAAGATAGCTGATGAACCGTACCTATAGAATAAACTTCTTCGCAAATACTCACATAACCAAAAGGCAAACCTTTGCGCTTTAAAAAATCATTAAAACGTTCTATATAAGCAGCTCCTTTAGCACTTTGATGATTAACTTCTCGCCCCTGATATGTAGCATTAGATTCATTGGAACTCTTATCATTTGCTAATATCAAAAATCGGTGACCTTGCTGCATAGCAATTATCATCATAATGAACAGAGCATTAGTAATAGTAGGATCATTACGAACACCTTCATAAGCAAAATGTTCAGCCGGTTCTTCCTGGGTATGAGCTTGTATTTCCCATAGATTAAGTTTGATTTTTAATATAGTCAAATACTGGGAATTTTTCCAGCCATTTATTACCTAATATTCCTCCCGCATTATGTAAAGTAAATGCTTCTATGGGCAGGTTTGCTTGCTGCATCCACTCAAAAGCAAATGTACTTTCTTTACCACCACTAACTGCAAGAAGATAAGTATCATTAACAGAAGGAAAAGCAGAGTTTTCTGTATAATTTGAATTTGGAGAAAACTCTATGGGAGGCATTTTTTCCCAATCCCATTTTTCCAGATAAAACTTTTGCTGAAGATACCAATAAATATCTTCATTCCACCAATCTATTTCCCATTGAAGACAACTATACCAAGGTACTTTTACTATTTTAGGAGTACATATTTCACAAAGGCGATAAATTTCTGCCATTGCTATTCCTATTAAAATAGATGGGTAGGTATTTTCTGTATTTTTAAATTTTTTAGGAAAGTCAACGTAATAAAAATGTTCCCAGTCATCAACTAAAAAAGGAAAAATAAGTCGATTATTTTTCCAGTAAGGTGTTTGAGAAGAAATGACTGAACAGGTGGGAGATTTTCCTGTTGCCATATATTGCATCCGCGACTCGTGATATCTACTTTTAAATTCTTTGGTTAAACTCATTTTTATATTTTTAGGGAATAGGGAATAATGAATAATTGATAATTAATAATTAAAACTATTTATAATTATTAATCAGTAAATTTTTATCCTCATCGGAACCTAGAAACCGGGTTTTTTTCTAGGAGAAACCCGGTTTCTTTCTACGAGAAACTGGGTTTCTTTCTAAAAAACTATTTATAATTATTAATCAGTAAATTTTTATCCTCATCAGAACCCAGAAACCCGTTTTCTACGAGAAACCGGGTTTCTTTCTACTACGAGAAACCAGATTTCTTTCTACTACGAGAAACCGGATTTCTTTGCGTAATTTCTGATTATAAATCTTCTTGTATACTTCTAGCAGCAATAGCACCTTGAGCTACTGCTGTTGCTACACAGGGATCTCTGGGATTTGCTACATCTCCAGCAACATAAATGTTAGGAATAGAAGTCCGTAAAAATTGATCTGTAGAAATATATCCTTTTTCATTAAGTTGAATATTGCCTAAGTTTCCTTCATTAAAAATTTGCACTATATCTTCTATATTTGGAGCAAACCCAATTCTCAAACATAGAGAGTCAAATGCTAATTTTTCTTCTGGTTTTTCTCCATCTCTAAAAGTGATATAAATTTGATTATTCTGAACGGCAAATCTATTAATAATTGTTAGTTGATGCAATGTTATTTTACCAGCTTCAATTTTATCGTGAATTGTTTTTTGGTTAACCTTAAAACCACACATTTGCGAACGAACAAATAGGTGAATATGTTTAGCAGTTTCTGAGAAACGTATTGCTGTTACTAACCCATTATCACCTCCTCCAACAATGGCAACTATTTTATCATTCATCTGGGGTGTAAGTAGAGGAGTAGTA
Organism: Okeania sp.; assembly: GCF_035285525.1. Classification (GTDB taxonomy): domain Bacteria; phylum Cyanobacteriota; class Cyanobacteriia; order Cyanobacteriales; family Microcoleaceae; genus Trichodesmium. The sequence goes on along the minus strand of NZ_JAYKGW010000003.1, from coordinate 7,839 downwards.
CCAGGATCGAAGAATATTTCTTGTGATGATAAAAGTTCGTGACTACCCTCAATAAACTTGATACTTTCATATCCTTTAATTCTTTGTCCTGTAGCAATAACTAAACCTTGAGCTGTAATTTCTTTTGCTTCAGTAAATATCTGAAAATTATCCCCATCTTTGACAATACTCTTAAGTTGAGAACCTAATAATGTAGAAATTTCTTCTATTTTAATATGTTGACGAAACTGTTCAGCAATTTCATATCCAGTTTTTTCAATTAATCCTAAATACCAGACATTTTGAAAATTACTTAACTGTTGTAAACCTCCCAGTTTTTGTTTTCTTTCAATAATAATTGGAGAAAAACCTAAATACTTTAACCAGAGTGCGCAAGACATTCCAGCAGGTCCTCCTCCAATAATTCCTATGGTTTTTTTCATTTCACTAAATTTCTATATACTATTGCACTAATAATTTTAATTTGATTAGAGTCAAAATTTTACCATTTTCAGACAAAAAATAGGTACTTTTGTAGGTATAAGAAGTCTAAAAATTTTATATATTAATCCTTTGAGATTTAATCAGCAACTCCTAATTAAAAAACTCAGAAGATAAGTGCTTATAAAAAATTAATTACATATTACTATTATATATCTCTAATTCGATCCAGAAGTTATCAATTCTTTCTTCCTGTTCCCCATTTCCTCCCTCAACTAGGAAATTTATTTTGCACGACTACTTATTATATTGAAAAATTTACCAATGGATAATTGATAAAAATAAATAAGATTTCCTGATATTAAATCTGATGATTTTAACGAGAAGTAGTTATCAATTATTCATTATTAATTAATGAACCTATTCTCTATTACCTCAAAACATTAAAAAATCAATTTTTCCTTTTGAATAAATACATTGACTGGTACAAGTTTCATCAATTCTAACTGCTACAAGTCCTGGAATTTTATCTTCTAATTGTTCATAAATCCATTTAGCGATCGCCTCACTGGTAGGATTAGTTAAACCTGTAGTTTCGTTTAAATGATAATGATCTAAATAATTATCAAGGAGGGGTTTAATATATTTTTTAATATCTCCATAATCCATAATCATACCCTGTTTGGCTCCAGAAGTTATCAACTTATTACCAAAAATATAAATAACACCCCGCCAAGAATGGCCATGTAATCTGGCACATTTCCCATCGTGATTAGGTAGTTGATGAGCAGCTTCAAATCTAAATTCTTTACCTATTATCCAACTATCTGAGTTAGATTCATTTTTGAGAGTTTGAGATTTTTCCTCTTTTTTTTCATTTAATGTCATTACTATATCCTCAATAATTAGTTACAGCGGTTTTCATTTTAGTGAACCACAGTAGGAACGTATCGCTGCGCGACATGAAACGCATTTTTGTTATGCAACGTCCCTACAAGGGTTTGGTTATGCCGATCGATTTGGTTCATCAAGAGTGAAAAGTGCTGTAAGTAAAATTTCAAAGTAACGAAGAAAGAAGAAACTAAGAAAGAAGACTGAAGTTGATTTATTCTTGGTAAGCGGTGTGCTTCCCTAGACGACATGTAATATCAAATCCGGTAGTATCGGTATAATTCGCTCGTAGTAGGGGTTTGGTCTCCAAACCCTCTACAGACTAGGCTTTTCGCTCTTTTCTGATGCTATAATTTTATTCTCCAAAGCCAGCGGATTTGATATAAAGGGGTAGCGTAACGCACCGACAAACTATATATAGTACCTTTGCTTAAATCCTGATTATCTAAGACTTTGCGTAATATCATGTCCGGATGAACATATATAAATAAGGGAGAAGTCACGAGTTAGTTGTAGGGGCGAACGGCCGTTCTACAGAAGTCAGGAGAGAACAGGAGAAAGTCTTTTTATCATAGGACTTACACGGGAGGAACCCGGTTTCTACGATAAATCCTTGTTTTGAGCAATAGATGTCTACGAGAAACCGGGTTTCTGGGTTCACTTGCGTAAATCCTGTATCACTAATTATCCGGACATGATATAAGTTATGATATAAAGAGCGTTGATGTAGTTTAGATGCTTCCATTTTTGACACCAAACATCAAACTAGCATCACCACAACTGAATTTTAGAGATGGCAATATTACCTGATAAGCAGACATCAACATCCGTACCGGGGTCAGACTTGCGGTTAATGTCGTCACCTATGTACCGATAGGACGATCCCTCCAAAACAAACTCAGTTAGCAGTGGGCGAGTGCAACAGGGAGCAAAAACAATGTTTGGCTCGTTCATATCCGATGTCAGATGTGGAAAATTAATCGACCAAAAAGTTCCTGGTTCTATCGGTTTTTCTAACAACATATTCAGAACTTGAATAGTCCATCTCTTTGCTCTTTCCCAGTCTATTTCCCATTCAGCTCTTCGGAAATGGGAAAAGGCGATCGCTGGAATCCTATGTATAGTTGCCTCTCGTGCTGCCGCTATCGTTCCCGACGGATAAATATCCGAACCTAAATTACAACCTTGATTAATACCCGATAGCACAAAATCAATATCCTTATATAAATAATTAACACCTAAACGCACGCAGTCTGCTGGGGTACTTTCTACAGAAATCTCCGAATCTGAGCGATGCTCTACGGCGATTCCTGTACGGATATTAATATGATGACTACACCCTGATAGATGGTGCTTGGGACCAACTATAACACTAGGTTTGGTTGTGACTTCAGACAAGGCAGCGTGTAGGGTTCGGATACCTGTAGCATCGATACCGTCGTCATTTGTAATTAAAAATGTCATATTTTTTAAGTTACTACAAAAATGAAAAAATACATATCCAGAGTTTAGGAATTTCTTGTATCTAACCAAACAACTCCGAATAGATCGTGACCAACGCCGTACCCTGGTTCACAAGTTTGTTCAAGTTGCTGTAATCTTTTGGCAACAGCTAACTCTATTCTTTGTCTATCATTAGTTAAAACAGAATTAGCTAAATTTTGCTTAATCAGTACATCTAAGCTTTCGATATTGGCAGGTAGTTGCACCCGATTTACTTCTAAGGATTCATTGAGCAATTCTGCTGCTTCAGCGATTATAGTATTCCACCAACCAGAAAACTGATGGAAGAACTTAATAATATATTCTGGAGCATCTCCTGATTCTACTCGCAGAATCAGTTGATTCAAATCTGTTTCTTGATTTGGATCGAGTAAAGAATTAACTAGATTGCGATATTTAGGAAGTTCTCGATTAAAAGCTCCTGTTGAAGTATGGCGACCAACTACGATTGAGCGATCGAAGAAAGCTAGATTTTTAATTGGACAATTAACTTCACTTGCAGCATTCCGAATTATTTTTTCTAGATGTTCGTGAGAATAGAAACTCATTAATGTAGGTTTAGCTTCGCCCTCACTCTTGAAAAAACTCATATTATAGTTCCACCGACTCTCACTCCAGTGCGGTTGCCATTCAATACTGTATCTTCCTAAAACGTCTATCACAACTGCACAGGGAGATTGATTTTTAAGAATACGTTCAAATAGTATCTTTAAGACTGTTTCTAACTCTTCATGGGTAAGATGAGAATAAGGAACTCCACAGGAAAGATATAAATCAAAAGGACTTTCAGGAATTTGTTTACGAATGTCGGCTTGCTCAAAGCGAACGTTCGTGTTATTTTTGTATAAGTTGTTGGCAGTTTCCACCATTTCTGGACTAATATCAATACCTAGATAATCTAGGTTGCACTTATCCAAACTAGGTTCTTGTGCCAACAGGTCGCTTAATAAAGTGTATCCGTCTCCTATTCCAGCTCCGACATCAAGTACACGCAACTTTTCGCGAGCAGGAGTATCAATAGAAAGAATTGCTTGTTTGAAAACGAAACGAGAAAAAGCTTCTTCCCAGTAAACTTTTACATTGTCTTTACGATTTGGAGACAAATAATGTTGAGTTGCATTGCTTTCCTCGTATACAGCTTTAATATCATCGGAAGTTACATTCATAGGAAATCAGCTTTTTTGTTTTACTTTTACTAAACTACCATAAAATATCTTACCTAGGTCAAATATATAGAACCCATTTGGTATATTAGACATTTCTAGAAAAGAGGCAATAGGCAATGGGCTATAGGAAGAAAGAATTGATAATTTCTGTACGATAATTGGTTTGATTTTTTATTTTTGGAGATTTCTATTGGTAAAGGTAAGGGTTTTTAGGATATGAAGTCAGGAATTGGAGAAATATAATACGGTATAATAATTAATTATTTCTCCCTACTCACTCTTTTCTGGAGATATCTAATGGTTATAATCTTTTTTTATACTGAAAAAGTTTACCTTTTACAAATATAATAACTACCCAAAAATTGGGATTTTCGGGAAAAAATGGTAGAGAAATTAAAGAACAATTATTCCTTCTCCTGTTTCTGTCTTCCCAGCTTGCAGACACTTCGCAAACTCTGCTTTTTTTGTGCAAACCTTAACTATAAAAGCCAACCACCCGATACTTCTAATACTTGTCCTGTAATATAATTAGAATTTGGGTTAATAAAAAACCAAACTGCATTATTAATTTCTCCGAAACTTGCAGGTCGTTGGGCTGGGATTTTAGGAATCATTTTTTCTAAATCCAAAGAATTTTCTGCTATTCCTGGCGATACTACATTAACAGTAATTTTATCTTTAATTAGCTCAACTGCTAAGGACTTAGTATAGATAATAATACCAGTTTTGGCAATTATGTAAGCTGCATTATTTTTCCGTGCTACCACATTTTGGGCATTAGCACAAGCAAAGTTTACTATCCTTGCTCCATTAGCTGCTTTCAGATAGGGAAGTGCTGCTTTAGTGACATAGAAATTGGAGTTAAGGTTAGAATTAATAACGTCATGCCACTCTTCTATAGATACCTGAATGAGAGGTTTTCCTAGATAGTTGCCTACATTATTAACTACTACTGATAAACCTCCCAGTTTTTCCGCTGCACTGTCTACTAAATATCTAGCTGGCTCTGGTTTAGTAATATCAGCTTGCAGAGCGATCGCTTTCACACCTTGAGTAGCTGCTTTTTGACTAGCTTGGTTGGCTGCTTCTGCACTTTTGTTATAGTGAAAGGCTATATCAAATCCTTTACTTGCTAAGTCGAGGGCGATCGCTCTACCTATTCCCACTGCTGAACCTGTCACAAGTGCTTTTTTTACCATCATCTTGAATATTTAGACTAAGTGGTTGTGGAAAATAAATTTTCTAGTTGAGAGAGAGAATATTTAACAGGAAACAGAGAGTAAATTTTTTCAACTTTCCCCTATTTCCTGTTCCCTCTTTTTTTGGAAATATCTATTACAACCAACTCATAGTTTCAAAAAGAGATTTTACTTTAGCAACTTCATGGGTTCTAACCATATCATTTTTTCCTAGTGCTGCAAAAACTGCCGTAAAAACTTGAGAACTTCTGAACTCTTCTCCAAAAATTTCTAAAGCTGTAGGTATTTGATTAAAAACAGGAAACCCTAATTTTCTTAGTCTAAAACCATTTAAAAGAGTATCAATTTGATATCTCATTCTATTTGATATATTTTTGTATTGGTAGTAAAAATTTGCGTATCCTACACCCACTGCTGGGTCAATAAAAATTTTTCTCACTCCTATTTTAGTTGCTATTTCTATCTCTTTGGCAAAATAATCGTATAGCACATCGATCATATCTCTACCTGAATCAAAATCAAATTCTCCTACATCTCTAGCGTGTTTTCCTTCTACATAACAAATAATAATTGCTGCATCAAAATCAGCTACAGCTTGATACATTTCTTCGCTATTTTCAGTTCCCAAAAAGTTGATAACATTTGCGCCTGCTTTTAAACATTCCCTGGCAACTTCTGGATAATAAGTTTCCACTGAAGTTAATATACCTTCTTGACTGAAAGTTTTCAGAATAGGTAAAAGTTGACTTATTTGTTCTAACCGATCTACCCTAGCTGTAGTTTTGCCAGTAGACTCAGTACCAATATCTATGACATCGGCACCTTGAAGTGTTAATACTTTACCACGGCAAATTGCTTGTTCTGGAGTATAACAAATAGTGGGTTTATACCAAGATTCTGTAGAAAGATTAATGATTCCTAAAATAGAAGTTTGAGAATTAAAGTTAAACTTTTTATTTCCAATAGTAAACTCTTCTACTTGGGTGTTATTGTAATCATTTTGATGTTTGTTATATACCTCACAAATATCTGCTAGAGTCAGCATTTTTCCACTCCTTTAATCTTTTCTTATTCCCATCATATTTATTTAACCATAATCTCGGAAATTCAGAAACAATTATAATCTCCAACCCCCTGCCACTTCCAAAACTTGTCCAGTAATGTAACCTGATTCGGGACTAACAAAGAAGCCAACTACATGACTTACTTCTTGCAAAGTTGCAGCCCGTTTAGTTGGGAGCATAGGAATCGTTTCTTCTAAACCAATAGTATTTTCTGCTGCTCCTGGGGCAACTACATTTACAGTAATTTTGTCCTTAATTAATTCTTGAGCTAGGGACTTACTATAGATTATAATACCAGTCTTGGCAATTCTATAGGCTGTCTGTTGGTCATCTGCTTTAAGATGTTGGGCACTGGCGAAACTAAAGTTGACAATACGTCCCCAACCTGCTGCTTTAAGGTAAGGAATACTTGTTTGAGTAACATAAAAGGTAGAATTTAAGTTTGAATCAAGCATTTCATGCCACTCTTCTATGGATATTTGGCTAGTTGTTTTTTCGAGAAAGTTTCCCACATTATTAACTACAACAGATAATCCTCCCAGTTTTTCAGCAGCATTTTCTACTAAAGATTTAGCTTCCTCTGGTTTAGTAACATCTGCCTGTAAAGCAATAGATTTAACTCCATAGGTAGCTGCCTCTTGAGCTGCTTGATTAGCTGCTTCTCCACTGCGCCTATAATGAAATGCTACATCAAATCCTTTACTCGCTAAGTCGAGAGCGATCGCTCTACCTATTCCTACTGCTGAACCTGTAATAAGTGCTTTTTTAATCATAAGTAAATTGCTAATTTAACTTGCCTTTTTTTAAAGTGGAAATACTCCAGAACATTCTACTTCTTCTTGAAGTTTAGCGATAGTTTTTCCTGAAACTGGTTCTATCCAATTAGGAGCTATTTCTGCTAAAGGGACAAGTACAAAAGCTCTTTCTTTCATTCGAGGATGGGGTATTTGTAGATTAGGGGTATCCAATATTAAATCATCGTATAATATTAAATCTAAATCTAAGGTTCTAGGTCCCCAATGTTCTAAACGTACTCGCTTAAATTTTTGTTCAACATCTAATAAAATTTCTAACAATTTATGGGGAGTTAATTCTACTTTTAATAATGCACAACCATTGATAAAGTCTGATTGTTTTGGACCACCTACAGGTTTAGTTCTATACCAATTAGAATAAGTAATTAAGTTAATGCCAGGAATTTCATCTAAAGTTTGAATGGCATTTTTAAGAGTATCAAGAGATTCTCCCAAGTTGCTACCCATACCAATAGCTGCATTGCCTTGCTCTTTTTTTGAGTAGTTTAAGTTAGTAGAATTAGACATTGTTTGAAGGATACGTTTGAGTTTTTATATTCTTAAGTAACAAGTTGTTAGAGAAGGAAAAAAAATTTTAAATATGGTAGATATTTCTCCAACTTTTACACAAATGATACTAACGAACATGATATTACGAGTTAAATATCTATAACGTCAAAATTTTCAGCTTAGTAGTCAATAGTCAAAATTTTCAAGGCAAATAACTATAACGTTATAGTTTCCTCAAAATTTTCAGCTTAGTAGTCAATAGTCAAAATTTTCAAGGCAAATAACTATAACG
>NZ_JAYKGW010000002.1:0-21680 GCF_035285525.1 Okeania sp. | reverse complement strand
AATCTTGATTAACTCAATAATTCATCCACCGAAATCCTCAAACCATTTAAAACTTTTTGACTATTAACAACTTGCCCAGAAATCAAAATAAGTCTTGATTCTTCAGTCACAATAATTACCCATTTATTTTCACGAAATACTCACCAAACTTCCTCACCTCCAGATTCTAAATATTCTTCTGCTTTAGCAATAACATCTTCAGCTAAATCTGTAGGAGAAATAATTTCAGCACACAAAGGAAAACTCTGAGGTAAAACTTTTTCATTGCCAAATTCTGCTTCTAATTCTGAAGTAAGATAAGCAACATCAGGATAACGCCCTTGCTTATTTGTCCGACAAGGTACATCAGTATAAACCTCACCTTGTTGCTGACTAGAATTGAGATGATTTCCCCAATAAATAGCTAGTTTAGCTTGAATCCGACTATGCTTAAGAGTTATGCCATTTTTTTCCAATAATTGTCCGTTTACCCATTCTTTCTTTTCTGGAAGATTTTGTATCCAATCTTCCAAAGTATATTCTGTTGATTGTTGCACAATGACTGGGGATGTAACCATTATTAATTACCTTTTTTAATTCCTGATTAGATTATACTAAAAAATCTATATTCTTTAGGATTTACGCAGTGACGCTAGGGATAGTGCTTAAAACCCCATAAGCAATAGTTTTTTAACTCTATATATAGTACCTTGGCGTAAGTCCTGTTTTTTTAAATTGACAAGATAACTATTTTATGTTAAAGAATATGATAAATGGGAAAAATTCATTGAGCATAATGCTCATAATATGCCAAATAATGCCATAATTTCAATTAACTAGCTATCAGCTTTTAGTATTCAGCTATTAGCTTCTAGGGGTGAATTGCCATTCGCCTCTATTTGGGTTAAAATCCCCTTCTAAACTTTAAAAAAATAACCTTGCTGACTGCTGACTGCTGACTGCTGAGCGTTCTTTTAAACTCAAGACCTAAAAAAAAGTAAGTGAACTTCCAATCAGTCATAGCCACCTTAAATAAATTTTGGAGCGATCGCGGCTGTCTCATCGCTCAACCTTATGATACCGAAAAAGGCGCTGGTACAATGAATCCCCACACCTTTTTACGGGCGATCGGTCCTGAACCTTGGTCGGTTGCCTATATTGAACCTTGTCGTCGTCCCACCGATGGGCGTTATGGAGAAAATCCCAACCGCTTTCAACACTACTATCAATATCAAGTTTTAATCAAACCCTCTCCTAACAATATTCAAGATATTTATCTGGATTCTATCCGCGCTCTGGGTATCCGTCCAGAGGATCATGATATTCGATTTGTAGAAGACAACTGGGAGTCTCCGACTCTGGGTGCTTGGGGTGTAGGTTGGGAAGTTTGGCTTGATGGAATGGAAGTTACCCAATTCACCTATTTTCAACAATGTGGTAGTATAGATTGCCGACCAGTTTGTATCGAAATTACTTATGGTTTGGAACGTCTGGTGATGTATCTTCAGGGAGTTGATGCTATTATGAAAATAGCTTGGACTGATAAGGTTACTTATGGAGATATTTACCTTCAAGGAGAAATTGAACAATGTACCTATAATTTTGAGGCATCTAATCCTGAGTTTCTGTTTACTTTATTTGGTCTTTATGAACAAGAAGCTAAACAACTAATTAAACAAGAATTAGTTTTACCGAGTTTAGACTATGTTCTCAAATGTTCCCACAGTTTTAATTTACTTGATGCTAGAGGAGTAATTTCTGTCACCGAACGTACTCGTTATATTGGTAGGATTCGTAATTTAGCACGGCAAGTCGGTCAACTTTATTTAGCACAACGAGAAAGTCTTAATTTTCCACTGTTAAAAGAAACAGCGGAACCAGCACTTACTAATGGATAATTGATAATTAGGCGTTGGTGAATTAAACGATGAAATCTAAATTTGTACTATGAGAACCCAGGTTGGTTGGAAAAATATTTCAGTATAGTAAAGTATATCGGACAAATTTGGTTTCTACACTTAAAAAAAATTATATAGCAATTCCCACAGTTATTAAGTACATTTACAATCTCCCTTTGTAAGACCATTTCTCAAAAAGAATTCTATATCTGATTGGGTGGGGAAGTGTAGTTCGTGTGGTCGGTGTGGGGAGAAGAAAATCAGGAAAAATAATTACTAAACAACTAATAATTGTCAAAGAAAGACTTTTAATCTTAGTAATTATTGACTGTTGAAATATGGCGCTCAGTATAGCATAACTTTTGGTAATTGGTATAAGACAGAACTGATTCTTTGTCGTCAGAGAATATTTACAACCCTATATTTTTCTATTTCTGTACTTTCCACACTTCTTACCCTCCCCACCCCCTCCTTCTTTTTTCTCACAATAAATAGATCCTGCCTTTGTAAGGGGGACTTTGAAGGCTATCACATTTCTAAAGTGGGTAGTGAGGATATCAAACTGTATCTCATAGATTAAATAAATGCTATAGTTAATAATCACCAATGGCAATAATAACTATAGGTATCAGGGATGATTTATGAAATATTTAAGAGTAATTAATGTCAATAAAATCATTTTATATTCTGACTCTTGATTCCTAATTATTGCTATAGTTTTCATTATCCATTAGACACCTCCAAAAATGCAAAATTAAATCAATTATTGTACAGAAACTATCACTTCTTTCTTTCTATTGCCTATTGCCCATTGCCCCATACCTCTTTTGTGGAGATGTCTATTAAATCATGGCAATAATTTCTGGTTGTTTGAGTGCGTCACTTCTGTTAAGCTCTTAGTGTTGATACTAAAAATTCAGAGAGAAGAAAAAATGGAAATCAGACAATATTTAGAACCAATAGCTGACATATTCCGCAACTTTGGTACTCCCGAACCAATCGTACATTGGGGACATCCGCTAATGATGGGGATAGTTATTTTTGTTATGGGTAGTTTTGTTGGGATAACTGGATGGCGTAGACGATTAGTTACTGATGAAGCAGTCGCCATAGAAAGTGCTTCTAGTCATCGGAAAATCGCACCATTTATGTCTCTATTTATTGGCTTAGGTTACACAGGTGGAATATTGTCTCTGGTAATGCAGGAACAAGAAATATTTACAAGTCCTCATTTTTGGACTGGTTCACTTGTATTAATATTGTTGGGAGCAAATGGTTTTATTTCCCTAACAAAATTTGGTGGAAATCAAGCTGTATTGAGAACTACTCATGCTTACTTGGGTAGCATTGCACTATTTGTTATGTTTGTTCATGCAGTCTTAGGTTTAAAACTCGGTTTGTCTATCTAGTTAATAATTAATAATTAGGGTTTTCTGATGAAATATTAAATAATTGACAGATAAAGCGTTAAGGTTTTTGAAAGTCATAATCGGTGGGTTTATCTAGTTAATAATTAACAATTAATAATTAGGTTTTGCTGATGAAATATTAAATAATTGAGAGATCAATATTAAAGGTTTGTTTTGGAGTCATAAAAAGTGCCAAGAAATTACTAGATTAATATTTAAAAATCTAGCTAGATTTTTCCTCACAAAAATATCATGTCTGGATAATCATTAATATAACTCCGTTCCGCTTACGCAACCCAAAAACCTTTTCTTTTTAAACCAATACTCCCTTCTACTTTCCACATTTAAAAGCTATGCTTTATAAACATCTTTTTTAACATAAAACTTAGACATTAGAGACAAGTTATGTGCAAATCTGACGTCGGCTTTTTGTGGAGAAAAGTGTATTGAATTAGACATTATGAGTGAGGAATTTAGACAAAATTCTTACTCCCTCCTCTTGCTTATCTTCCCCATCTTCCTTGTCTTTCCCATCTTTCATTAGGGATAGCGCATCATCGGGGGGATTATTTTTTGATAAACCGCATACAATAATCCGTACATCCTTGCCCAAATCCTTGTCGTGCCTTCCTTTTCCAAAATGATATGAATCAAGCTGTAGAAATTGTTATCTGCCTAGCTTACATAATGGGGCTAATATCTACTTTTAAACCTTGGGGGATATATGCCTTACTAGCTATAGAATTACTATTACCAATTATTGTACAAAGAAGATACCGACAAAATTTACGCAGATCAACCAAAGTAATCGCAAATTATCAACAAAACATAAATACTGAAGACTTATTTAGAAGCGGTGAATATCTAGATTCGCCCTCTAGAAAAAATAGAAGATCGCGACTAAATTCAAATTGGTTGTGGATAACTGCTGGAGCGATCGCTTTTCTTGCTAGTATATATTTTCAATTTCGAGTACCTCAACCAACAACAACCGATGTTAGTCAAATTATTTCAGTTAATGGTGAGTCTCAAAAACAAGTTGTTATTGTTCGGGGAAAAGTTCTTTCTCTACCCCGCAAAACTCGTTCTGGAAAAGCACAACTTTGGCTAAAAGCAGAACAAGTAAGTGAAATAGTTGGTACTGATGGCTCAGCGAATGTACACCAAGATGTTGCCGGAAAACTTTATGTCACAGTTCCGCTTCTACAAGCAACAGGTATTTATCCTGGTGAGTCAGTGGCAATAACTGGTTCTTTATATAAACCATCACCAGCAACTAATCCTGGAGGTTTTGATTTTCGTGCTTATTTAGCTAGAGAAGGTTCTTTTGCTGGAGTTACAGGTTATAAACTTACTAAGACGAATCAACAAAATATTCATCCTTGGGGATTATACAAAATTCGACAGCGAATTATTCGCGCTCAGGTTAGTTCTTTGGGAGCGCCAGAGGGTTCTTTAGTAAGTGCAATGGTTTTAGGACGTCGAGCTGTAGATTTTTCTTATCAGTTACAAGACCAGTTTGTGCAAGTAGGTTTAGCTCATATTTTGGCAGCATCAGGTTTTCATGTTTCCCTAATTTTGGGTGTAGTGCTGACTTTGACAAAAAATTTGCCTTCAGGAGCAAGATTTGGTTTTGGTCTCTTTACTTTAATTATTTATGTGGGTTTGACTGGTGGTTCGCCGTCCGTATTAAGAGCAGCTTTTATGGGTGTGGCAGCTTTAGTGGGAATTGTTTCCCAACGGCAAGTTCAACCTTTAGCTGCTCTGGTTTTAGCTGCCACTTTATTATTATTAATCAATCCTCTGTGGATTTGGGATTTAGGATTTCAATTGAGTTTCTTAGCAACTCTAGGATTATTGGTGACAACACCGCCTTTAATAAAACGGCTAGATTGGTTGCCTTCCGGTATTGCTTCTTTAATTGCTATTCCCATTGCTGCTTCTGTCTGGACGTTGCCTCTATTACTATATGTGTTTTCTGTGGTTTCCCCCTACACTATTTTGGTGAATATTATTACAGCCCCTCTAGTTGCTGTAATTACCTTAGGTGGATTTCTTAGCGCCATGTTAGCCTTAATTTTTCCATATCTAGGTAGCTTGAGTGCCGTAACCTTGTATTTTCCAGTCAGGATATTAATTGAAATTGTACAAATTTTTAGCAAGTTACCAGGAAATCAAGTAGCAGTAGGAGCAATATCCATTTATCAATTAGTTCTTCTCTATGGTTTAATTGGTGGTACATGGTATATTGCCAGTAGACCTCCAGAAATAGATCCGAGTAAAAAGAAAAAATTCCCTCTAAAATTTTGGCAGTCAAGTTTACTCTTAGCGATCGCTATTATTATTATTCCTGTCTGGTATACACGCACTTCAATTTTTCAAGCTACCATTCTGGATACATCCTCCGAACCAGTATTTGTCATTCAAGACCAAGGTAAAGTTCTCCTAGTCAATGTTGGGGATGAAAATACAGCTAAATTTACAGTGTTACCATTTTTACGGCAGCAAGGTATTAATACAATAGATTGGTCTATCGCTCTTCATTCCCAAAAAGGTTTAAGTCGCGGTTGGTCTAATATTTTTGATAGTTTAAAAGTTAAAAATTTTTATGACATAGAAATTGATAATGAAAAAAATTATCAAACTAATAATCAACCCGTACTTGATAAATTAAAAAAGAGCCAAACTAATTACCATACTGTCGTGAATAATCAAAATATTGAATTGGGTTCTACACAGATAAAATTGATTAATTCAGAGACTCCAATTGTCAAATTTATAATTCGTGACCAAAGTTGGTTATTATTAGGAAAAGCTAAACTCTTAGAACAAAGTAAACTATTAGTAGCCAAAAGTTTTCAACCAACAGAAGTGCTTTGGTGGCCGGGAAATCAACTGAATCCAGAATTATTTAATATTATTCGGCCAGAAGTAGCGATCGCTTCCGCAAATTCTGTCCATCCAGAAATGATAGAATTTTTTCAGGACAATAATGTGCCTTTATTTTGGACAGGTCGTGATGGTGCGATTCAATGGACTCCTGTCCAGGGCTTTCAAACTATTTTAGAATCAGACCAGGTTGATAGTTCTTTTCTGTAGTAGAGAATAGGGAACACTTAACTGGGAACAGTTAATAGACATCTTTAGAAAAGAGGTATGGAGGCAATAGTTAAGAAAGAATTGATAATTTCTGTAGGGGTTTGGTCTCCAATTTATCGGGAACCGTACCCTCTACCAACTAGAAATTTTCACCAATACTAATGGTAACCTTATTCTGCAAAGCAAGGGGATTTGATATAATTTATTATTTCTGAAGATGTCTAATAGAATAAAAATCAAAGTATAGATATACGTTATTAGCATTACCAAAGAAACGCTATAATCAAAAAAGTTATATATTTCTGATCTTAATGGCCAAAACTCCCAAATAACTTTTGGCCAAAAACAAGGTCGAGGATACTGTTAACCAAATCAAAAGTCTATTGACTGATAACTAATAACTGATAACTGAATTAAGGTCGGGGATACTTTTAACTAAGTCAGAAGTCAGAAGTCTATAGACTGATAACTGATAACTGATAACTGATAACTGATAACTGATAACTGAAATAGGGAGAGGTGGCAGAGTGGTCAAATGCGGCAAACTCGAAATTTGTTGAAGGGAAACCTTCCGTGGGTTCGAATCCCACCCTCTCCGTTGAAAATTTGAATAGTTACATTTTGGAAAACTAAGGCAGAACGAAGAAGACAGAGAGTAATTAACAGCTTGACATAATCTATGATAATCTATCACTGACTACTGATTTGGCTAAAAAACACAGTCAAATAGTAATAGAAGACCTGAATGTATCAGGAATGATGGCGAATCACAAGCTAGCTAAGGCGGTTGCGGATATGGGTTTTTATAAGTTCAGAAGACAGGTGCGAGTACAAATGTCAAATGTACGGTTATTAGCTAATCATCGTTGATAGATGGTTGCCTAGTCCTAATATAGAAAGAATTAAAGCCACGCGAACCCAGAAACCCGGTACGAGCGTAGATTCTTACTGTTCAAAACAACGATTTCTCCTAGAAACCGAGTTCCTCCCGTGTAAGTTCTGATAGAATCCGGTTACAAGTGTATATGTTCATAATTTTATCTACACTTCAATCTCCCCATCTCCGACAACTATATAACGAGTATTCAACCGGACTTACGGAAAAATACTATATATAGAGTTAAAAAACGATTGCGTCATAGTTTTCAGCACTATATTTAGGGTCGTTGGGTAAGTCCTGACTAAGAAAAGTAAATTAAGTCCAATCAAAATATATCCGGCTCAAATACTCAAAGTCTCATAGTTTGGGTAAAGTAAAGTATAGAGGTACAATATCATGTTTAGTAAAACACTTATAATTAAGTTTGTAGTTTTGTTTCAGCAAATCAAATGTTTATGTTAAGACTATTAGGACTTACACAAAGGCGCTACAGTATAGAGTATTGGTGCGTTGTGCGTTGTGCGCTTTCCATGTCGCTTAGTGTTTCGGTGGGCTACATATAAAGCGCAGCGCAGCTTTGCGGAACGCAAAACAAACCCTACCGATAGCGTTCATGGCTTTAGTCCTAACTATAAGAAAACTACAGACCACTATATCATTATAACTGACTATTTGAACATAATATGAATAACTAGAAAATTATCTGGTTGATGCAAAACCTTATTATCAAAACTAAATCTGTAATTAGCCTATGGATACTAAGATTGGCAAAGTTGTAGATAAACGGTATCGTTTTATCAAACTTATAAATTCAACTATTTTAGGAGAGACATATCTTGCAGAAGATACTCACCGTCCAGGTTCACCCCAATGTCTAGTTAAAGAAATTAAACTAGGCAGTTTTAACCAAGAAAATCGAGAAGTTATACTATTATTATTTCAAGAAAAAGTAGAAAAGATTGATACTTTGAGTAAGCATGAGGGACTACCTAACTTATTAGCTTATTTTGAAGAAAATGATAATATATATTTAGTTGAAGATTATATAGTAGGTAACTCTCTAGCTGAAGATCTGGGTAAAGATGAACCTTTCTTGGAAGGAGAAGTAATTAACATATTAAGGGAGGCGCTAGAAGTTTTAGCTTGGATTCATGGTCAGGGGGAAGTTCATGGAAAAATTAAACCAGGAAATTTAGTGAGACGCATTTTAGATGGAAAATTATGTTTGATTAATTTTGGGTTAGAAAGAGAAATTCAGAAAACTTTAGAATTAAATAAAGAACCTTCAATCTTAGAAAAACGGAGCCAAAATAATTCTGATAGTTCAATATATGTACCATTAAATGAAAATGAGCAGATAGTAGAACAAAAAAATGATATTTATGCTTTAGGAATAATTGCGATTCAAGCACTAACAGGATTGTTACCTAAAGATTTATTGAAACAAAGACAAACTAAGGATACTTCAGGCATAGAAATACCTTGGCAAAATTTGCAAGCTTGTTCTCTAGCACTATCAGATATTATTGATAAAATAGTAAATGGTCAAGGTAAAGAAAGTTATGAGTCAGCAACGGAAGTGTTGGCAGATTTAAGTAAGATATCCGTCTCAGCAACTTCCGAACTTCCGCCAAAACCAGAAACTAAAAAACTAAATTTTTTATCGCCACTATTTCAATTTGTTAAGCAGAACAAAGTTATATTAACTGCGAGTTTGACATTGCTCACAATAGCAGGAGGAGCGATCGCTTATTTTGGGAAGTACCAATTTATTGTCAAAGCACAAGCTCTATATAATGAAGGTCAAGAATTAGCTAAACAACAAAAACAGTTAGCAGCGATCGCTAGCTACACGGAAGCACTGAAACTAAATCCACGAAATGCACTGATTCTCTATCAAAGAGGTAATTCTTACTATATTGAGAAAGATTATGAAAAAGCTATAGAAGATTATATAGCAGCTATTGAAATCAAATCCAACTACAATCATGCTTATTATCAACTTGCTCTAGCTTATTATGAACAAAAGAACAACGAAAAAGCTATTACTAATCTGACACAGGCATTAAGAACAAATCCTAACTATACTAAAGCTTATGATCAAAGAGGGAAAATTTACTACGAAATTGGAGATTACAAAAATGCCATCCAGGATTATAGTCAATTAATTGGATTTGATCCCGAAGATAGTAACAGTTACATTAATCGGGGAATAGCCAGAGCCAAGATAGGAGATCAATCAGGTGCAGTCAGTGATTATACTCAAGCTATTAATCTGAATGCTAATAAGATACAAGCATATCATAATCGTGGTAATTCTTACTTTGAAATTGGAAACTATCAAAATGCGCTGGCAGATTATAACCAGGTATTAAAATTAAAACCAGATGATTCTGATGCTTATGCAAGTAGATGTAGCGTTTATCTAAATCTGGTAAATTATCAAGCTGCCATCACTGAATGTAACCGAGCCATAGAGATCGATCCTCAAAATGATTTAGCTTACAATCATCGCTGTATTGCTTATTTCAAACTACGGGAATATCAAAGAGCAATAGAAGATTGTAGTATAGCGATTGATATCAATAATAAAAATGCCAAGGCTTATGTAAACAGAGGTTTAGTGCAGTTTGCTAATGGCTATTTAGATGAAGCAATAGCAGATTTTACTCAAGCAATAAAAATTAACCCAGAAGATTCCCTTGCTTATAATCACCGAGGAATTCTTTTCTCAAAAATAGGAAACTATAATCAAGCCATTGAGGATTTTTCCCAGGTAATTAAACTCAATCCAGATAATACTAAAGCTTATGATAATCGAGAAGTTATACGGTATAAAAAACAAGGTCGATCATTAGCAATAGGAGAACTTCCTAAAAATACTAACCTATCTTTAGAACCAAATAAAATTAAGGATTATCAAAACTCTCTAAAGATTGTAGAAAAGCTCCATTAATTAACTGTTTTAAAAATTAAGTCACAATATTTAACTATAGCCACAATTCAGCTATCATTATTATAAAGAAGACTGTTGGTTTTTATTGAAAATATTATATTATAAAATAAAATAAAATAATATCAACTCCTAAAAATAGTATAGTGAGAGACTTAATTTATGGAACTTCCTAAAAAAGTATGGTACAAGGGAACGCGCACCAAGTAGCTCAAACTCACTCAGAGATTAGTTTTGACTTTTGACTTGCCCGTAGCTACAACCTAAATCAACTCTCTCTTTTCTCTATTCCTGATTCTAACTTAATTTCTATCTATGGTATATAAAATGAATAATATGAACATGATAGGTCAACTTTTAGATGGACGTTATCGGGTCGTTCAAGTCCTAAGTTCTGGTGCTTTTGGACAAACATATTTGGCTGCCGATAGTCGTCGTCCAGGGCATCCCCAATGTGTGGTTAAACAATTAAGGGCTCCTGGTAATAGCTTTACGATTGTGAGAACTGCTCACCGTTTGTTTAAACAAGAAGCAGAAATATTAGAAAAATTAGGTAGACACGATCAGATTCCTTTATTATTAGCTTATTTTGAAGAAAATAATCAATTTTATTTAGTAGAAGAGTTTATTCCGGGAATACCATTAAATAAAGAAATTATTCCTGGTAAACCTTGGCATGAAGAAGATGTAATTCAACTATTATTAGAAATATTAGAAATTTTAGGATTTGTACATGGACATAAAGTAATTCATCGAGATGTTAATCCGTCGAATTTAATTCGACGTCAACCAGATGCAAAATTAGTTTTAATTGACTTTGGTTCAGTTAAAGAAGTTAGTCATCGGATCGCATTGGCAAATGGAGAAATGCAACGAACCATTGCGACAGGTACTCCCTCTTATATGCCAATTGAACAATTTCAAGGCATTCCTCAATACAGCAGTGATATTTATGCAGTAGGTATGATTGGGATTCAAGCTCTGACAGGTATTCCTAGTGGTGAACTACCGAAGCTACAAGACCTATCCCCATCAAACCCTAGTGGTATCCTCTGGCGAAACCGAACACAATGTTCCTCAAGTCTAGCTGATGTTATTGAAAAAATGGTACATTATCATTACACAAAACGTTATCAGTCTACAGAGGAAGTTATTAAAGCGTTATGTAAAATTAGTGGTCGCCGTCAAAAAGTTATAGCATCAACCCCCATAACTGAAAAAAGTCTAAATGCTGAAACTCAAAAAAGTACCAAGGGGATATCCAACTCATTGCGCTTCGCAATATTAGGTCTGGCAAGTTTAGGAGCAATAGCAGTGCTGATTGGCATAGTAAGTTTTGTGAATCGTCCGGATCCGATTAAAGCAGAAAAAGTATTTGCAAGAGGAGTAAAACATGTAAATGATGGCAATGAAAAAGCAGCAGTTGCAGCATTTAATCGAGCAATTCAATTAAACCCCAATCAAGCAGAGTATTTCTACCAACGGGGGAATGCTTATTACAACCTAGAAAACTATCAAAAAGCTATTGATGATTATAGTAAGGCAATCGAGCTGAATCCAAGCTATGTTAATGCCTATTTTAATCGGGGGGGAACTTATTCTGATATCCAAGATTACGCCAAAGCAATAGATGATTTTACCCAGGTATTGCGTCTGGAACCTCAAGATGCTGATGCTTATTATAAACGAGGGTTTATTTATTATGAGTCTAAAAACTATCAGGCGGCAATTCAAGATCATACTCAAGTTCTGAAACTACAACCGAATGATATTAATGCTTATCATGGGAGGGGGTTAGCTCGTGCTGCCAATAATGATTTACAAGGCGCAATAGCAGATTACACTCAGATGATTAATATTAAACCAAAAGAGAAGAATGGTTATTATAATAGAGCCAGAACTAGGTTTTTTCTGGGAGATTATCGAGGTGCTATAGATGATTATAATCAAGTTATTGCTATAGAACCTGAAAATGCAGAAGCTTATGCTAATCGTTGTAGCACATACTTGAATTTATCAGAGTATCAAAAAGCGGTATCTGACTGTACAAAAGCAATTGAAATTAACTCTGAAAATGAACTTGCTTATAATAATAGATGTATTGCTTATGTAAATTTAAAAGAGTATGAAAAATCTATATCTGACTGCACTGCAACAATTGAACTCAATCCCCACAATCCTGAAGGTTATACAAACAGAGGTATAGCTTATAAAGCAGCTAATCAACTAGAAAAAGCAATTGAAGATTATACTCAAGCAATTAGCTTAAGTCCAAACAATGCTGAATCTTATGCAAATCGTGCTTTGATTTACTACAAACAAGAGGATTATCAAAGCGCGATCGCTGATTATGTTCAAGCTATTAGACTGAATCCTCAATATGCAGATGCTTATTACAATAGAGGATTAGTTAGAGCTAGTATCGGTGATCAAAAAGGAGCAATAAATGATTTTGAAAAAGCAGCTCAATTTTATTTAGAACAAGGTCTCACCGGTGGTTTTAAAGATGCTAGATATCAAATTGATATTCTGAACAATAATTAATAATTAGGGAAATAAGCCAGATTTATGGTTGAGGTTCTTAAGTTCTATATTGATAATTTGATGTTATAATTATTGCTTATTTAGGGTTTCAATTTTATCAAAATCATCATATTTTTTTGTAGTCTTAATATTAGGGTGTGTTGCTATAGTTATTAAACAAAATAATGTCGGATAAAAAAATTATTACACTGTTAACTGATTTTGGATTAAAAGATATTTATGTGGGTACAATGAAGGGTATAATTGCTCAAATTAACCCTAATTTAAAAGTAATCGACTTGACTCATCAAATTCCTCCCCAAAATTTATTTGCTGCTAGATTTTGTTTGCTGAATGCTTATCCTTATTTTTCCACAGGAACAGTTCATCTTGCTGTTGTCGATCCGGGAGTTGGAAGTAAAAGAAGAGCGATCGCTATTGAACTACCTATAGGTTTTTTAGTCGGACCTGATAATGGTATTTTTAGTGGAGTATGGGAAAGTTTCCACAAAGAAAATATTAAGGTAGTTGCGCTGACTAATTCTAAGTATTGGCGTACAGATAAACCTAGTAAAACTTTCCACGGTCGAGATATATTTGCTCCTGTCGCTGCTCATATTGCTAGTGGGGTGAAGTTAGAAAATTTGGGAGAAGAAATTAATCTCGAAAGTTTGGTTAAATTGCCTTTGAATAATATTAATTTAACACCATCAGGTATTGTCGGTTCGGTTCAACACATTGATTATTTTGGCAATATAATTACTAATATTTCGAGTAGTTATGTAATTGGGAAAATTTGGTCGGTTATTGTTAGTAATGATGGGGATTTGGGAAGGGGTAAAATAATCTCTAGTGGTAATACTTATGCTGATTGTGAATTAGGGGAGTTAATTGCAATTATTGGGTCTCATGGATTTGTAGAATTTGCTGTTAATGGTGGTAGTGCTGAGGAAAAACTTGATTTAAAACATGGGGATAAAGTTGAAATTGTTTGGTAGAGGGTTTGGTCTCCAAACCCTTACGATTGATTTATTTTTGTCTCACAAATAATTTTATATTGCTATATAATCAGGACTTACGTAGATGAACCCAGAAGCCCGGTACGATCATAGACTTCTATTGCTCAAAACAACGATTTATCGTAGAAACCGGGTTCCTCCCGTGTAAGTCCTAATAATGATAATTAATAACGTAAGCATTCAGCCGTCAGCTATCAGCTATAGTTTTTAGCTGGCGATAAAAGCTTTACTATTAGACATCTCCAGAAAATAGGGAACAGGGAACACTAGATATGTGGGAACAGGAAGAAAGAATTGATAGTTTAACGACCAAGTTATTTGGTGAAAATGTTTTATCTGAATTTTATTTGAGTTTATCTAAATACTTGAAAATCTAGAGAAATAGATATATTCAATAATCAAAAATTCCATCAATTATCTCTGATAAATTATCTATTCTTTTCTTCTGCTCTGTAGAAATGTTCTATGGAGCTTTCCTACTTACTCTTTTCTGGAGATGTGTAATAGTAAGTTTTATTAAAATTAAAAATCTTCTGAATTTTCTTTGAGTTTATTTCAATACTTGGAAATCTAGAGAAATAGATATATTCAATAATCAAAAATTCCATCAATTATCTCTGATAAATTATCTATTCTTTTCTTCTGCTCTGTAGAAATGTTCTATGGAACTTCCCTGCTTATTCTTTTCTGGAGATGTGTAATAGCAATTACCAAAAGTAATCCTATACTTGAGCCATATTTCAAAAGTCAATAATTACGAAGATTAAAAGTCTGTTTTTGACAATTATTGGTTAGTAATTATTTTTCCTGCTTTTCTTCTTCCCACATCGACGACACAAACCAGACTTCTCTACCCAATCAGATATAGCATTCTTTTTGGGAAATGGTATAATATCAGGCATGATAAATGTTGGCTACGAATCTTTGTTCCCTATTTCCTATTTCCTATTCCCTATTCCCTATTCCCTATTCCCTATTACTAGAGTTTTATTAAAATTAAAAATAGGTGAAAATTATGAATGTTTTAATATTAAATTTAGACACCATTAAAATAAGTGACGAACAGTTTTATGATATATGTCAAAATAATCGGGAATTAAAATTAGAACGTAATACTCAAGGAGAATTAATTATTATGTCTCCCGTTGGAGGTGAAAGTGGTAATAGAGAAGCTGACCTAATTGCAGATTTGGTCATCTGGAATAGACAAACTGGTCTGGGTTATGCATTCAGTTCTTCTAGTATATTTAAGTTGCCTAATGGTAGTGACCGCTCTCCAGATGCAGCTTGGATTGGTAAAGACCGTTGGGAATCTTTGACAATAGAAGAAAGACGTACATTTCCTCCCATTGCGCCAGATTTTGTTTTGGAACTAAGGTCAGCAACTGATAATATTAAAAGACTACGTTCAAAAATGCAGGAATATATGGATGCAGGGGTGTTATTAGGGTGGTTGATTAATCCCCAAGACCAGGAGGTAGAAATTTATCGCCGAGAACAAGATGTGGAAGTGCAAAATTTGCCTACAAGGTTGTCTGGTGAAAAGATATTACCTGGGTTTTATTTGATTTTATTTCGGTACTTGGAAATCTAGAAAGATTATAGGGTTTTATGTTTAAAATGTGCTTTTTTTCTTATGTCTTTTTTGTTTTGCATTCTACCCTAATTTTGGGAATTTCTATTAAACAAGTTCAAGCTATTGAGTTCCACAATAATTTAGTAAAAAAAAACGAAATCAGTTGGGATGTATTAACTCAAGTATCGACTTTTTTGGAGAGTACCTTAGAAGAAAAAGCACAACATTTTTTTCAAAAAGGAAATTTTTCTGCAAGTATTCCTTTGTTAGAGGCAGCTATTAAGAGTTATGCAAATAAAGATGATGATTATAGTCAGATAAGAGCGCTCAGAAATTTAAGTTTGGTTTATTTAAAATTAGGGAAGTGGGAAAATTCAGAAGCAGAAATTAATCGCTGTTTAAATCTAATTACCAAAATATCAAATCATCACAAAATAGCACAAATTACTGCTAGTGTTTTAGATGTAAAAGGTCAGTTACTATTATCTACAGGTCAATCAGAAGCAGCTTTAAATATTTGGAAAAAAGCTAGTGAAAATTATCAAAAAATTAAAGATTATTTAGGTTTAACTCGTAGTTATATTAATCAAGTTCAGGCTTTACAAGCATTGGGTTTATATTCTCAAGCACGGAAACAATTAGAAACAGTTAGCCAAAATTTGCAATACCAACCAGATACTATTATTAAGGCAAAAGCATTACAAAGTTTAGGTGATGTACTGCGAGGAATAGGTAAAATAAAACAATCTATAGAAGTTTTAGAGTTGAGTTTGACAATAGCAGAAAATTTAAAAGCTTCAGAAGAGATAGGGATAATTTTAATTAGTTTAGGAAATACATATACACTTCTAGAAAATTATGAAGCTGCTAATTCATTTTATCAACAAGCTATAGATAAATCTCCTGTAGCAGAAATTAAAATTCAAGCAATGCTGAATCTATTAAACTTATTTGTAGAAAAAGATAAATATGTCTCTGCGATAAAATCAGTCAAAAATATTGATAGTTTATTGAATCAGTTACCAATTTCTCAAACTTCTATTTATGCAAGAATTAATCTCGCTCAAAGTTTAATAAAATCGCAAAAAATAGTATTAGCAAATAGCAATAATGAACCATTATATTCGACAGCCAAAATAGCTGATTATTTGGTAAAAGCAGTTCAACAAGCAAGAAACTTAGGAGACACAAGAGCCGAATCTTATGCTTTAGGTAATTTGGGAAAATTATATGAGTATAATCAACAATGGCAAGAGGCAAAACAGTTAACAGAAAAAGCATTAAATTTAGCTCAAAGTATTAATGCTGTTGATATTATTTATAAATTAAAATGGCAGTTAGGTCGAATTTTAACAGCTAATAAAAATAAAGAGGAGGCTATATTAGCTTATTCTCAAGCAATAGAAAATATTCAGGATTTGCGGGGTGATATAATTGCGGCAAGTTCAGAATTAAAGTTTGATTTTCTAGATACTCTCGAACCAATTTATCGTGAGTTAGTAGAGTTACTTTTAGAACCTTCTGAGTCTGACCAACAAACTATTATTAGTCAAAAAAACTTGATAAAAGCACGAAAAGTAATTGAAGGTTTGCAGTTAGCTGAACTAGATAACTTTTTCCGAAATTCTTGTTTAGATGCTCAACCAGTAGAAATTGATAATCTAGATAAAAATGCAGCTATTTTCTATACAATTGTTTTGAGCGATCGCCTGGCGGTAATTTTAGCTATACCAGGACAACCTCTAGTTCATTACGCAACAAAAATATCAAAAGAAGAAGTAGATTTAACAGTTGAAACATTGTTAAATTTTCTGACAATTCCTAAAGAACGAATCTTTCCTAAAAAGTATTGGCAACCTGCGGAAAAAATCTATAACTGGTTAATTAATCCTATTGAAAAAAAATTAGAAGTTAATGAAATTAAAACTTTAGTATTTATCTTAGAAGGAAGCTTGCGTAATATTCCTTTGGCGAGTCTTTATGATGGTGAGAAATATTTAGGTCAAAAGTATAATGTAGCGATCGCTCCTGGTCTGGAGTTAATAGATCCTAAACCATTAACACGACAAAAATTGGAAGTATTGGCTATGGGAATAACTGAAAGTATTCGAGGTTGGCCAGCACTACCAAATGTGAGAAAAGAATTAGAAGATATTCAAAATCAAACTTCTAGTGAAATTTTACTTAATGAGTCTTTTACAAAAGAGGAAACTAATAACGAAGTTGTTAATAATGCCTATCAAGTAATTCATATTGCTACCCACGGCGAATTTAGTTCTAATGCTGAGGATACTTTTATTTTGACTTGGGATGACGAAATTGATGTTGAGGAATTACGAAATATGATTAAATCGGGTACTCAACAAACTCGTCCGATAGAATTATTAGTTTTGAGTGCTTGTCGTACCGCTACCGGAGATAACCGAGCTACATTGGGTTTAGCAGGAATCTCAGTGAGAGCGGGTGCAAGGAGTACCATTGCCAGTCTGTGGTATGTGAGTGATGAAGCAACTGCGATGTTGATGAAAAATTTTTATCAGCAGTTAGCAAATCCAGAAATTACTAAAGCAGAAGCTTTGCGTCGAGCGCAACAACAAATTTTCCAGGACGCTCAAGCAGGAGTAATAAATCCAGAATATAAGCATCCTTATTTTTGGTCAACTTTTATTTTAGTAGGAAATTGGTTGTAAATAATGGATAATGGATAATATAGTGTTCCCGTTGCTTGTGAGATATATTTATCGCGGGCAAGATTCCCGCACTACAATATTTTCATCTGTACCTTATACTTCATTAAAAATCGCACTGAGTGGAAAAAATCACTATCAAAATTATGGAAAAATATCCGGAATTTCAATTTATAAAACCTGTTTATTTTATCACATTTGTCACCTGGGAAAGATTATAATTAACCCCAAAAGCACGAGAAATTGTTTTAAATTCATTTCTATTTTTTCATCAACAAAGGTATCAAATTTTCACCCTTGTAATTATGCCAGACCATGTACATTGTTTAATTGTACCTTTTCTAAAACAAGAATCAGAATATTGGTCAATTGGAAGCATTATGCCTAGCACTAAAAGTTATAGTGCTAACCAAATTTCTAAAGTTATGAATCACATTGGCAAAGTTTGGCAAGATGGATGACATGAGAGATTAATAAAAAGTCAAAAAGAAATGATAAATTCCTGGAAATACATTAGGCAAAACCCAGTTAAAGCTAAATTAGTAAATACACCAGAAGAATATCCTTTTTTGTGGGAATTAGACAGAAATTTATAGCAGACTTCACCAAGCGTGAGGTGCACCCGCGCGATAAAATTTAATTATTAATATCTGTACCTCACGCTTCTTGGGAAATGCTACAAATTCCGATATTTTCATAATCATTAAAATTTCTCACAGTGCGATTTTTCGGGAACCGTGCTTCCAGCTCGCGAACAATCAATAATTAAAATGCTCCACAGTGCGATTTTTCGGGAAACGTGCTTCTAGCTCGCGTAGAATTTACAATAGAGTTGTTGGGAAATAAGGTAAAATAAGTTAAGAAAAAATTGGCCAACTTGAATGCTAAATATTAAACGGGCTTTAAAACAAGATAGGTTACTCAGAGCATTAACATTCCTTAAATCGTAAAGCATTTCAATCCTTGCTCTCAACCTTTACTGAGGTATATGAGCAAACATTGAGAGGCAAACCTCGTCAGCGCTCTTTTGGAGGAGGCCGTAAGGCTCGTTTACGGAGTGTGGAAGACAAATTATTTTATGTTCTCTTCTACTTGAAATGTTACCCCACCTTTGATTTAGCTAGTATCTTGTTTGACATAGACCGCAGCCAGGCACATCATTGGGTTCATCGTTTACAGCCTGTTTTAGAAGCAGCATTGGGAGAAAAAAAGGTACTACCAGAGCGTAAAATCAACAGCGTTCAAGCATTTATAGAGCGTTTTCCTGGAGTAGAACGAGTAGTAATGGATGGCACTTCAGCGGCCAGTACAACGGCCGACTGACTCAGAAAAACCAAAACTGAATTATTCAGGAAAAAAAAAGCGTCATACCCGCAAACATCTAGCAGCAGTAGACCAAAATAAGCAAGTGTTGGTGT
This sequence comes from Okeania sp., assembly GCF_035285525.1. Classification (GTDB taxonomy): domain Bacteria; phylum Cyanobacteriota; class Cyanobacteriia; order Cyanobacteriales; family Microcoleaceae; genus Trichodesmium. The sequence goes on along the minus strand of NZ_JAYKGW010000002.1, from coordinate 2,239 downwards.
TAACTCAAGCAAGAGAGGGAAAGTTACATGACAAAAAACTCCATGACCAAGAAAAGTTGATAGGAAATATACCTGTGGAAATACCAATTGAAGTGGATAGTGGGTTTCAAGGTATTCAACATCAGTATGAAAATATCTGCATACCCCATAAAAAACCAAAAGGGGGAGAATTAAGTGAACAGCAACGCCTGGAAAATCGGAAATTGAGTCAATCTAGGGTGATATGTGAAAATGCTTTTGCAGGTGTCAAACGTTATGGGGCTGTTAATCAGATTTACCGTAATCACAAGAATGATTTTGATGACAAATTAATGTTAACAGCAACTGGGTTATGGAACTTATACCTGATAGCAGCATAAATAGCAAAGTCACTAACCAAAATTCCTCGGTTTAAGTTTTCATTTTCTCTAACCTAAGTTATTTCCCAACAACTCTAATATATCTCGAAAATAATTCAGAATGGCGATCGCCTCTATAAAACCAAAGAGCGATCGCCTAACTTTTACAGAAAAAGAATTACTTAGTCGGCCATTCAGTATGGAAGAACTCACCACGAGGCTTATCAATCCGCTCATAAGTGTGAGCGCCAAAATAATCCCGTTGAGCTTGAGTCAAGTTTTGAGGCAAAGTTGCCCGACGATAACTATCAAAATAATCTAAAGAAGCACTAAAAGCAGGAACAGGTATCCCTAACTGAGCTGCTAAACTAACAACTTCTCGCCAAGCATCTTGGCGATCGAGAATAGTCTGCTTAAACTCTGGCGCTAATAATAAATTAGGTAGACTCGGATTTTCATCAAAAGCCTTCTTAATCTTATTCAAAAATCCAGCTCGAATAATACAACCACCTTTCCAAATCCGCGCACACTCACCCAAATTCAAATTATAATTAAACTCCTGAGATGCCTTAGCTAACAACGCCATCCCCTGAGCATAAGAACAAATCTTAGAACAATACAAAGCATCCCGCACCTTATTCACCATAGCTTGGGTATCACCTTCATACTTACCAGTCGGACCAGTCAATTCTTTAGCAGCAACCACACGTTCATCCTTCAGACCAGACATAATTCTACCATTAACAGCCGCCGTAATAGTCGGAATAGCCACACCCAACTGCAAAGCTTCAATAACCGTCCATTTTCCTGTACCTTTCTGTCCAGCAGAGTCAAGAATCATGTCAAGCAAATGGTTGCTAGTCTCAGTATCTTTCTTGGTAAAAATATCCGCTGTAATTTCAATTAAGAAAGATTCCAACTCTGGAGTCTTGTTCCACTCAGCAAAAATTTCATGGAGTTGTTCATTACTAATACCTACAGCATTTTTCAACAAATCATAAGCTTCAGCAATTAACTGCATATCGCCATATTCAATGCCATTGTGTACCATTTTCACATAATGACCAGCTCCACCAGGACCAATATAGGTGACACAAGGACCATCATCAACTTGAGCAGCTATTTTAGTTAAAATTGGTTCTAATTCTTTGTAAGAACCCTCTGTACCACCAGGCATTAAACTAGGCCCCCACAAAGCACCCTCTTCACCACCACTAACTCCCATTCCCATGAAACCTAATCCAGTGGATTCTAAATCTTTAGTACGGCGTTCTGTATCTTCGTAGAGAGAGTTACCACCGTCAATAATCATATCATCCTTATCTAGGAGGGGCTTGAGTTGTTCAATAACCTTATCAACTGGTCCTCCTGCTTTTACCATAACCAGGATTCTACGAGGTCTTTCCAGGGATTGAACAAAATCTTCTATTGTATAAGCAGCATGAACATTTTTTCCTACTGCCCGTTCTGCCATAAATCTTTCTGTTTTATCACTACTGCGATTATATACCGAGATGGGGAAACCATTACGTTCTACATTGAGAGCTAGGTTTTCTCCCATTACAGCTAGACCTATAACACCAAATTTTTGCTGTCCCATAAATTTTTACCCGGTTGACTTTTTTTCTAATTTTAAGTACCATCTCTAGATTACAAGCGTTTTTTTGTGACTATTTCTACTGAAGGTTTTTTTTAAGATTTCAAGTATAGATGGATAGTTAATAATTAATAATTAATAATTAATAATTAATAATTAATAATTAATAATTAATAATTAATAGTTCAGGAGTTACGTCGCGACTCTAGATATAGTGCTTTTAACCCCATGCGTAATAGTTAAAAAACTCTATATATAGTACCTCCCTTGTAAGTCCTTTAATAGTTCAGGAGTTACGTCGCGA
>NZ_JAYKGW010000001.1:0-26546 GCF_035285525.1 Okeania sp. | reverse complement strand
TAATAGTTATGGTCTTTTCCGGGGGTCAACACATGATGCCATTGAGGCAATCTATGTCAGCATCAACCATAAACCCAAGTATGTATTAGATGCTGATATATCCAAATGTTTTGACCAAATTAACCATAATAATGAATAATTGATAATTGATAATTACCTCTCCCTAAAAACGGATAGGATTGAATAAAAGGAAAAAATTATTTTTTTCCCTTTTAAAGGGGAGGCTTCAAGACACGAATTATTTAATTATTTAGTTATTAATTTTTCGGTAAGTCCTGAACAGATAAGAACTTTAGCCTTTAAACACGGAACAAAGCGCAACTTTTATCGCTGTAGTGACCAAAAAGTTAGGATTTTAGGCAGAAGACAAGAGTAGAAAAATCAAAGGGAAAATTATTTTGATTACTTTCTCTATCTTAGGACTTACGCAAACTTAATATATATATAGGGTTTGCTGATTAAATAGGGTCTGCTGAAAAAGTCTTTATAAAAAGATGGGGAGATAGAGTGATGGGGTGACGCGGAGGTAGGAAATAATTTTTTTTGCCCAACTATGTATGTATGCGCCCAAAATGCGCTCCTTTTTAAACCTTTTTGACCTAAAAGCTGACACTTTTTCCTCTTCAATTACTAAAAAAGCTAGGATTTTGCTTGATACGAAGCAGAAAAATTAAGGGATAATTCTTCCTCCTGTCTTCTATAAATTCCTGTAAGGACGTTTCGCTGCACGACATGAAACGCATTTTTCTTATGCAACGTCCCTACGACTCTTGTCTCCTGTACTTCGCAAATCCGACGGCTCCCCTACCTGACTCCTGACTCCTGATTCCTACCCTCACCCATAAGACTTTTTCGGCAAGCCCTAGATATAGTTTTCAAAACTATATCTAGGGTCGCTGTGTAAGTCCTGTATCTATAAAATTGACATTTATTCTGACTGCTGAATCCTAAATATTGACCCCTGATTTCTACACCAGTAATAAAGACTTTACATACGCAAACCCTATGTAGGGCTTGCTAATTAAATCTCAAAGTCTTTACAGATAAATGTTTTAGCCTTTTTAGGTTTAGAAAAAATACCTGGTCAGGACTTAAGCAAAGGTACTATATATATAGAGTTAAAAAACTATTGTGCAATAGTTATAGAAGCTATATATAGCGCCTGAGCCTCAGTTCTACTGGTTTTCAGCTCAACTATGCTCCTCAAGCTAACATTTTAGGCGCATAGTTGGGCCAAAAAAAATACTTTCCAGCTCCCCTACTCCTTAAAAAAAGACTGAAGAAGCACAAACCCTATCTAGGGCTTGCTAATTAAATCTCCCTAGCATTTAGAAATAAAGGTTTGAACAATTTTAAGTGTTGAAAAAGTACCAGCTTTTCCATTAATGGAGGGTACTAAAGACAAAGTGATAATTTATTATGACAGAGAAACTAAGGGTGGATAGGACATGACCGCCTCTTCCAGAACTCCCCTAAATCCTAAACCTTAACTACTCCCTACTCCCTACCTTCACCATCAGACTAAAGAAGCGCAAACTCATGTATACAGGACACAAGAATACCAGGGGTAGGAACAAGATACTCCCACTACTTCCTGTTCCTTGGCATTTCATTGGCTTTGATTAAAAGATAGTAACAAATATTTACTTTTTTACAAAATATTACTTTCTTACTCAGAAAGCGAGACAAAACACACCCTGTTATTAGAGACTGTAATTATCGAGTTACAGAAAATAAATTTTTAAGGAGAACTCAATGTTAGACGCTTTTTCAAAAGCTGTAGTTACAGCAGATACAAAAACTGCTCCTATTGGTGGCGCAGAATTAGCTAGCTTAAAAGAATTCATCGCTTCAGGCAACAGACGTCTTGATGCAGTCAACGCTATTGCTAGCAACGCAAGCTGCATGGTATCTGATGCTATTGCTGGTATGATCTGCGAAAACGACGGATTAATCCAAGCTGGTGGTAACTGCTATCCTAACCGTCGTATGGCTGCTTGCCTACGCGATGGTGAAATCATCCTCCGCTACGTTACTTACGCATTATTAGCTGGTGATGCTTCCGTTCTTAACGACCGCTGCTTAAATGGTTTAAAAGAAACTTATATCGCTTTAGGTGTACCTCTTCAGTCTACTGCTCGTGCTGTTCAAATTATGAAAGCCCAAGCTGCTGCTCACATCAAAGACCAACCTAGTGATGAATTGGCTGGAGGTAAGAAGCGCATCATGGGTGCTACTGTAACAGAAGATCGTTGTGCTAGCTTAGTTGCTGAAGCAAGTGGCTATTTCGATCAAGTAATTTCTGCTCTAAGCTAATCTCTCCCAAGCTGTCTTACTATAACCGAGCTAGGTATTAAAACAGGGGGAAGACATCACCTCTGTATAAACAGTGGCCAAAATTTTTAGGCTGAAGAATCCCGGGTTGTCCTGTAGGCACAAATCGGGGGTATGTCAATCAAGTCCAACAAAAACAAAAAATAGAGTTTTAAAGACATGAAATCAGTTATTACTACAGTAGTTTCCGCTGCTGATGCAGCAGGTCGTTTTCCTAGCAGCTCAGATCTAGAGTCCGTACAAGGTTCTATCCAACGTGCTGGAGCTCGTTTAGAAGCTGCTGAAAAGCTAGCTAACAATCTTGATGCAGTTGCTAAAGAAGCTTATGATGCTTGCATCAAGAAGTATCAATACTTGAACAACCCTGGTGAAGCTAACTCCACAGAAACTTTCAAGTCCAAGTGTCTCCGTGATATCAAGCACTACCTACGTTTAATCAACTACTGCTTAGTTGTTGGTGGAACTGGTCCTTTAGATGAGTGGGGAATTGCTGGTCAACGTGAAGTTTATCGTGCTTTAAGCCTACCTACTGCTCCTTACGTTGAAGCTTTAAGCTATGCTCGTAACCGTGGTTGCGCTCCTCGCGATATGTCTGCTCAAGCATTGACTGAGTACAATGCTCTTCTAGACTATGTAATCAACTCCTTATCCTAATAGAATTTAGTTGAGTTGAGGCTAGAATAAAATTCTGGCTTGAAAACTACTTTAATTTTAGATAACTTTGGGACTCTCAGTTAATTACTTACCGAATATTTGGTAAGCAACTAACTAAGAGTCCCTTGGCTTTTGTCGCACAACCATCTTGGTTGTATTACCTGGAGTTGTAGATTTTTGACGCTGAAAATGGCTTCAAACCCAGTAATTAGCAAGGAAAATACCTGGAATTGCTGAAAATGGCTGAAACCTAGATATATCAAGAAAACAGTTAATTTTAGGTAAAAATCTTACTATATAACCGTTTTACCTTGTTTTTGACCTTTTTTCTCCAAAAGTCCAGTTACAAGGCTTTTCAGATTGATGAACCACATTCTTATAACCAAAATGCTGTAGGGGGGAATAGTGGTTCACCCCTACTTTTGGACATGATATTACAAAACTACGCCTGTCACAGGAGATACTTATAACTGATAACTGATAACTGAAATGACACAATCTTCATTATTTGAACAATTAAAACATCCTAACCCTCACCTCCGCGATCGAGCAATGTGGCAAATAGCCGAAACCCGCCATGAAAATACTATTCCTAAGTTAATGGAAATTTTGGCAGAAGAAGACACCACTTATCGGCGAGCAGCAGTTAAGGTATTGGGGGTGATAGGAATAGATACAGTACCACCTCTAGTATATTCATTGATCAATAGTGATAATTCAACTATTAGAAGTAGTTGTGCTAAAGCTTTAGCTCAAGTAGCTATTAACTGTAATCATAACGATGTCCCCTTTCCTTCAGAAGGTATTGAGAGTTTGAAAAAAGGACTCGTTGACCCTCATCCTGTTGTTAATCTGGCCTCGGCAATGGCATTAGGAGTTGTTGGTGTGCCTGCTTTAGATAGTTTACTGGAGGTTCTTGATGGAACTGATAATATAGGTTTGGCAGTAGGGATTCTTAATGCTGTTAGTTCTATTAATGACGAACGCTCTAAAGAAGTATTAAGCAAATTAGCCAATGATGAATCTGCTGATGTCTTGATACGCCAAACTGCTAATAGTGCTTTATCTCGGTTGGATATGTTGAAGTTTAAGTCAGGGAGTAGGGAGTAAGGGAGTGGGGGAGTGAGGGAGTAAAATAGACATCTCCAAAAATACTGATTTTGGAACAGCATTATAAAGGTTTCAGAACACTTTCTGGAGCTTTCTAATAATACAGAGTCAGGACTTACGCAAAGGTACTATCTATAGAGTTAAAAAACTATTGCACAATAGTTATAGAAGCTACATATAGTGTTTCGTGCGTAAGTCCTAAGAGTAATACCATCAGAGAAAAACACCAACTAACTTTTCATTTCTTTATCTCCTCGATGTTTCAACAACCAAGGATAAGGATTATTGATTATTTTGACTAAAATGCTGATAATTTCATCATAGCTTTTTGAAAGTTTTTGTCCTGTTTCTGCATCTAAATATCAACATTTCACAGCAAAATCAAGCCAAGTTTGTGTTTCCGCTGCTTCTGCTTCACAGTCATTGAATTTAGCAACAAAAGCTAGTTCATATCTACGTTTTCGCCAAGCTCCAGCCAAATTAGCACAAACAGAACGTGACGAGCGTCTAATTTGGTCAATTAAAGAATACCTTTCTTCTATCGGAAATTTTTTAGACTTAGTATAGAGGGTTTGCTGAAAAAGTATGAGTGGTAGAGGTAGAATCCAGAATCCAGCAGGAATGAAAATCATAGAAGAAGTAGTCAGAAGAATTATCAGAGTGATTTTCTACCCTTATGTTGCCGAAAATCCTAAAATGCATGATTTTTCGGGAACCGTACCATTACCACCTAAAAGCTGGTACTTTATTAGTACCTTAAAAGGGTAAAACCTTCAGCTCGTCAAGATTTTGATATTTAATCAGCAAGCCCTAGATCAACTTACCAAGAAACTGAGTATATCGTATTTGTTGATAATTCTATTACTCCCCCACTCCCCTACTCCCCCACTCCCCTACTCCTCAGCTCAAGAAGGAGGTTGTCTCTCTAATTGAGTAATTGCCAATTTGATAATTTTCTTAATATCTTCCTCTGACTCTTGTTCCCATGCTCCCCGCAACGGCTCTAAAGCACTATGGGAACGAATTTTCATTAAAGACAAAGCTGCTGCCTTGCGAGTTTCACCGCTAGTCCGATGATTCAGTAATTCAACTAGATTGGGAACTGCTGGTTTATAAGCTAAATTTCCCAAAACTGCTGCTGCTTCAATCCGTACCTCCTCCGACGAATCTTCTAGGGCAGTTATCAAAATATTGATGGCTTCCTCTTCTCCTGAGTCTTGAGCAATTTTAGCGATCGCTCCCACCACAGCAGATCTAACTGCCACTTTTTCAGAATTAATCTCCCGATACAAATGCTCTTTGGCTTCAGCTCCAATAAATGCTAAAGCCCAAGCAGCATGACCTTTAGTGCTTTCTGGATGTTCTCTAGAGCCTAAAATTTCTAATAAAACAGGGGCAGCAGGTTCTCCTATCCGAGCCAGAGCGCCTGCTGATGAGCCTTTTACTACTGTATCTTCATCATTAAGTAGAGCATGGACTAGGGGGGAAACTGTATCTGGATCGGCAATGAGGGTCAAAGTTTTGGCACTAGCTCGTCGGACAACTGGATCGGAGTGATTTAGGAGAGCTTCAGTGAGAAAAGGAGTAGCTGGTTTGCCAATTTGTCCAAGAGTTTCGGCAAAACCTAAGCGGACCATCCCCCGGGAATCACCCATACATTCTACCATCAGTTGTAACCTTTGGCTATTATTAATGTCAAAAGTTTTTTGGATTGCTTCTTGTCTAGTTTTTGTGAGAAAACTATCTATTTCTTCTGGAGACATGGAAAAATTATAATAATTTGAGAACTAATTAGGGCTTGCTTATGGAAAGTATGAGTAATCAGGCCAGAAGTCAGGAATCAGGAGTCAGAATCAATGGGAATTATGGAGAAGGTAGTTCAGAAGAATAGCCTCTTCATTTTTTTACCATAGTTAGCCCAAAATGCTGAATTTTTGCACCTGAGACATCTAAAACCTTATACTTTTTTCGACAAAATGATACTGAAACTTTTATCTCTCAATACTTTCTGATTTAATCAGCAAGCCCTAATTATTAACATACACTAAAAAAACCGTGCCATAGTGTTTATACAATACAGCATCGGGAGTATCTTATAACAAAAAGGAAAAATACTATGCTACTTCAGTAATACTTAGAATATTTCCACCTGTCTTATGAATGTTTTGAACTTGTTGAGACATCTGGTTGTAGTTAACTACACATTCCTGACGGCTAAATTTGTTCAGTCTAGCAGAAGTTTTAGAGCTAGAAAACTGAATTTTGAAGCGTTTTCCTGTATTGCTGTAAGCTCCATTACCTACAGCAAGCTTAATGGGAGTAGGTAAGTTGGCAGCTATAGAAGTTATTAACTTGGCACGGTTATCACTATCGTTGGTAGCAGGACCCCGGAACAAAGAAAATGTGCGGTTGAAAACTTCGTTTTTCAGTCCAACAACTGAACGGATACTACGGGGATAAGGTACAACATTATCACCAAAACTTTCGATATACTCCTCACTATCTATGTAGGAGTTAATTTCAACTTCGTACCCTTTTTGATTATAAGTCTGAACGTGTTCAGAAATTTCTTCCTGTGCTTGAGGAGCACGACCTAACAAATGCTTAAAGTTTAACTCAATAAAGCGGTACTGAGATGAGGATTCAAAAAATAGTTTCTGATAAAGACTTGATTGAGCTACACTTCTCACAAACTCACGGACTGTAATATCACCATTGCAGAGTTTAGATTCAGCACTAGAGAGGCGATCGCCTTCCATCAGATGCTGATTTCCTAATACTTGCTTGTAGACAGCTTTGATGATTTGCTCTAGTTCTCCTTCAGAAGCATTGGGGCGGAGTTCTAGTGGCTCGACTGTGGTTAAGTTTCCCATTGTTTTTTTCCTAAAGACTTTATGGTTTAATTTAGATTAAAGTTGTTTTTAACAAACAATAGATACCTATGAAAAAACGGGCTTTTTACGTTTGCCCGCATCAGTCCTGAATACTTTAAAAAGTAGATACTAGGACATGAAATTAATTAAATAATTAAGGTATTCTCTTTAATTCTCAAAAAGCTTGATTACTCACAGAATCAATATATAATGTAATGGTTCAAAATTTTATTTATCAGAAACAAATTAATAAAACTTCACTAAATAATATGTAAATTTTGTAAAGTTAATTTTTATTACTTTTACTACTTAATTACTTGACAAAGTTTGAGAAAATATTAAATTAATTGACATCTCCTTTTGCTCAAGCAAAGGGAGTATTTAAAGACGAGGATTTTTGGTGTTATTGCTGTTGCATTGAGCATTAAAGTTATCAGAATATTTCTGTGCTATTGTTGCTTTCAAGACAGATTCTTTTTAATATTCTTATGTTTGTTAAAAAGATTTAAAATATTCACAAAAAAAAATCAGTTTATCCAGTTTGAATTACTGTTTTAATCAATTAAGGAGAAATTAACATGATTCATTTAATAACACTTGCTGCTGCAGTTCCCCATACCCCTGAGTGGAGTCCTCTAGTGGGAATAGTAATGATTGTTTGCAATATATTAGCGATCGCTGTAGGTAAGTCCACTATGGCTACTCCTAGTGCTGGACCTGCATTACCTATGCCAGAAATGTTTGGTGGAATGGGTTATCCTGCTTTATTAGCAACTACCAGTTTAGGCCATGTCATCGGATTTGGTGTGATTTTAGGGTTGGCGAATATAGGTATTCTCTAATTTACTGAAATACCTTCAGGTTTTCTACCCACATTAACAAGACTTACGCAAATTCTTAGAGAAAAGATATGATAGTTCTGCATAAGTCCTGATTCAAAAATATTTGGTGAAAAATAGTAGAGACATTCCATGGAATGTCTCTACTTTAGTATGTATCATGACTTACGCAAAGGTACTATATATAATAGAGTTGTTGGGAAATAAAAATTTAAAATACTCAAAAGCTTGCTATGCAAGAGTTTTAGTGATTTAGACATCTCAAATATCTGTAAGCCTTTACTGATAAAGGTTTTAGCCATTTTTTTTGCTTAATTCCTAACAACTCTAATATAGAACCCCTAAGCGTATCTTTACACAGGTGTGTTTTTTTGCCAAAGAAGTCAGGAGTGAGAGAAATAGAATAGGGAAAAAGCTAGAATTAGAGCTTTATATTCACCATCTCCCCATCTCACCCACTCCCTACTCCCCATCTCCCCATCTCCCCAACTAATTTTAGAGATCCGTTTAGGGGTTCTATAGAGTCAAAAAACTATTGCGCAATAGTTTTAAGCGCTATATCTAAGGTCGCTGCGTCAGTCCTGTGTATTTTTGTCCCAAACCTTTATATTAGGACTTACACGGGAGGAACCCGGTTTCTAGGAGAAACCGGGTTTCTGGGTTCAGTTCAAACCACGAAATTTTGTTGATAAACTAAGTTTCTGCGTAAGTCCTGATATAATCTATTCAAGAAATTACAACGCTTTTCATTTCAGTAGACTACAAAGTAGGGAGGTTGTATGCAACGTCCCTACGAGATGATCATTTGTTTTTATGTGGTTCATTGACTTGAAAACTTCTGTAATTGTTGATTATAATTAACACCCCAAAAAAATGGATAAGCGTTTTTTCAATATATTTCCTGGATTAACTGAAGAAAAAGCAATTTCTTTATTAGAAACACCTCTAGAAGAATTAGAAAATAAATCAGAACGTTATGTAGCAGCAAGTCATTTAGTGAATTTTCCCAGCGATCGCTCTATTAATGCTTTAATCAAAACCATAAAAGACACTAATCCTGTCTTAGAACATAAAATTGCTAGACGTAAAGCGATCGAAACCTTGGGGCGTTTGAATGTGAAATCAGCATTACCGACAATTCGAGCTTGTTTAAGTGATGCAGACTGTTATACTGTAGAAAATGCTGTCTGGGCAATAGGGGAACTAGGAACAGAAGACCAAGAAATTATGGCAGAAATTGCCCAGTTGCTGGAAAAACCAAATCAAACTTATCGTTTAATTATTCAGGTATTGGCAAAATTTGACTATAAACCTGCAATAACCAAAATTCAGCAATTTATCGAATCTGATGACGAACCTATTGCTAGTGCAGCGATCGCTACTGTTTGTCGTTTAACGGGAGATTATTCCCAAATGACAAAAGTAGTGAAATTTTTAGAGCATTCCAGTGTTAATGCTAGACGTGCTTGTATTCAAGACTTGATTGATGCTAAATATTATCAGTCTATTCCGAATATTGCTAAATGTCCTGTTTCGATGGTTTTTCGTCTCCGAGCAATTAGACTATTAGCAGCAGCAGGTATTCCCAAAGGTGAGATGAAATTTGCTAAAATTGAACCCTTTTTAGATTTAGTGATTTGCGATCGTCCCCATGATTTAGAATTAGTTCACGAATACGATCAAACTCCAGCTTTAGAATTTGTGATTAACGAGTTATACAGTACAGATTTTGGCAGGTGTTATTTAGCTAGCAAAACTCTTTTAGACGTTTACCCGGAAGTTGCAGGTGCAGCATTAATAGCAACTTTTGCTGAAAGCGCTCATAATGATTATGGCGCTCACTATCATGTAGTGAAACTATTAGGTTGGCTCAAATATGTTGATGCTTACGATCTGTTGGTAGAAGCACTCCATAATACAGCGCCTCAGTTTCAGAAGTCTCGTGGTGCTGCTGCACTTGCTCTGGGAAATTTGGGAGATGAGCAAGCGATACCTTTACTTAAAGAAACTATCAGTAATACAAGAATTTTTGACTTAAAATATGCTTGTTTATTGGCATTGAAAGAATTAGGCGATAATCAAACTGCTGAGTTGTTTGTGGATGATTCAGATTTATTGATTCAAGCTAAAGCTAAAAATATGATTTAAGAAAGAAAGAAGGAAAGAGTTTTGTAGTTTACCTTTCTTTGTAAAAAACGCTATAATAGTAGATTTATTGCTTCAACTTTCTGTCTAATTTTTTTACAGCGCTTTTCACTCTTGATGAACCACCGGAGCCATAACCAAAATCTTGTAGAGACGTTGCATGCAAGGTCTCTACAGTGGTTTACCGTTTAGGAAAACCGTTGTAAATTAACTTGACTACAAATAAAATTGAATTATCCCTCAAAAATATTCTGTAGTCAAGTTAGTCTAGAACTCAATTATTAGTAAAATTAGGTATTAGACATCTCCAGAAATAAAAAATAGAATCAATTCTCCCATACGAAAGCATCAATTACTCTTCCCAGTTAAGCGCGGTTGTGTTCCCTGTTCCCTCTTTTCCGGAGATGTCTATTTGTTGAACAGCTGACAAAGGTAGGCTAATTATTATTAGCAGAATTAGCTATTTGTTGAACAACCGACAAAGGCAAATCTAAAGATTCAGCAATTACCGCTAAACTCAATCCTAATTTGAGTAATCGAGGGACTGCTTCTTGTTTGGCTTCTTGTTGGCCAATTTCTCGGCCTCGTTGTTCCCCAATTTCTTCACCATCAGCAAAAGCATTTTGGGCTTGTGAGTGAGCTACTTGAGCGTGCAATTTTTCTTGTATCGCATCCTCCTGGGGAGTTGGCACTCGTTCACCATTAGCAGTAAAATAACGAAGTTGACCTTCATCTACTCCTAAATATAATTCTAATTCTTGACTCCAACCCCAACCTCGATCATTCGGTTGAATTTCTGCATAACCATTTTGTTGTAAGCGAAATCCCATAAACTCCATAGTTTCCGGGTCAAACCAAAAATACTCTGGGGTGCGGAAGTTGTTTTGATATAACTGTTTTTTGAAGTTGCGATCTACTATAGCGGTAGAGTCTGATAGTAACTCTATTATTAAATTGGGATATTTACCGTTTTCCTCCCACACTACCCATGACTTCCGGGGTTGCTTCTGGGTATCCTTGACTAAGAAAAAGTCTGGTCTGCGAAAGTCACGAGTTTTCAGATATTGGCGACTGTAATAAATAGTCAAGTTAGCACCAATAAAGTAATCATTTCTATTGCGCCACAACCATTCCAGACAAATAACTAGCAACATAAGTTGGGTATAGTGTTGAGAGCTTTCCATGGGGGGTTCGTCGCTTTCTAATTGAGTGGCATCAGGCATTATTGCCTCTAATTGTTGGGCAGTTAAAACCATTGAGCTTCACCTTAATAATTAATAGGTATGATTGAGATTATAGCATGGCAAAATAATATCCCCCCTACTGCTCTAGAAGGGAGGGAAAATTTAATGTTTCATATCAGTTTTATATCAAATCCCCTTATTTCACACTAAATTTGGTAGTGCGGAATCTAGGATTTAATTTCTGAGGAAGAAATCTCCTGCTTCTAAGGATGGAGTATTTGTCAAAGTTGCAAACTGACCACCAGTACCGAAACCTGAGTCACTACCATTGGGATTATAGAACAAATTACCATTGTCACTATTATAGACAATTACGGCATCAGATGTTGCTGCCAGTGAGTCATCAGTAACTGTAGCAAATTCATCAGCAATACTGAATCCAGTTCCCGGAGTACTGTTGATAGCAGTGAAAGTTGTAAGATCTAGGATAATCACATCTCCCTGTTTTTGTGAAAAATCAGTGATTTCATCTATACCTAGATCATTTGTCTTAAATGTCTTATTGGTATTAAAGAGAAATTTGTCAGGACCTCCACCACCTGTAAGGGTATCGTTACCAGCATCTCCTTGCAAGGTATCTTTACCGGAGTAACCTAGGAGCAAATCGTCACCTGATTTACCAAGAAGTTTGTCATTACCACGACCACCATTAAGGGTATCATCGCCATTACCACCATTAAGGGTATCATTGCCATTACCGCCATTAAGGGTATCATCGCCACTCTTACCATTTAAGTAGTCATTACCACGACCACCATTAAGGGTATCATCACCACTATCACCAATGAGTTTGTCATTACCTCTTGTACCGTTGATTTTTATTCCTCCTGGAACTTTTATAATATCAGGATCAACACCACCAAGAGGAAGCGGATCTGACAATAATAACTTCTCATCAACTTCCACAGGCACCAAATAATCCGCTGTTAGCCATGGTAAAAAGTATTGACCAACAGATTCTAGAGCATTAATATTTTCTGAAACTGTGCCAAAAGTCTTCATCACATCAAACTCAGTATCCCAAACATGACCTCCATGTTTGAGGAAACTAGCCGTTGCTGTACTCCCGTCCCAAAACCAAATTTCACCTCCATCAAGTCCCAACTCCTCAATAGGATCGATACTAAATATAATTTTCTCCCCAGATGTCATCATAGCATCAATGTTAACTTTGTCCGCAGCTGTAGGGGATACACCAATAGCTTGAGCAATGTCTACCTGAGAATATAGCGCGGTAATATTTCCGCTAACATAATCGTAATCGTAGACAGCTGCATTTTGATCTCCATATACAGAGAAGCGATTACCATCTACAGGACCCCATAATTCTAAACCATCTACATCAAGCACTCCAGGATCGCCTACTGGCTCATTTGGTTTATCTATTTGACTAGGGGATGCCCAAACTCCTTTCCCTCCAGAAGGAGTTTCATAGTAGATTTTGTTACTAAAAGTTGTAGAAAACACCAGGTTACTTTGATTTCTAACAACTGAAGAGAAGAGAGCATCTCCCGAATTTGATATAGCATCTACCTGTGCTCCAATCCCATAATCAAATGCATTATTCGTTAAGCCATTTCCAAACCAAAGTAGATTTTGAGTAGGATCTGGTATTCCGTTAGTATCTTTATCTGCATTATTCGAATATTCTTTTCCTGAAACCGATTTAGGTTTTGGTATAGAAGGACTACCAGGCCATGTAGGATCTATAAAGATTTCTCCTGACTCAACTGTTTCTTTGACACGCTCAATAACTTCAGGGACAAGAGTAAAATATTTATCTTCCAAGGAAAAGACTGTCCTCTCATCTATTTCTTCTATCGGCTCAATAAACTCAATTCTGGGGTCAAATGTTATTTCCATTTTCAGGCTTCCAATTAATTTTTGGTTGACTATCGATTCGCTCGATACTTCTATCTTAATTTTGCTCTTAGAGGCTTTTGGTTAGGAAATGTTATGACTGGAAGTTAGTTTTTGTTGAAATAAAAAGTTAGTTTTTGTTAGTAGCAAGACTTACGCCAAATTACTTGATTTAGGTGAACTATCCTTTGTCCCTACATACAAGTCTATGATTTGATATCAGGACTTACGCAAAATCAGGACTTACGCAACTGCAACCTATTTTCGTCCGATACGACCCAAGGGAAGCAATCTCAAACCCCTGTTTTTCCTACCTCATGGCTTTAGTCCTAAAAATATGAAATATGCACCACCTGTAGAGTGAAAACTTAGTTGATAATTTACGTCATTACAGGATATAATCAGCTAGTTGGTGTCCGAGGACCCTAGTAGGGACGTTGTATGCAACGTCCGTACAGCAGGAAGTAAACATGAAAATGTCACTTTTTATGACGTTTTATATCGGTTTTATGAAACAAGAAAAGACCATTTATCTCTGACTATCAGGACTAAAGCCATCTGAACCCAGAAACCCGGTTTCTAAGAGAAACCGGGTTTCTTTGCGTAAGTTATAACTAGGACTTACGCAAGTGCAACGTATTTTCCTACGATACGACCCAAGGGAAGCAATCTCAAACCCCTGTTTTTCCTACCTCATGGCTTTAGTCCTATATGTATGGTTTCTCTGCCTAATTCCTGGATATTTGACTCAACTCCTGAGTAGGTCTTTCAAAACAGCTCTAACTCTGAAAATGTTAGAATCAGGAGTGACGCAAAACCGCTATATAGAACCCCTAAATGCCTGTATAAAATTAGCTGGGGAGTAAGGGAGTAGGGGAGATAGTGCATAATGGGGGTATTTTTATATTTTTTTCTCTATTCTATTTCTGGAAATTCTGACTCCTGACTCCTATATCCTGAATCCTGTCTTTTAATCCTCACTTTTGCAAAGATACGGTTAGGGCTTCTATATAGAACCCCTAACGCTATGTTGGCAAAGGTGTTGGTTTTTGCCAAAGGAGACAGGAGTCAGGAGTTAACCCACCCCTAACCCCTCCCAGGAGGGGAAGTCAGGAGTGAGAGAAATGGAATAGGGAAAAAGGTAGAAAAATAGCTCCATCTTCCCATCTCCGCACCTAATTTTATAGAACCGATTTGGGAGCTATATAGTGTCCTTGCGTAAGTCCTGAAACAGTAAAGGCCATGATCTATGACACCAGAAGAAGCATTAGAGTTTATCAATAATCAACTAAAAGAAAAAAATCTCAGCGACTTGCAAAAGAATATTTTTTCCCTAGCTTGGAAGGGGGAAAGATACGCAGAAATATCAGCAAAAACAAATTTTGATCGAGTATATATCAGACAAGAAGGTGCTAAATTATGGAAAATACTAGCAAACTTATTTCAGCAACGAGTCTCCAGAGCTAATTTTAGAGGAGTTGTGGAAGCCGAAATTAAACAAAATAGCGATCACCACAACTTCCTGCTCCCCCAACAGATGAGAGAATGGTTTGAAATCCTCGGATATCAATTTACAGACTATCACCGTGAGAATAAAAAAGGTAAAAGGTGGTTTGAATGGACGATCAAAATTAAAACTCGTCGCGGACATGATCGCATCCTAATTCGAGGATTAGAAGGTGAAGCAGAAATTTACGATCTCAAGGCTTTGCGTCAGTCCGTCACCACTGAAAAAACCAATGAAGGTTGGTTAGTTGCAGTCCGTCGAATTAGTAAAGCAGCTCGCGATGAAGCGAAACAACCAGAAAACCAAAATTTATTTTGCTACACCTTCGACGAACTGATAGACCAAGAAGCAGACTTCAGTGGTTATTGTCAGTGGTTAGAAGAACAGGTCGAACAGCGGGGAATAGATGTCAAATATGTACCCCTCGCTTGTAGCAAAGCAGAAATTGATCCCAATACTAAACAAAAAATAGGAGTCAGTTATTACGGGTCAGAAGACGGCTGGATAGATGGTTATATTGACCAATGGCAAAGCGATCCAGCTAAAAAACACTTGTCAGTTTTGGGAGAGTTCGGTACTGGTAAAACTTGGTTTGTTTTCCATTACGCTTGGAAACAGTTGCAGCGCTATTTGGATGCGAAAAAGCGAGGAGTGGAACGTCCCCGCTTGCCTCTAATTATTTTGTTGCGAGATTATGCTAGGGCAGTTAATATGGAGTCTCTCTTTTCCGAGTTCTTTTTCCGCCAACATGAAATTCCCCTGCCTGGTTATTCTGCTTTTGAACTCCTCAACCGCATGGGTAAGTTGTTGGTGATTTTTGACGGTTTCGACGAAATGGCAGCTAAGGTGGATCGGCAAAGGATGATTAATAATTTTTGGGAGTTAGCGCAAACAGTAGTTCCAGGAGCTAAGGTGATTCTCACTTGTCGCACAGAGCATTTCCCAGAAGCCAAAGAAGGTCTGGCTTTATTGAATGCCGAGTTGCAAGCTTCTGTAGCTAACTTGACTGGGGAACCTCCCCAGTTTGAAGTGTTGGAACTACAGAAATTTAACGACGACCAAATTCGTCGGGTGCTTTCGTTTCAGACTGAACCCGCGACAGTGGAAAAGGTGATGGGCGATCCTCAATTATTAGATTTAGCGAGACGTCCGGTGATGAGCGAGTTGATTCTGGAGGCGCTGCCAGACATTGAAGCAGGGAAAGCGATAGATTTGGCGCGGATTTATCTCTATGCAGTGAAACACAAGATGGCACGAGATATCAAGCAAAAGCGCACTTTTACTTCTATAGCAGATAAGTTGTATTTTCTCTGCGAACTTTCTTGGGAAATGTTATCTAACAACAAGATGAGTCTCAACTATCGGGAGTTTCCTGACCGCATTCGTCGCTTGTTTGAATCAGAAGTGCGAGAAAAAAAAGATTTAGACCACTGGCATTACGACATGATGGGTCAGACAATGTTGATTCGCAATGAAGATGGGGATTATAGTCCGGCGCATCGTTCGTTGTTGGAGTTTTTTGTTGCCTATAAATTTGCTGCCGAGTTGGGGGTGTTGCCTCCAGATTTTATGGAAGTGGCAGCAGCGCAGTCTCATGTTAATTGCCAGGCAACAGCTCAGGAATACACTTGGTCTAATTATTTCCAACGGGAAGTGGATGCTAAAGGGGAGGTTATTTCTATTGCGCCTCTAAAAACTTTTTCTAGAGAGTCTTGGGAGCGTTTGCGTTCCACTTTTGGAGAGATACCCCTGGCGAAGGCAGTTATAGATTTGTTGTTGTCCATACTCTCTGGGAAAACAACCCCAGCGCAAATTTGTAATCAGTTAAGGGAAGTTGTGGAGGGAACGCGGGGGAAAACTGTTGACGAGGTTGGTTATTTGGGTGGCAATGGAACGACATTGCTAGTAAAAACTGATAATCTGGCTTTGGAGCGTTGGGATTTGAGTCACACTGTCATTTTGGGAGCTAATTTTGTAGGTGCGAGTTTGCAGGATGTTAATTTGACTGAAGCAAATCTGACTGATTGTGTTTTTATGGAGTCTATGAGTACAGTTAGGTCGTTAACTTTTACTTCTGATAGTAAACTCTTGGCAACGGGAGATGAATCTGGCAAAATTCATTTGTGGCAAGTTGCAGATGGTAAAAAACTTTTGACTTGGGAAGGTCATACCCATACAGTCAGAAGCATACAATTTTCTCCGGACGGTCAAACTCTAGTTAGCGCTAGTGCTGACAAAACAGTAAAAATTTGGCATTTGCCCAGCAGTAAATGTTTGAGAAGTTTACTCATAGATTCTGAACTCGTAAAAGCTACTGCCTTGAGTCCAAATATGCAACTCTTAGCTACTTGTGGTATAGATGGCAAAATCCAATTATGGAATCTCAGGAATGGCAAATATCTAGCTACCTTACCAGGGCACACAAGTTGGATCAACAAATTAGTCTTTAGTCCAAGTGGGAAAATTTTAGCAACTGCTAGTAAAGATAGAAATATCAAGCTATGGAATGTTAATAATGGTAAATGTTTAGCTACCTTATCAGGACATCAAGAAGGAATCAGAACAATTGCTTTTAGACCTGATGGTAAAGTTTTGGCAAGTGCTAGTTTTGACTTTACCATTAAACTTTGGGATATTAGAGATATCAAAAATATTTCCCTGGTTGCTACTATTCCTGGAAATAATAATGTTAGAGGACTGGTTTTTTCCCCAGATGGAAAAATGCTTGCCAGTGGTAGTGGTGATTTCACTGTCAAATTGTGGGATGTCAGTTATAGCGATCGCCCCCAACTACTGAAGACTTTAGCAGGACATACATCCCGATCATTTCAGGTGGCTTTTAGTTCTGATGGCAAGATTTTAGCTAGTAGTGCTAGTGATAAAAAAGTAAATTTATGGAACATTGAGAATATTGATAATATCAAACTCTTAAATACTTTAGAAGGTTGGGGAAATTGGATTCGCTCAATTGCTTTTAGTCCTGATGGGAAGACTTTAGCTAGTGGTAGCGATGACTGTGCTGTCAGACTTTGGAATCTAAAAGAGGGAAAAGTAGTAGCAACTTTCCCCAAACATCAGGAGCGTGTGCAATCAGTTGCTTTTAGTCCTGATGGTCAAACTCTAGCTAGTGGAAGTTTCGATTTTACAGTTAAGTTATGGAATGTGATTACCAGTGAATGTTTGGCAACTTTAAGCGGATATACAGATCAAGTGCATTCTATTGCTTTTACTCCTGACGATAGCTTATTCGTTAGTGCTGGAGACGTTTGCTCTTTGAGATTCTGGGATATCAAGACAAAGCAGGAACGGAAAACTTCACCAAATCACTGTAAATTAAAAGTTTACACAATTGCCATCAGCCCAGATAGTAAGAAAATAGCTGTTGGTGGAGTTGAGCCTATTCTTCAATTGTGGGATATTGAGACAAATCAAAATCTCAGCAGTTTTCAAGGACATCAAGGAGAGATTATGTCAGTTACCTTCAGTTCTGATGGCAAACTGTTAGCAACTAGCAGCCATGATACAACAGTCCGCTTGTGGAATATTACTACCCAAGAATGCCTCGCCGTTTTTGAAGGTCAACAAGCATGGACTTATTCAATTGCTTTCAGTCCAGACAGTCAACTATTAGCAAGTGGAGGAGAGAACAACACTGTCCGCTTATGGAATGTTAACACCCACAGACTATACGCCACTTTGAGCGGACACCAGAGTTGGGTATTAGCAGTAGCATTCCACCCCAACGGTAACATTCTTGCCAGCAGTAGCGCTGACGGAACAATTAAACTCTGGAACATTAAAACAGGAAAGTGTATCAAAACCCTGAGAGTATCCAGACCTTATGAAAATGCTAACATTACTGGAGTCACAGGATTAAACAATGCCCAAAAATCCAGCCTCAAAGCATTGGGAGCAGTGGAATATTGTTATGAAGAAAAGGAGAGAGATTTTTACGAAAATCTTTCTTCTAATTCAAAAAAGAGCGTTATATCAAATCCAGTTGAACAATTGTCATTGCGACGACAGGAAGCAATCTCTGCGCACCCCTGAGATTGCTTCTTTCCACTCCGTTCCAGTTGCTGCGGACTTGGGGATATTAATTATCCGGATTTTATCTTATATAGAATTCGGTTATATAAGTATGTGTTGATAATTCTATAATTATTAGACATCTCCAGAAAAGAGGGGACAGGTAACACTTAACTGGTAACAGGAAGAAAGAATTGATAATTTATGGATAAGAATTGATATCAAATCCGGTTGAATAGTTATTATATAGTTGGAGGAGATGGGGAGATGGGGGGATGGGATGATGGGGGGATGGGGGGATTGAAGTAATTTCTTAAATTACAAACATATATCATATTTCAGGACTTACGCAGCGACCCTAGATATAGTGCTTAAAACTATTGTACAATAGTTTTTTAACTATACAATACATATAGTACCTTTGCGTAAGTCGTGATATTTTTGCAATTAAGCGGATTTGATATGATATGATTTGATTTTTCATTTTTGGAGATGTCTATTGGACAGTTCCTGCAATTTGTAAAGATTAAGTGCGCACATTGCTATACAATCACTATTCAACCGGATTCTATATAAAAGCTTGACGAAAAATTTTGAAAGAAAGAAAGGAAAATGCTACTGCCAAAATTAATCTTTGTTTTATCCCACTAATACTGAAGAGATTAGCGATCGCTTATTTTTTTTAAAGATACGCTTAGGGATTCTATATTATATAGTGTCTTTGCGTAAGTCCTGATTATATCATGTCCGTTAGTATCGGATTTTTCGGGCACCGTGCGTGTATAAAATCAAGGTGAAAATAGCAGAAAAGTTTCTCTTCTGCCTTCCTTTCTCCAAAATGTAACTATTCAACCGGACATGATATTAGAACTTCCTTTAGATAATCTCAAAAGAACTCTCAGTTAGAGTGCTGGCATCAACTCCATTAAGAATAGCTATAGTTTCAGTACCAAACTCAATTATAGTATTGCCTTCAGAGGTACTAATATCTAACTCGTCAAAGCTGAAACCTACCAAACCAATGAAATCTTGACCCACATTGAAATCACGAATAGTGTCTGTCCCTTGACCCACCTCCAGGACAAAGGTATCATTACCGCTACCACCTGTGAGGATATCATCGTCCTGACCACCTCGGAGTTCGTCATTACCCTGACCACCGATTAATTCGTCATTACCACGACCACCTGTGAGGGTATCATTGCCTCGACCACCGATTAATTCGTCATTACCACGACCACCGATTAATTCGTCATTACCATTATCACCCCAAATTTTGTCGTTACCTCGACCACCTAAAAGTTCGTCATGACCACGACCACCTCGGAGTTGGTCATTACCATTATCACCCCAAATTTCGTCGTTACCTCGACCACCTAAGAGTTCGTCATTACCGAGACCACCTTGGAGTTCGTCATCACCACCATTACCAATCAAGCGATCGCTACCAGGACCACCAAATATCTCATCATTGCCACTCTTACCTGTAACTGTATCATCGCCTTCAAGACCATTGATTAAGTCGTCATTATTTGTACCAACCAGTGAGTCATTTTGGTCAGTCCCCTCAATCACATTGTTATCATCATCGTCTTCATCATCGTCCTCATCATCATCGTCCTCGTCATCGTCCTCATCATCGTCCTCATCGTCCTCATCATCGTCCTCATCATCATCGTCCTCATCATCGTCCTCATCGTCCTCATCATCGTCCTCATCGTCCTCATCATCGTCCTCGTCATCGTCCTCATCATCGTCCTCATCATCATCGTCCTCATCATCGTCCTCATCATCGTCCTCATCATCGTCCTCATCATCGTCCTCATCGTCCTCATCGTCCTCATCATCATCATCATCAATTTTTGCCCGATAGGATACAATTGTTTCTGGAGTTAAAGGAAAGTCAGAATTGTCAATATCAGTACCTAACTCAAGTTCTGTGTCAAAATCTGATGGCATTTTTTTTCTCCAATAATAATATGTTCATTTTTGCTTGGCTAACAGTAAAAGCTGTCCTATTTATGTATATTTAAAGCTGAACTTTTAGCCTCACAAATATAGTTATAGTTAGAGAATGTAAAGAATCGGTAAAGATTTTCTAGTCTGTCAGATATTTTTTTATCTTCCTAGTACCTACAGCGCTTTTCACTCTTGATGAACCACCGGAGCCATAACCAAAATCTCGTAGGGACGTTGCATAAGGGCGTCCCTACTGTGGTCTACCGAAATAAAAACTGCTGTATTATCCAGGAATCATATCATCTCCAAACAATCAGTGAGAAAAAACCTTTTTGTTTTGAACCAATATTCCCTTCTGCATCCCCCTCCTGACTCCTACCCCTAAAATAGAGACTTTTGAGCGCAAACCCTAATTATATAGAATCCGGTTACAAGTATATAGTAGAAGAAAGAAGGAAGAATCTGGCGTTGTCTGAGTTTTCAGCTTTTGAACTGTCTTAACCTTTGCTTCGACTGCTGTATATGTTCATAATTTTTTCTACACTTCAATCTCCCCATCTCCCCATCTCCGACAACTATATAACGAGTATTTAGGGCTGGCGTATGGAAACATGAAAGTATTGACAGACAAACTAACTTTTTAGCAATTTTATGTCGGGAAAAAGTATCAGCTTTTAGGTCAAATAGGTGAAAAAGTTAACAGAAAAAGTTTTGTTCTTGAGAAAAATTAAGAGACAATTTTTCTAGCTAATTCCTTTATAACTGCTATTCTTCCTGGATTCTGGCTTCTGGCTTCTGGCTCCTCCCCGCTACTAAAAGACTTTTTCAGCAAACCCTATTCAACCGGATTTTATTAGGACTTACGCAGAGACGCTACATATAGCCTCAAAAACCCTTCCGCAATAGTTTTTTAAATCTATACATAGTACCTTTGTGTAAGTCCTGTTTATATTAGACTTTGGTGGAAAAGGCAGAAAGCAGCTATGTTGAAGGTAAAAGGTTTTATCTCATTTTCACCTTAATTTTATACACGCTTTCGATGCTACCGGACATGATATAACAATGAAAAGCACTATAAGATACTAACCGACAATATAACTAAATTATCAATATGCCGAACTTAATTCGCCAACTTTTCATAACAACCCTTTTATTATCTCTATTTTCCTTGAGTCACCCATCAAATGTAATAGCTGCCAGTCAACCACAAAATTTTACTCCCACCCAAATAGAAAAATTAGAAAATCTATTTGATCAAGCCTTAAACACCAGTAATAACGGAGACTTTACCAACGCCGAACAATTATGGACTCAAATCCTCAAACAATATCCCGACAACCCTGCTATCTGGAGTAACAGAGGTAATGTCAGACTCAGCCAAAACAAAATAGAAGCAGCAATATCCGATTATGAAAAAGCAATAGAAATTGTACCCTTAGCACCAGACCCCTACCTAAATCGTGGTATAGCTTATGAAAGACTCCAACAATGGTCAGAAGCGATCGCTGATTATAATCAAGTCATAGAATTAGACCCAACAGACCCAGTTGCCTATAATAACCGTGGCAATGCAGAAGGAGGACTAGGAGAATGGGAAAAAGCTACCGCAGATTATCAAAAAGCCTCAGAATTAGCCCCTGAATACGCTTTTGCTCGTGCTAATTATGCTCTAGCTCTCTACCAAATTGGACAAACTCAAAAAGCAGTCCAAACTATAAAAAATCTTGTTCGTAAATATCCCAACTTTGCAGATATGCGGGCAGCTTTAACAGCTTGTCTTTGGTCGCAAGGAAAAAAGGGAGAAGCAGAAAGTAATTGGGTCGCTACTGTAGGATTAGACCCTCGGTATCAAGACCTTGATTGGGTAGCTAATATTCGTCGTTGGCCACCAACATTAGTTGATAGTTTAGAAAAATTTCTTAAAATTAGATAAATAGGGAGACAGAGAAACCCGGTTTCTTCAAGAAACCGGGTTTCTGGGTTTGCCTTCTAGGTCTTTGGAGGAAGTATGAGGGCATCTTGCCCGTTCCTTATATTTTCTACCCGCAGGATGCCCATCCCACTTAAATGACTGTTATAATTAGATTCACTAATTTCCCAGATATTTGTCTGGGAAAGTATAATAACAGTCAAAGCAAAGATTAGGAAATTACTATATTCTCTTTAGCGGAGCATTTCCATAGGAAAAACTCATTTTTAGTTACAGCGAGAATTTAACTTCCGAATTCTGACTTCTGACCTCTAACTTCTTACTGAGGCAACCACCCGGCACTCAGAAGTATAGTGAGACCCATAAACACTATAGATAAAGTCCAAGTAATTCGATTTAAAGTTATCTCCGCACTTTTAGTGCTAGTAAATAACTGAGCTTGTCCGCCAATACCACCTATCCCATCACCTTTCGGGCTGTGTAACAAGACAAATATAATAATACCAAGAGCGGATATAACCCAGATAATTTCCGCAAGTTGAACAACATTCATATTCTTCTGATTCTTTCAATAACAGTTTAAAAAATTCACTAATAATCTTAGTGTTGAGAAACCTTATAAACCCACTCGCACAGGAGTACGATTTTGTTTCAAATCATACTCGGCCTTATCAATCATTGACTTTCCAGTCATTTCAGCAGGTTGAGGCAAATTGAGAATTTCCAAAATAGTTGGTGCTACATCTGCTAACCGCCCATCCTTTTTTAAAGGTACTTCAGTCCCATGACCAGGAATTTTAAGTTTTTCTCCCTCTATTAGTATAAATGGTACCGGATTAGTTGTGTGAGCTGTCCAAGGATTACCATCTTCATCCCACATATACTCAGCATTGCCATGGTCAGCAATAATAATCCCTGTACCACCCACTCGACTAATACTTTCTAAAAGTTTTCCTATACATTCGTCAACTACCTGAATGGCAGTTACCGCAGCATCCATTACTCCAGTATGACCCACCATATCAGGATTAGCATAATTAATCACGACTAGAGAATAGATTTGCTTTTTTACCGCAGCGATCGCTACTTTTGTCACCTCTTCAGCAGACATTTCTGGTGCTTCATTATAATGAGCTACCATAGGACTCTGAACCAACTCTCGGTCTTCTCCCTCAAATGGTTGTTCAAAACCCCCATTAAAAAAGTAAGTCACATGAGCATACTTTTCAGTTTCCGCAGTCCGGAACTGACGCAGACCATGTTGAGAAATTACCTGTCCCAGAATATTATTAAAATTTTGAGGTTCAAAAGCCACTAAAACTGGCAGACTAGAATCGTACTGAGTAAAAGTTAAAAATGTCAATGGTTGAATTTGTTGGCGTTCAAATCCATTAAAACCTGGGTCTACAAAAGCTTGAGTTAATTGCCGGGCACGATCTGGGCGAAAATTAAAGAAAATTACACCATCTTCTGCTTCTATAGCTCCTGGAGCTACTCTAACTGGGATGACAAACTCATCTGTTATACCTTCAGCATAAGACTTTTGTAGTAAATCAGAAGCAGAATGACCTACTCCATAACCATCCTGAGTCATTACTTCATAAGCTTTCTGAATTCTATCCCATCGCTTATCCCGATCCATTGCATAATACCGACCACTAACTGTAGCAATTCTGCCTACACCAATTTGATTAGTATGATATTCTATTTGTTTAAGCATAGCAACTCCTGATTTAGGATTTGTATCACGTCCATCAGTAATGGCATGAATACAAATATCAGAAATTCCTTTGGCCTTAGCCATGTCCAGTAAACCTAATAAATGGTCTATATGGGAATGAACTCCTCCAGGGGAACATAAACCTACTAAGTGTAATTTAGAATTACGTTCTATCACATCCTGGCAAATCTTTTCAATAGCTTGATTTTCTGCTATTGAACCATCTTCTACTGCATCAGAAATTCTCACTAATTCCTGGGGAACAACTCTCCCCGCTCCAATATTTAAGTGACCAACTTCTGAGTTACCCATTTGACCTTCTGGTAAACCTACTGCTTTCCCAGAAGCTTGAATCAAAGTTCTTGGATAAGCTTGCCAAAGACTATCTATATTAGGTGTTTTACCCACAGCAATGGCATTTCCATCTTTGTCTTCTCGATAACCCCAACCATCTAAAATAATTAGCACCACCGGAGATATAGAACCATCATTCATAATTTCTTACCTTTTATACCTCATCTCGGTTTTATAATGAATAATCTAAAAATACTAATGTAGCATTTTGTAACAATTCAGCTATTAGCCTCATAAATAATGAATATACACCTCTAATAGTCAAGAGCAGCTTTTTTTCCAATACTTTTAATTCTCCTTAAATCTCTCAACACTAATTTTTGTTTTAAGGGTAATAAGCTAATACGCATTGAAAATATGTATTACTAAGTCAGATGACTTCTGTATATTGCCAATCCGATGATTATTCTATCTAACTTCTAATATCATCTCCGGATAATCAATCAACATCTCTATAGAACCCCTAACCGTATCTAGGATAGGGAGTGAGGGAGTCGGGGAGTCGGGGGGTATTTTTCACAGGACTTACCTGCCGCCAACCAAGAAACCTGGTTTTCGCCTGTGATTATTGTTGTTCGCTATTTTATAAATGTGAGATGATAACGCAGTTTGATGCGTAAGTCCTGTTTCAATCTTTTTCCGCAGTTTCTGACCAAGGAAACTCCTGCTATCCCATCTCCTCTACTCCCCTATTACCTTTTCACAGAACCGTTTAGGGTGTCTATAAAAGAGGGAACAGGAAAGAATGATTAATAATTTCGTATAGAATAATTGATTTTAATTTTGATTTTTGGAGATGTCTAATAATAAAAAACCTTTTTCCTTTCAACTTTTCTTTTCGTTTTTCCTTCTGCCTTCCTGCCTCGGAAGTGTAACTATTCAAATGGAAATTACACCAAATTTGACTTTCGTAGGATACACTTACGCGGGCTTTCCGGCCAGCATTACAATATTTCCATAATTTATCCTGTACCTACTTTACCCGAAATATCCTGTATTTTACTTGCTAAGATGCACTTTAAAATGGGTCTAAACTTAGATAGAAAGAAAATTAAAATACCAACCCTGAGCTTTTTGATTATTTCCAATTTAGTGAAGCTTGCTTGAAGAGAATGTTATCCTATGCAATATTAGGCTTTTTATATTTGTAATGCGTAAACTTTTCTTAACAGTAGGAGTAAGTATACTATCTATCTGGATAAATGGATGTGACTCTCTTCCTTTTTTCAATAAAACAGATAGTTCTACCACCAACACTCCAGAAACTTCTCCTAGCCCAACATCAGAAGTTCCAGAATCTCCATCTCCAACACCGACTGATGGAGTTTCTCCATCTCCAGATGTTCCTCAGAAGACTGATGGGCTTTTTCCATCTCCAGATGTTCCTGAAAAGTCGGAAATATCCACAGATTTAATCAGGTCTACAGACCCGAATGAGAGAACGTCATCTCTTAAGCAAGAGGTTCAAACTGATACAACTTCTCAAACGCAAACTTCTACTCCAGGAATTATAGATACAAAAGATCCTTTCTCTGGCTTACCAACTATTCCAGTACCATCTCGAGAGACTGATGGGACAGGTGATTCTATATTTACCCAACTTCCTGAACTAGGTAGTCAACGAGTACCAGATATCCCAAGTCTACCAGAACCTAAGTTACCCTCTTCTTGGACTCAACCCAGGAGAACTCAACCTACCAACCAGTTTCCAGATTTAAGTCAAGCTGCCCCACAACAAAACTCACAACGATTGCCTCCAAGAAGAAGACCTAATCAAGAAAATCAAAACTTACGTTCTCGGCCACCTGCTTTCCAATCAAATATAACTCAACTAAGGCCACAACCCAGAGTAAGTACACCATCTCAATCAAGGCCACAACCTCAGGCAAGTACACCATCTCAATCAAGGCCACAACCTCAGGCAAGTACACCATCTCAATCAAGGCCACAACCCAGGGCAAGTACACCATCTCAATCAAGGCCACAAC